>JBKDSV010000045.1:0-5514 GCA_046340795.1 Cyanobacteriota bacterium | reverse complement strand
GTGCTCTATCACCGCTTGGAGGCCCCCCTTTTCAAGAGCGACGCCGCAACGGAGATCACGGCCCCCGCCGTTCGTGACGGGGCTGGAGCCCGTGCCGGAACCCCCACCAGTGCGCTTGCCGACAGCGAGGCTGTGCTCGCCGTCTGGATCCCGCGCCATGGCGTGCGCACCATCCATCTGCTGGAGCCCAACGACTTCCACAGCCAAGCGGCCCTGCCTGCCCTCGCGCAACGCCTCGGGGTGCCCATTCACACCCACCCCAACCCCCAATTCCTGCTGCCCCGCCGCGACTTTCTCGCCTGGGCCCGGGAGCGGCGGTCGCTGGTGATGGAGCAGCACTACCGGCGCCTGCGCAAGGAGCTGGGGGTGTTGATCGATCCTCGGGGCCAGCCCGTGGGCGGCGTCTGGAACACCGATGCGGACAACCGCCAAACCCGCGCCCAGTTTCGCAAGGCTCGCCTGGTGGTGCCGAAGCCGCCGCCGCCGCTGGCAGACCCGCTGGTGAACGCGGTGGCGGCCCAGGTGGAGCGCCTGTTTGCCGATCACCCCGGCCGGGCGGCGGATCTTTGGCTGCCGGTGACCCGGGCAGGGGCGTTGGCGTGGCTGGAGCGCTTCGTGGCGGAGCGGCTGGCGGGCTTTGGGCCCTGGGAAGACCTGATGCTGGAGGAAGAGCCCATCTTGTTTCATTCCGTCTTGTCGCCCCTGCTCAACATCGGCCTGCTCACGCCGCTGGAATGCGTGCGGGCGGCGGAAGCGGCCTACGGGGAGGGGCGCGCGCCCTTGGCGTCAGTGGAAGGGTTTGTGCGGCAGATCGTGGGCTGGCGGGAATTCATCCACGGCATGTATTGGCGCCACATGCCGGAGTACGGGGACAGGAACGCGCTGGAGGCCCACCGCCCCTTGCCCCGCTGGGCCTACACAGGGGAGACGGAGCTGCGCTGCGTCCGCCAGGCGATTGAGGGGGCGATTCGGCTGGGCTATAACCACCACATCCAGCGCCTGATGGTGCTCGGCAATTATTTCTTGCTGGGGGGCTATGCGCCTCGGCAGGTGCTGCGCTGGTATTTAGAGATGTACAGCGACGCCTATGACTGGGTGATGGTGCCCAATGTGCTTGGCATGGTGCTCTACGCCGACGGTGGTTGGTTGGCTACCAAACCCTACGCGGCGGGCCCCGCCTATCTCGATCGCATGGGCGATCATTGCGCCCACTGCCGCTACAATCCAAAAGTAAAGACAGGTCCTGATGCCTGTCCCTTCCAGTCGCTCTATTGGGCCTTCCAGAGCCGCCATGCCGACCGCTTTCGCAACCACCCCCGCCAGGCCATGATGATTCGCCAGCTGGATCGCATGGCGGATGACACGCGTCAGGGTTATGAGCGGGCGGCGGAGGTGTTTTTAGAAGCGCAGGCCTGAGGCAGACGGCCCTGCCTTGGTCTGCGAGGCTGGTCCGGGTGGCGCTGGTCCTCGCTTCGCACGACAACACCGATCTGCCGACAAAGAAAATCGGAACAACCTCCAAGTGTTTCGTGCAAAGGTTGTCGCAGTGATTTGCTGGCCTGCGTCACCCCTGTATCGACCCGATTGTTTCCGTTGCTTCAGGAATGGTTCAGCTCAGATCATCAACGGGTCTGTGTCGGGCTGAATCTCAATCTCGAAACACCCCTGCGCAAGGCGGTCTGCGGGCATGTGAGCGTCGGCCAGGGGCCGCGCTGTCGCCCGTGCTCCGCAACCCCACTGGTTGCTGAGGATGGAAAGGATCCCCACCAGCAGCATCCACCACTGCGGATAGCGGATGCCCCGGCGCAGCCGGCAATCGGGAAGCGCCTTGAGAAAGCTGATCAGATCAACTGCCAGAGCAGGGGTTTCGAACGGGGAGGCCAATGGTGAGGAGCTGTTCCCACGCACCAAACCCAAACCGGCGGCGGCGTGCCAGTGCTATTGGGACAGACCACTAATGGGCCCTGGGAGGTGGAGGCCAGTCGCTACGGGCCCAAGCTCAGTGGCCTGGTGGGCTTGCTGACGGGTTCCTTTCCCTTGAGGGCACCTCGAAAAATCCCGCCTCCCCCCGCGTCCCGGAGTGAAATCCCTTGCCGCCACTGACCTCGCTGGCCAGTCGCGGCAGGCCAACAGTGATTTTTCGAGGTGCCCTTGAGTTTGAGCAAAGTGCAGCTCCTTCTGGCTCAACTTCTCGGGGTGGAGCTCAGCCGCGGCGCACTTTCAGACAGGCGCCAGCGGCTCAGCTCTACTCCGGAGGTGGTTACCTTAGACGCCCATCATGCGGCACAGCAACAGCCCATGGCCGATGTCGATGAAATCGGCGTCGGCGCCCCCCGGCCGGCAATGCGGATGGCGGCAATCCCAAAGGCAAGCGCGGTTGGTTGTGGGTGATGGTGACTTCGCTGCTGACGGTGTTCTTCCAGGGCTTGAGCCGTTCTGCGGCGGCGGCCAAAGAGCTGCGGGGCCAGGGCTTTGCCGGCGTGGTGGTGAGCGACTGGGGCCACCTTGAAGCCATGTTGCCAGCCAATGCGGTTGGACTTTGAGCAGACGTGCCAACGGGTGACGGAGCTGGGTTGCGAGCGGGGAGAAACAATGCCCTGGGTCAAAACGGTAAGCACCTCAGCTCTCTGCCGCAGCCGTCTGCTCACGGTCGTCACCACCCTCCGGCAGCAGGGACGAGACATCTGGCCCTTCTTGGAACAGGCCTGGATCGCCCATCATCGTGGGGGTGAGAGGCCCTCGCTGCTTCCTGATCCCTGAGGACTTCAATTCCATCAGATCGATTCGCTAAGGAGGCTCCGGAAAACTCCTCAGCGGCACCTGTGAGACCACGGAGCTCCCAGTTGGTGCCCACTGGCGACCGGTTGTATAGAACTTCCCTAAGGAGGCTCTGGAAAACCCATCAGCGGCACCCGTGAGACTGCGGAGCTCAAGGGACAGCTTCCACTGGCGACCGGTTGTCCAGAGCTTCCCTAGCGACCGGTTTTCCAGAGCTTCCCTAAAGGCTGGATGAAGGCCATCTGCGTTGTCAAGAGGAATCGGGGCGGATTGGAGTGGCGGGGCATCTCGTCCTATAAACGCTTGCAATATACTTGCAATATAAAAGCCGGTCGTTGTTGACCGGCTTTGTTATTAAGTTTCCTAAGCTTCGCTAGAATGGCGATTTTTGTTGTGCCCTAAAGAGTGACCCATCCCACATTTAGTGCTGTCACGTTAGTTAGTGCAATGGCGAAGTCAGCGCTACGGTCGCCATTGGTATCAGCACTAAGAATGCCACTTGCGAAGCGCAATTGGCCGAAGACTCCTGAGAAAGAGGCTGTACCGATAAAGTTAAATACCTGATCGCCAGAGAGTCGACTATTTGCATCAATAGAGGAAAGATCAATGCGATCTCCAGCACGACCATTGAAGTCAACGATTGTATCCCGATTCGCGGCTGTGACATTGGAATCTGTGATTGTCAAATAACGGAAGACATCAGCACCCACTCCTCCTGCGAGTCTGTCAGCGCCCCCTCCTCCCGTCAGTCTGTCGGTACCACCTCCCCCATTCAGAGTGTTGTTGACACTGGATCCAGTGATGACGTCGTTTCTGGATCCACCGATCACATTTTCAATGCTAAGCAGGTTATCCGTTCCATCTCCTGACGCACTACCTGTGGCAAGGTCAACAGTAACACTATCGGTCACGACAGAGCTATAGTTAACAGTGTCAATCCCGTTGCCACCTTGGTAAAGATCATTGCCACCGCCGTCGCCGCCGATGATTACGTCATTGCCATCTCCTCCATTAACTGTATCATTACCACTTCCTCCGTCGATCGAGTTTCCATTGCCATTGCCAACGAGATTGTTATTACTCTGATTACCTGTCAGCGAGTTACAGTTAGTGGCCTGTAGGCTCGCATCCTCAATTCCATTTGGAAGAGTGTATGCACTAAAGCTACCGCGAACATTAACTCTATCTCTATCGCTCAAGGAGCCTTGATCATTAATGGTGTCGAGTTCATCATCAATCACATACAAATCATTGCCGTTGCCACCGACTAATAGATCAGTCCCTTCTCCGCCAGTGAGTCGGTCATCACCATCTCCGCCATAAAGGGTATCATTACCCTGCTCGCCATGAAGGGTATCACTGCCATAGCCGCCATAAAGATCATCATTTCCTCCTTCTCCCCAAAGACCATCATCATCTTGTTCGCCGTGAACGGTATCATCATTGAGGCCACCACGGAGACGGTCACGCCCATAGCGACCAAAGATTAGATCCTTACCATTCAGACCCTGCAGTCGGTCATTGACAACGAGCCCTCCGCTATCGCCATAGAGTTCAAGACCACGATCCTGACCATCGTCTAGATTAATCAGCTGAAGATTGGGAAGTTGTATCCCACCCGTTCCGTCTATTCTCGGCCCATAATCGGGATCTTCACTCTGAACCCTAATGCTGACGATGTAATTGATATCGCCATCGTCTTCGATGTCATCAACACCCGTGACAGTAAGATTTCGTGGCGTATTCCAGTTTGTTGTTGTGAAGGTGAGACTGGTCGAACTCAAACTCCCTTCTGTTGGATCGGAAAGCGTGAAGAGGAGTCTGACAGGATCCGTTGGAACACTATTGAGAACAAATGAATAGATCGCAGATCCACCTTGTTCCGTGGTGACTTGATCGCCGGACGCGGGTTGGAGCGTGATGCCAGCTGTCAGGGAGAACTCCGGATCAGGGAGGATGGAGAAGAGAGGCATCGGTCAGAGCCTATCAAGAAATTGTTGGCCGCTGTCATTATAGCATGGTCTGCCAGGAGGTGTGTTTTTGAGGTAACGGAGTGTTGCTCGCATGCTTGGCTCGGTCCCCCTAATGCTCGCCAAGGACAGGACCCATGCAGATCTCCGTCCTGCTGTAGCGGGTGAGCAATCCATCACGCGCCTGGTTTGGTACCCGTTCACAGCCCGGGATGGCACCCAGGGAACTCTGACCCCGCTCAGCCCCAGGGTTGCCTAAAGGTCTGTCCAGATAGCCCTTATCGGACCTGTCAGCCTTTGGTTTGGTTGGAGGGAGCGCTCCCTTCCGATGTCCGAGACCTGTTCTCCTGTAGGGCACCTCGAAAAATTTCGCCTCCTCCTCGCCTCCTGGAGTGAAATCCCTTGCTGTCACTGACCTCGCTGGCCAGTCGCGGCAGGCCAAAAGTGATTTTTCGAGGTGCCCTGCAGTCGGTCAGCCCATTGCTGATGATCATCTGATCAGCTTTCTCAAGGCTATCCCAGCTGGCCGCTACCGCCGTGGGGTGCACTACCCGCAGTGGTTTCTGCTGCTGGTGGCGGTTCTCGGGATCCTCAGTGGCTGCCGCAGCTCTCGTGATTTGGAGGCGTTTGCCAGGCGGCAACGAGAGGCGCTGAACCAGGCGCTGGGCCTGGACTTCAAGCGCTGGCCCTCCGATGCCACCTTCCTCTACCTGTTCAACAAGGCTCATCTCCAGGAGTTCGGCCAGGTGTTGCAGGCCTGGATGAT
>JBKDSV010000044.1:0-3458 GCA_046340795.1 Cyanobacteriota bacterium | reverse complement strand
ACCTGCCGGGTGCTCAGTGGAAGGCAGAGCGCGTTCCCCAAGTACTCGCCCATCGTTGCGCCTATCTGAATGACCTCATTGGCACACCAACACTGACCACAGCCTAAGTATGATTACTCACTGCTAAGGTGACGTGCTCCCGTTTCATCTCCATGGCTGCCGATCATCGTCGTCACGATGATCGGCAGCAGCAGAGCGGATCATGCTCAGCCCGTGACGCACGAATCGCTCGTTGCAGTCATTCACGACCGATTCTGTCAGTCGTTTCCGGAAGTACACCATCATCGATGGATCGAATGGAGCCGAGTACTGAAAGGCCTCCAAGCCGATGAAGAATTGGAGATATGGATTCTCTTTGACCTGCTTAAGGAGGCTCTGAAAAAACCCCTCAGCGGCACCTGTGAGAGCATGGAGCTCCCAGTTGCTGCAAGGGACAGCTTCCACTGGCGACCGGTTCTCCAGAGCTTTCTTAACAAGTTCTTCGTCCGTGAGCCCCATGCGCGCCTTGATGATCAAAGTCCCCAGCGCCATGCGGAAGGGCTTTGCTGGAGCACTAAACCCTTTGCAGAACTGAGCTGCATAGTCATCTTCCAGATCATCCCATGGGATCAACTCGGCCAGCTTGATCCAGCGGTTGTCAGCAGAGAGTTTTCCTCCAAACGGCAGGAAGAAGTCTTCAAACGAGAGCTGGTCACGATGCTCGCATCGGTACACGTGGAAAACGCTGAGCGGCTTTTGGGCGCATTTGGGCCCATTCGCAAGCATTCTACCGCCAGAAACTGCTCAGATCTATTGTTCCGCAGTCGGTCTCGCCTTCTTCAGGAGGCCCTGCTTACCAGTATTACCACCACAGCGGTATGTGCAAATCATCCTTTTTACTTGTTAAGATTTGCATATCACCCTCCTGCCCTATGCGTGACGACCCCGATCAAAACAAGGCGAACAGCTCATCTGATGGGATCCTCTCGAGGGTGGATCTAAAGTCTTCTTTGGTCTTGTTTCCTGCAATAATGGCTTGAATCAGCGGCGGAGACATAAGCTCAAGCGGGTCAGCCCGCCATGCCTGCCATGTCCAGCTTCCCCACGGCGGATCCTATGCGCCCGGTGGACCCGCTGCGGACCCTGCGTTGGCGCAGCTGCCAGCTGGCCCATCATGAGCAGTTGGCCCCAGGCGTGGTGCTCACGCTGCTGCGGATTCCAGAAGGCAGCTTTCTGATGGGGGCGTCAGAAGAGGAGCAGGACAGCGTCTCCCATGAGCGCCCTGTCCATCGTGTGCAGCTGGGGGAATTCCTGATGGGGCAAACGCCTGTCACTCAGGCCCAGTGGCGGGTGGTGGCGGAATGGCTGCCGAGGGAAGGAGAGCCGCCATGGCAGCGGGAGCTCAATCCCACCCCCTCCCGTTTTCCGGGCTCCAACCGACCGGTGGAAAACGTGCGCTGGCAGGAGGCGGAGGAGTTTTGCCGCCGCCTCAGGCAACGCAAAGGGAAAAACTATGTGTTGCCCAGCGAGGCGCAGTGGGAATATGCCTGCCGGGCCGGCACCACCACCCCCTTTCACTTCGGTGCCACGCTGACTACAGAATTGGCGAATTACAATGGATCTAATCCCTATGAAAATGGCCCAAAGGCAAAGGGAAGGGGCGAGACCACTGTGGTCGCCAGCTTCCCCGCCAACGCCTGGGGTCTGCATGACATGCACGGCAATGTGTGGGAATGGTGCGCTGATCACTGGCCCAATAAATATCCTTGGCAGTCGGACGACAGCCATTTTTTGACTGAGGAAAATACACCTGAAGCTGCATTTAGGCTGGTGCGCGGCGGTGCTTGGGACACCTTCCCTGCACGCTGCCGCTCGGCCTACCGCGGCAGGCTTCACCCGCAGGGACTCGACGGTCATGTTGGTTTTCGCGTCTGCTGCCTCCCTCAAGACTAACCTCATTTATGCATAAACTTTTTATTCCTCAATCTTGGCTATTTTCTTTTCTGGTCTGCCTGTGCAAGGAGCAATCTATTCGTTTGGATGGTGCCGAAGGCGCCTCAAAATTTTTTCGGAACGGTCAGTTCCACGATCTCCCAACGCATTGCGTCTTGCAACCACCTGCAGATCTTGAAGTGAGCGCAATCAAGAAAGGGGCGATCGATTGCTCTGCTCGACTCCCATGGAGTTGTTCCTTGCACCCGGCGGTGAAGAGCAGTTTCAGTCAGCCTGCCAGCAGGTGCCTCTTGCTCAGAGCAGGAGGAAATGCGCGTGGTTTCTTGCTGTCAGAGCCAACTTAAAAACACAGGAGTGATAACATCAGTTAATCTACGGCGCTCTTCTCTCAAGCAAATGCTTAAGGCCATTATGCCCAAACTTCTCTTTGTTCATGGCACAGGAGTGCGATATAAAAGATACAGTGAAACTCTCAAACTAATTGAAGAAAAGATTGGAGCCTATGCGGAGATAATTCCCTGCTATTGGGGTGATCTTGGCAGTAGCCTCGGAGCGCAAGGACGCTCGATTCCAACTTACGATTCAGCTAGACACAGCCAGGATCTTCAGGCTGGGGCTGTTGATTCAGGGGCTTACCGGCTTCATTTGTGGCAAGCGCTTCTTGCTGATCCACTCTATGAATTACGGGCATTGACCTTGAAGCCTCGCCCCGAGAGGCACTTTTCTTGGGAAGAAACACAAGGATCCAAACTGATCCAAACAGCGCGTCAGCTGGAGCTCTCCGCTGAGTTGCGGGAGCTGTTGCTGGCAGGTGGAATCAAGCCAATGGTGTTCGAGGAGGCCATGCGGGAGGTGTCCTCATCCGTAGTGTTGCCAGAAGCACTGACTGACGCCGATGAAGACCTGGCGGAGTCTCGTGCGGCGATCGCGAGGGCCTGGATTGCTGCGGCGGCCAAACGGTTGCATGATGCCACACTGGAAGAAACGGGGGAGTGGGCGTGGCCGGCCATCGCGCTGGATGGTGAGCGGCGTTCACAGCTCGAAAGCCAGTTGATTGACGCGCTGGGCGGAGACGAGCGGGGCCTCGGCGACTGGGTGATGGAGAAGGTCAGCTGGCCCTTGTTGCAAGGGTGGCTGACGTGGGAGGGGGTGAAGCGGCGGGGAGCGATCAGTGATGCCACCTATCCCATCCCTGGAGACATCGTGCTGTATCAGGCTAGGGGCGAGGCCATCCGTGCCCGCATCCGCGATCGCATCCTGGCTGCGCAGGGCCCTGTCCATGTCCTTGCTCCCAGCCTGGGAAGTGTGGCCTGTGTAGAACTCCTTGCCATGGAACCACTGCCTGTCCAACACCTGATCACTGTTGGCTCCCAGGCTCCCTTCCTGTAACCATTCACGGGGGTGGAAGCTCCCCTGGCCCTCGACGCCCTTGACAGCGCCCCCCACAACAGCTTTGATCTCACAACGAGACAGGCCAAGATGGCTCATCCTCCTGCTGGCATTACCGATCGTGACTGGGAGGCGAC
>JBKDSV010000043.1:0-19925 GCA_046340795.1 Cyanobacteriota bacterium | reverse complement strand
ATCGAGCTCCGACTCGACTGGATCCAGGCCAAACCTGCTTCCAAAAAAGGATTTCTGAAGAACCTGTTTGCTTGAGCCAGCTCAATGAGCTCCTCAAGAGCTCTCGGTTGGTGCGTCTTGCAGCTTTTGTCTGTGACCGTTGACCAAGTTGTTCTATGCGCAACAGGCTCCTGGTCTCCTGTCCTGCAAATACGCCACAAATCTTGATCAGGCTTCCCCCTTCTCTGGCTGGACATCTTGCAGGAGATCAAATCCAGCTTCACAGACCCGCTCCGGGATAAACCATGAACTTGAAGGACGTTCGATTAGGGGGGCATTGTTCTGTCTCCAGCGCTCCAACAAGAAGCCGCTTCCAATCCAAAAACAAGCCCCCACCAGGCCCCTTGCGGAACCTGGAGGGGGCTCTGCCTCTCCAGCACAGACCGATAGTCAGGGCGTGACAGGCTCCTGCTGGGGAACGCCGCGAAGGGTGAGGTTGATGCGACCGCGGTTGTCGATTTCCCGCACGCGCACCGTGACGTGATCACCCACGTTCACCACATCCTCCACCTTTTCCACCCGGGCCTCCGAGAGCTGGGAGATGTGGATCATCCCCTCCTTGCCCGGAAGGATCTCCACGAAGGCACCGATCGGAATCACCCGGGTCACCGCACCGGAGAACACCTCTCCTTCGCTGACGCGACGGGTCAGACCTTCGATCATCCGCTGGGCTTCCTCCGCCGCCAGACCGTCATGGCTGGCGATTGTCACCATGCCGCCATCTTCGATGTCGATTTTGGTGTTGGTGCGTTCGGTGATGCCCTTGATCGTGCGACCGCCAGGGCCGATGACGGTGCCAATCAATTCAGGATCGATGCGGAAGCTCAGCAGTCGCGGCGCATGGGGAGAGAGGGTGTCGCGTGGCTTGTCGATCGCTTCCAGCATCTTCTCCAGGATGTGGAGACGGGCGGGGCGAGCCTGCTTGATGGCCTCCGACACGGTGCTCATGGCGAGTCCGGTGATCTTCATGTCCATTTGCAGGGCCGTGATGCCCTTCTCAGTGCCGGCCACCTTGAAGTCCATGTCGCCGAGGAAATCCTCAATCCCCTGGATGTCCGTGAGGATCCGCACCTCCTCCCCTTCCTTGATCAACCCCATGGCCGCGCCGCTCACCGGCGCCTTGATCGGCACGCCCGCATCCATCAGAGCGAGGGTGCTGCCGCACACTGAGCCCATGGAGGTGGAGCCGTTGGAACTCAACACCTCACTCACCACGCGCAACACATAAGGAAAGTTTTCCTTTGGTGGTAGCACGGGTAGCAGGGCCCTCTCCGCTAGAGCCCCGTGGCCGATTTCCCGCCGTCCGGGCGAGCGCATCGGCCGAGTTTCGGCGACGGAATAGGGGGGGAAGTTGTAGTGGTGGAGATAGAGTTTCTCCTTGGCCGGGTTGAGGTCGTCCATCTCTTGCGCATCACTGGGCGTGCCCAGCGTGGCGGTGGAGAGGACCTGGGTGAGGCCCCGTTGAAACAGCCCCGAGCCGTGCACCCGCTTGGGCAACACACCGGCCGCGGCAGAGATCGGCCGCACCTCATCAAGCTGCCGACCATCCACGCGGCGACCTTCCTTAAGGATCTGCTGGCGCATCAGCTTTTTGGTGAGGCTCTTGTAGCCATTCGGCAGGGCCTTGCTGTTGCCGCTGACCGCCATCTTCACCGGATCGTCCTCCTGCAAGCTGGCGATCTTCTCGCTCACCTCGGCCTGGATTGCGTCGAGCTTTTCATCCCGCTGGGGCTTGCTCAGTTCAAACTGCTGCAGTATCTCGCCGATGCCCTTGGCGCATTGCTTCTCCAAAAAGGCGGGCAGGTTGGCGTCGCCGACTTTTTCTTCCGGAATCGGCGCTGGCTGCAGTCCCAGTTCCGTCAGGAGGCTGATTTGGGCCTTGATCAGTTCATTGACCGCCTCGTAACCGAAGTCGATCGCCTCAATCACATCTTGCTCGGGCAGCTGATCCGCTCCCGCTTCCACCATCACCACCCCATCCGGTGTGCCGGCCACCACCAGATCGAGAGCGCTGCGTTGAATCTCGCGAAAGCTGGGATTGAGCACGAAATCATCCCCCAGCAGACCCACACGCACGGCCGCCATCGGGCCATGAAAGGGAATCTGAGCCAGCAGGGTGGCCATTGAGGCTCCCGTGACGGCAAGCACATCAGGAGGAACCCGCTCGTCCAGCGACATGCAGGTGGCCACCACTTGCAGATCATCCCGCATCCAGCTCGGGAAGAGGGGGCGCAGGGGGCGATCAATGAGGCGAGCGATCAAGGTGGCCCGCTCCGGGGGACGGGATTCGCGCCGAAGGAAGCTGCCGGGAATGCGACCGGCCGCATAGAGCCGTTCCTCGTAGTCGCAAATGAGGGGAAGGAAATCGATGCCTTCGCGGGGGGTGGAGCGGGTGGCTGTCACCAGGATGGCGGTATCTCCGCATTCGATCATCACGGCGCCGCCGGCTTGGGGGGCGTAACGGCCGCTGGTCAGTCGGATCTCCCGGCCATCAAAGGAGATCGACTGCGTTTGTCCTTGCACTGGGCGTTATTGCTTCTGAGTCGTTGCGATTCTCGCATCTGACCCCTACCGGACGGGTGGATTTCCACTGGCCCGTGACGCGCCGCCTTGCCTTGCTGAAGTCCAACGGGCATGGGCGACCGCAGGCGCGACGGGGCCAGGGCCAGAAATCAGTGCCTGGTGGCGCCGATTCCCAGACAGCGGCTTGGTCAGGAGCTCTGAAGCACCACGCCACAGAGGCTCAGGCTGTCGGGCAACGGTCGCTGCGGGCACAGCGCAAAGACGGCTTGATCGAGCCATTGTCCTAGTGTGCCGCCCTGCAAATGCGCTGTGAATCCTTGGACGGGTACCTCGCCCGGAGCCCTTTCTTGAGGAAGGCATCTGGACGCGCGGACCAAGCCGAAGACGATGCATGAACGTCCGGGACGGAACACGAAGGAAGCTCTGGACAACCGGTCGCTAGTGGAAGCTGTCCCTTGCAACAACTGGCATCTCCGTGCTCTCACGGGTGCCGCTGATGGGTTTTCCAGAGCCTCCCTAACGCACATCTGATCTGTTGCGGCAGGAGGGCGCAGCGGCAGTGGTGCCGATGGCGCCCTTGGCCCGCCTCCCGTCAGGGGTGGAGCGGAGGTGCCTTCACCAGCTCGACTTCACCACACCAGGCAGCTCACCCTTATGGGCCCGTTCGCGCAGCTGGTTGCGGCAGAGGCCGAAATCCCTATAGACACCGCGAGATTTGCCTGTGGCCCAGCAGCGATTGCGCAGGCGGCTCGGGGCGCTGTTCCGCGGCAGGCCCTGCAGCTTGCGATGGATCTCCAGACGCTCCATGGGGTCGGGTGTTGCCTCCATGGCGGCCTTGAGGGCGGCACGCTTGCTCGCGAAGCGATCCACCATCTTTTTGCGCTTTACATCGCGCGCAATCATCGACTTTTTCGCCATGCGACCAGCGGGAGCGGAAGAGATACTTTCTCGAGCTTACCCCTTGAGCCGACTGGGGCAGAGATCGGCAATCGGGCAGTCGTGGCAGGCGGGGCGGCGCGCGCTGCAAACGGCTCGGCCATGGAAGATCAGCCGAATCGAGAGGTTTTCCCACTCAGGCTGGGGCACCAAGCGCATCAGGTCGGGTTCAATGCGTCGGGGATCGGTCTGCCGGCTCAGGCCCAGCCGTTGCGACAGCCGCTTGACGTGGGTGTCAACGGTCACGCCAGCGTTGATGCCGAAGGCATGGGCCAGCACCACATTGGCCGTTTTGCGCGCCACCCCGGGCAGCTCCAACAGCTCGGCCATGGAAGCGGGCACCTGGCCGCCATGACGCTCGATCAGCAGGCGGGAGGCGCCGACAATGGATTTGGCCTTGTTACGAAAAAAGCCGGTGGAGCGCACATAGGGTTCCACCTCCTCGGGTTCCACGGCGGCGGCTGCCGCCGCGTCGGGAAAGCGCTTGAACAGTGCCGGGGTGACCATGTTGACGCGGACGTCAGTGCACTGGGCCGAGAGCATGGTGGCCACCAGCAACTCGTAGGGAGTGCGCCAGTCAAGGGAGCAAGTGGCCTCCGGATAGAGGGCGCCCAGACGTTCCAGCAGGAGCGGCGCCCGCTGGCGGGCACTGGGAAAGCGGGGCATCGCCCTAACGCTCGAACAGTTGCTGCACCAGAGGCAACTGAGAGGTGTCTTTGACAATCAGCACCACACTCAGCCCCACCAGGAGCACAAAGCCCGATTGCATGAAGGCCTGTTGGAAACGCTCGGGCAGGGGCCTGCCCCGCAGGCCCTCCACCAGCAACAGGGTGAACTGACCACCATCCAGCAGAGGCAGGGGCAAGGCGTTCAGAACGGCCAGGTTGATCGAGATCAGGGCCGCGAAGAGAAACAGACTGCTCCCACCCTGGCGAGCGAGGGAGGCGCCCATCTCCACGATTTTCACCGGTCCAGAGACTTGGGAGGCGGTTTCGCCAAAGCGGGTGACCAGGCTGGCAAAGCCCTCCACCGTGCGCCGAGTCAGGGCGATGAAGTCGTGATTCGCCTGACGGATCGGCTCCAGGGGACCCTTCGGAGCCCGGAAGACCTCGGTGCCGAAGGGTTGCAGCTGGGCACCGATCCGACCGATGCCGGCCTGATCCGTTGGCGTCAGCAGGAGGTTGAGGCGATGGCCGCCCCGCTCGGCTTGCAGTTGGAGGGAGCGCCCGGGAGAGGCCTGAATCCGTCGCACCAGGCCAGCCACGGCCTCCTGGCCGCCAGCCACGGGCTGCTGATTCAGCGTCAGAATCCGATCGCCAGCTCGCAGACCAGCCTGAGCCGCAGCCTGGCCCGGCTGCACTCCCGCCACGAGCACGCCAGGGGAGGCGCTGGTGCCTGCGGGGATGCCCAGCACCACGCCCTGGGCCAGGAGCACCAGATAGGCAAGCAGCAGATTGGCCAACACCCCGGCGGCGATCACCAGGGCCCGCTGGGGCAGCGGCCGGTTGCGCAGCAGGTTGGGGTCGTCCGAGGGGAAGGGACTGGCCTCCTCGTCATCGGGAAAGGAGACGAAACCACCCAGGGGGATCGCCCGCAGGGCAAAGGTCACCCCTCGCCGTTGGCGCTGCAGAAGCACAGGGCCGAATCCCACGGAGAAACCGCTGACGCGAATTCCCTGCCAGACGGCGGCAAAAAAGTGTCCCGCCTCGTGGACCACGATCAGGCCGGCCAGGATGGCCAGGGCGGTAAGGACTCCCATCAGGAAAGGGACCGTTCAGTGGATTGCATTCTGGAGGCTGATCAGGGGGATGGGTTGCCCAAGGCCTCAGCGCCGAAGTAGGGCACCAGGGCCGCTGGCAGCCGCACAGAACCATCCGGCTGTTGTCCAGCCTCCAGCAGCGCCGCCATGGTGCGTCCCACCGCCAGGCCACTGCCGTTGAGGGTGTGCAGCGGGCGCGTGCCCTTGCCCTCCTCTTTGAAGCGTATGGCGCTGCGGCGAGCCTGGAAATCGCCGCAGGTGCTGCAGCTCGAGATCTCCCTATAGGCGCCGGCCCCGGCCAGCCACACCTCCAAGTCATAGGTGCGGGCGGCGGAGAAGCCCAGATCGCCCGTGCAGAGCTCGATGCGGCGATACGGCAGCTCCAGAGCTTCGAGCACGGCCTCCGCATCCCGGGTGAGTTGCTCATGGGCCGCCTCGGAGGCGTCGGGGTGGCAAAACCAGTAGAGCTCCACCTTGTGGAATTGGTGCAGGCGAATCAGCCCCCGGGTGTCGCGGCCGTAGGAGCCCGCCTCGCGGCGAAAGCAGGGGGTGTAGGCGACGTAGCGCAGGGGCAGCTGGCTGGCCTCCAACACCTCATCGCGATGGAGGGAGGTCAGGGGCACCTCCGCGGTGGGGGTGAGCCAGAGATCATCCTCGGCGCAGCGGAAGCTTTCCTCGGCGAATTTGGGTAGCTGGCCCGAGCCGGTGAGGCTGGCGGTGTTCACCAGGATCGGCGGCAGCACTTCCCGGTAGCCCCGCCGGGTGTGCAAATCCAACATGAAGCTGATCAGGGCTCGCTCCAGGCGAGCCGCGTCACCCATCAAGGTGACAAAACGGCTCTGGGCGATGCGCACAGAGCGTTCGGTTTCGATCAGGCCCAGTGCTTCGAGGAGCTGCCAGTGCTCCCGCAGCGTCTCGCCGACACCGGGACGGCGAGGATCCCCCCAACGCTTCACCTCTACGTTGTCCAGTTCGCCCCCTCCCTGCGGGGCATGGGGGGAGGGGAGATTGGGGAGGAGGAGAAGTTGCTCTCGCAGGCAGCGCTCCAGGGTTTTCTCCTCCTCTTCCAGACCCGCCACCTGCCGCTTGATGCGATTTCCCTCGTCTTTGAGAGCACGCACCTCAGCATCCTGCGGCGTTCCCCCCGCCCGCATCCGCTGCCCCACCTCCCGGCCAATGCGGTTGCCTTCCGCCTGCCGTCCTCTGCGTTGCTCCTCCAGATCGCGTTCGTGTTTGGCGATCGCCTGAAGCTCGGTGAGATCGACCTCGAGGCCGCGGCGACGGAGCTGCTCCGAAATCAGCTCAGGGTGTTCGCGCAGGAGGCGCTGATCCAGCACGGTTGCCAAAAGATGCTCGTCGGCAGCCTACGGGGTGACTCGGCGGACCCTCAGAGCACTTGCACAACCTCGGTGACTTCCGGGATCGATTCCCGCAGTTTGCGCTCAATGCCCATCTTCAGGGTCATGGTGCTGCTGGGGCAGGAGCCGCAGGCGCCCTGCAGACGCACCTTCACCACGGGACCATCGAGCTCGACGATTTCCACGTTGCCCCCATCGGCCATCAGATAGGGACGCAGCTCATCCAGCACCCGCTCGACGTTGGGGATGGTGAGAGCACGGGGATCGGTGGTCATGGGCGTGGGTGTGGGAAATGGTGAAGACGAGCTTAGGAAGCTGGCGACAAAGCAGGGGTCAGCACAGCTGGCGCCCGAGCTGATCGGCGGCCTTGAGAGCCGAGATCATCGCCTCGGCGGTGACGGGGAAGGGTTCGTTGTGGCTTGATTCACCCGGGATGACGCTGCGTTCGGCGATGGTGCGCAGCTGGTCGTCGCTGCTGGCCTCCACGCCCACCTCCGCCAGAGTCACCGGCAGGCCCACCGCGCGCTGATAGCGCAGGATCTCCTGGATCTCCGACTGCGGTCGGCCCTCCAGCACGAGTTGGCTGATCAGCCCAAAGGCCACCTTCTCGCCGTGGATGCATCCGTGGCTGGTGGGGATCTGAGTGATGCCGTTGTGCACCGCGTGGGCCACCGCCAGCCCGCCGCTTTCAAACCCCAACCCGGAGAGCAGGATATTGGCTTCCACGACCCGCTCCAGGGCGGGGGTGGTGACGCCCGCCTCCACTGCGGCGCAGGCGGCGGGGCCGTCGGCCAGCAGGATGTCGCGGCAGAGCTTGGCCAGGGCGGTGGCGGTGGTGGTGGGCAGACCCCCCACCACGTTGTGGCTGCAGCTCTCCCGCACGGTGCGGGCTTCGAACCAGGTGGCCAGGGCATCGCCGAGCCCGCCGACCAGCTGCCGTTTCGGCGCGCGAGCCACCACCTCGGTGTCCACCAGAACCAGGAGTGGATGGCGGCTGGTGTAGCGGATCCCTTCCACCGCTCCGGCGGCGCTGTAGATCACCGAGAGGGCGCTGCAGGGGGCGTCGGTGCTGGCCAAGGTGGGGGTGAGGATGGCGGGAAGCCCCAGGGCATCGGCCACTGCTCGGGCCGTGTCGGCGGCCTTGCCGCCTCCAGCCCCTACCACGGCCACTGCGGTCGCGCGGCGCCCCTCCTCCACCAGCCGGTTGATCTCCGCCACGCTGCATTCGCCTGCAAAGGCCATCACCACAGGCTGGAGCCCCTGCGGGGGCAGGCTGCTCTGCCACACAGGAGCCAGGTCTCGGCGGGCGGTGCCCCCCGCGACGAACAGCACCGGGCCACGCAGGCCAAGGCGTTGCAGCTCCCGCCCCAACTCCCAGGTGGCTCCAGGGCCCTGCACATAGCGGCCGGGGGCGGCGAACACCGTCAGGGGCCTGTGATGGATGCAGCGAGCCGTGCTGGTGTGGGCCATGGGGCAGCGGCGAAGGCTTCGGTGTCTCCACCACTAGCGCGCTTCAGAGACCCGGTCCATCAGGGTCCGCTGCCTAGGATCGGGACTGGAGTCCCATCATCCCGAGCCGGGACGCCCCCTGCGCATGACCGACGTTCCCGTTTCCCGGATCCGCAATTTCTGCATCATTGCCCATATCGACCATGGCAAGTCAACCCTGGCGGACAGGTTGCTGCAGGAGACGGGCACCGTCGCCGCCCGCGACATGCAGGAACAATTCCTCGACAATATGGAGTTGGAGCGGGAGCGTGGCATCACGATCAAGCTCCAAGCCGCCCGCATGGAGTACAAGGCCGCGGACGGGCAGATCTACATCCTCAACCTGATCGACACGCCAGGTCATGTCGATTTTTCCTACGAGGTGAGCCGCTCCTTGCAAGCCTGTGAGGGGGCGTTGCTGGTTGTGGATGCCAGCCAAGGGGTTGAGGCCCAGACTCTGGCCAATGTGTATCTGGCGCTGGAAAACGACCTGGAGATCATCCCGGTGCTCAATAAGATCGACCTTCCCGGGGCTGATCCGGAGCGCATCCGCGCCGAGATTGAGGCGATCATCGGGCTGGATTGCTCCGGCGCCATCCCCTGCTCGGCCAAGACCGGCCTTGGGGTGCAGGAGATCCTTCAGGCGGTGGTGGATCGGGTGCCGCCGCCACCCGATCGCTTGACGGAGCCGCTGCGGGCACTGATTTTTGATTCCTACTACGATCCCTACCGGGGTGTGATCGTTTACTTCCGGGTCATGAGCGGCACGATCCGCCGCAAAGACAAGGTGTTGCTGATGGCCAGCGGCAAGAGCTACGAGCTGGATGAGGTGGGCGTGATGGCTCCCGATCAACGGCAGGTCGACAGTCTCCATGCCGGGGAGGTGGGGTATCTGGCGGCGTCGATCAAAGCGGTGGCCGACGCGCGGGTGGGTGACACGATCACCCTCCTGGCGGCTCCGGCCGCTGAGCCCCTGCCCGGCTACACCGAGGCCAAGCCAATGGTGTTCTGCGGTCTCTTCCCCACCGATGCTGATCAATACCCCGATCTGCGGGAGGCTCTCGATAAGTTGCGCCTCTCGGACGCGGCCTTGCAATACGAACCGGAAACCAGCAGCGCCATGGGTTTTGGTTTCCGCTGTGGCTTTCTCGGCCTGCTGCATATGGAGATTGTTCAGGAGAGGCTGGAGCGGGAGTATGACCTCGATCTGATTGTGACGGCCCCCTCAGTGGTGTACAAGGTTAATATGCTCGATGGCCGTTGCATGATGGTAGACAATCCAGCCGCCTTGCCCGATCCTCAGAAGCGAGAATCTATCGAGGAGCCTTATGTGAAGCTGGAAATTTACACGCCGAACACATACAACGGTACTCTCATGGAGCTCTGCCAGGAAAGGCGGGGTGAATTCATCGATATGAAATACATCACGACGGATCGGGTTACCTTGCATTACGAAGTGCCACTGGCGGAGGTGGTGACAGATTTCTTTGATCAGATGAAAAGCCGAACCAAAGGATATGCCTCCATGGAATACCACTTGATTGGCTATAGAAAGAATGAATTGGTGCGTCTTGATGTTTTAATTAACGCTGAAAAAGCTGATCCGCTCACCACGATCGTGCACCGCGACAAAGCCTATAATGTCGGCAAGGGTTTGGTGGAGAAGTTAAAGGAGTTGATTCCCCGCCAGCAATTCAAGATCCCTATTCAAGCTGCCATTGGCAGTCGGGTGATTGCCAGCGAGAGCATCAGCGCCATGCGCAAAGATGTGTTGGCCAAATGCTACGGCGGAGACATCAGCCGCAAGAAGAAACTGCTGCAGAAGCAAGCCAAGGGCAAGAAACGGATGAAAGCCATGGGCAAGGTGGAGGTGCCTCAGGAAGCCTTCATGGCGGTCCTGAAGCTCAACCAGTAGCGTCAGCGCTCCAGGGAGACTGTCCGTTGGCGGGAACGCTTGAATCCTCAAGCGCATTGCCATGCTCCCGCTCCTCCACCAGCGTCCGTCGCCCCTGCCGGGCAGGCTCCTTCGCCCGCCCGGGGTCAGCTGTCCGCCCGCGAACAGCTTCGGCCAGGCCAGGCCATCGGGCCGCCGCCCTGGCCCGATGGGTTGCTCAAGGCCAGGCGTTTCCCGGGATCCCGCCTACCTGTTGCCTCTGGCGGCGGGAGCGGCTGGCCTGCTCCTGCTGCTGGGTCTGTCGCTGCAGGGCCTGGCCCTGCAGGAGCGCCTGCAGGTGAACGCCCTGGAGCGGCTGCGGCGGGAAGAGGACCTGCTGGCCTCCGCGGCCCATCAGCTGCTGGCCACCCTCAACGGATCCCACCGCTGTCTGCTACCTCTGCCTCTGGCGCGCTGGGAGGTGGAAGGCGCGGTCTGCGCCTCCCCCGCGGCCCTCGCCGCCCTGCGACGGATGGAGGTCTGGGCGGTGCCGGTGCGACTGCTGACCTGGCAACCGGGAGCGGATGGGTGGAGCACGGAGATGGAGCTGCAGCTCGAGGCCGCGCCGGGCCGGGCGGCCCGGCGCGGCCGGTATGCGGCCCAGCTGGCGGGCGTTCCTCCACAGGCCCTGGACCTCCGTTCCCGTGAGCTGGGAGGTCCTCTGCCATGACGCTGGTCGAAGTGGTGATGGCTTCCCTGGTGTTCATGCTCGGCACAGCGACAGCGGCCCAGTTGTGGAGCCATGGCCTGCGTTCCAGCCGAGATCTCGCCCAACGGGAAGAGCGCCTCCACAGGCTGGATGGTCTGCTGCTGGCCAGTGAGGGGATGGCCCGGGATCTGGCGGTTCGTCTGGGACCTGCGAGTGACTGCCAGGTCGCCAGCGCCCAGCTTGTTCCCCGGCTGCGGGCTCTGCCGTCCGCTCGGCAGGCCACCCTCAGCCAGCCCCCCAGCCCGCCGGGCACCCTGCATCTGCGCTGGGAGACGGATGGGCTGCGGCGTGAACGGCTCTTGAGCACCACCGCCTTGCGTCTGTGCCGGGAGGGCGACCATGAACCATGAACCGGGTTGGACCCTGCCCGAAGCGTTGCTGGCGCTCTGTGTCCTGACAATGTTGGCCGCGCAAGTCTGGCGCGGTGGCGCGGAGGCCCTGGCCTTGCAGGGGCTGGAAACCGCCAGCCAACGGCTGACGGGTGGCTTGGAGGAGGCGCGGGCGTCGGCCCTGCGGCAGGGGCAGCCATGCGGGCTTCGCCTGGGCCCTGCGGGCTGGGAGGCACCCCAAAGCTCCACGCTGCCCGCCTGCCTCGGGGTCAGCGCAGGGATCGGTGCGGGATTGAAGAGTGGAGGCGCGGAGCCGCGGCTGACGCACAACCTGCCGGATCCGGTCCGCTTCAGCGCCAATGGCCTTGTGCTTGATGGCGGTACCATTTCGCTGAGCAGCCCGCACACGCCCCTGGTGCGCTGCGTCGTGGTGAGCTTGCCTCTCGGGGTGACCCGGGTGGGTCGCGGTGGGCCCAGCGGCTGCGAACCGGAGACGACACGATGAACCCGGGCAAGAGGCGACGCTGCTCTGGGGGCACAGAGGCTTTCAGCCTCTTGGAACTGCTTGTGGCACTCGCGTTGGCGCTGGTGGTGGCTGCGGTGGTGCTCCAGGGGCTGATGGGTGCTGGCCGCGGGGGCGAGCGACTGGCTCTGCTGCTGCGGGAGCGCCAGTTTGCCCGCCGCACGCTGGCCCTGCTGCGCTCCGAATTGGGCGTGGCCGAGGGCTGGCAGACGGGTGCCAAGGCGGGGGAAGGGGCGGAGTGCTCCCTTTCGGGCCGGACGCCGGTCTTAAGTTTGGACACAAGTGGACGGAGGATCACGTACAGCGTGGGGGCGGCCCCCAGCCAGATCTGGAGGGGCTTGGTCCTGATGCGCTGCGGGCCGGCCTACAGCCTGAGGGGTGAACTCAGTGCTGGAGCCGCGCAAAACAGGGTGTTGCTCGACGGACTGGCATCGGAGGGTCTGTCCGTCGAGGCTGAGGCACCCGGAGTGGTGCGGTTGCTGCTGCGGCAGGCTTTCCGGCAACGGGACGGGACAAACTTGCCGCTGACACAGCGCCTTTCAGCGGCCACTGCGAGCAGTTGATCGCTTTCGACGAGAGACTTATAGAAGGAGAGTGCCTCGAAAAATTCCGCCTCCCCCCTGGCCTCCCGGAGTGAAATCCCATACCTTCACTGACCTTGCTGGCCAGTCGCGCGGCACACCAAAAGTGATTGTTCGAGCTGCCCACAAGCATGCATCATTAAACACCAAAGGCCGGTATCCCCCCGCAACACTCGAAACCTTTCCAAGGAGGGTGGACTATGCTACCAACATGAGTAGGTGAAGACAGTGACAGCAAGGACGGTGACGGCAAGGCGGCGCTTCAGCGGATTGCTGCTGAAGCGGCATGGGTTTCGAGGTGGTGAGGAGGCTTTTGCCTTGCCGCTGGTCATTCCCGCAGCGCTGTTGCTGATCATGGGGGCGATGACCCTGATGAGCCGCACCACAAACAGCTACCTGGCCACCACCAAGCAATCCGACGCCCAAGCAGCCCGTCAGGCCGCGGAGAGCGGCATGAACCGCGTGCTGAGTGCCCTCAACCCGTTTGCCAAATTCAGCACCGATCCCTACTTGAGTTTTTTGCTCGCTTCCCGCTGGCAGGACAACACAGGGATTACCTACAACACGGGTGTGGCCAGCGCACCAGTGGTTCGTTCGGGCTGGAGACTGACCACGCTGAGTCGCAGTGCCGTTCAGGCTCTGCTGCGTCAATGCGGGCTTTCCGATCGGGGTCAGCACCCCAACCAGTTGCCTCCCTCCACGGAAACGGGCTATCGGGACGTCTTGAGTGGGGCCATTGGTCCTGTGGGGGCGGACTCCCGGACCCAGCTCCGCTACATGGTCACGGACTACGTGCCACCGACCCTTCCTCCCTCCTCGGCCCCATGGCCCTCGGTCTGTTCTGACTTCACCTCACTGTCAGGTGGTTCTGCCCAGATCTCTGTTAAGGGGATGGTGGTTCGCAATGGGCGTTTGGTTTCCAGTTACACCCTGACGCGCACATTTGATGTGCAAGGTTGGCCCCTTCCCAACCTGCCAACCAGCTGGTTGACCCTCAGGATCAATCCTGGACCTCCCGTTGGCCTGCGTATTGCAGGGACATCCACAAATTTGAACAATTTTGTCATCGGCAACTTTCCAAACTTTTCAACAGATCTGACATACTCATACATGTCGGGAGATAGCATGCCGCAATGCCTCGGAAATTGCCCCAATGGCAAGCCCTTTAATGGCGTTAAAAAAATGTATGACGCAGTCGAGATGAGAGTGCCGCTTGCGGATATCATCCCTTCCAATGCTGGCGATCTACCTCGCTATCCCTTCAACACTAACCTTCCTCCCTCGGGGATGACGCCAAGGCAAATCAATGAATCGAATACAAATTATCCATACACCGATGCATCAAGCAGTACCTTGGCATCTGAATGTCGAACCTCCGATACGCCTGATCTCAATCGCCCCGACGAGCTACGACCGAATGAAATTGACTGCTGGATTGAGAGCATTGGACCCGCTTCAGTCTTGACTGGCAAATATGATAAAAGCACTAATGTCGCAACGATTACATTTGCAGCTGCGCATGGATTTAAGGTTGGCAGTGATATTAATGTCACCATTGCATCTGGCCCCCTTAAAGATCTCACTGGCAGGCAAAAAGTAGAGACTGTTCCGGCATCTAATCAAATAACTTTTAAACCTCCAAGTCCTCTCCCCGGAAATCCAGATCCAGCAGACCAGGCAGTTCCAGCTAATAGCCTTGTGGAAAGTGCCGATCCAATCTCTCTTGTCGTTAATACAGAGAGCAAAGCTGTCAACTTGATTGTGCGTGGAAATGTGGGAACACCAAGCAATCTTGTCAGCATCAAACACATGGTCCGGCAATCGCCAGCACAAAACTTCATTCACAGCATTTCAAGCGTTAATGTTCGTAGCAGCTGGAATCGACTGCGTCTCTTTGGTCGCCAAGCGACGACATCGGCCTGTGCAGTTGATCAGACCTTCTACATCCGTCCGGATGCGGTCGGAACCGCCCCCGACGCCCAAGAAGCCAGTCTGGCAGGCACTTTTGTCTGGCTTCCGCGGGGCGAGCTGGTTTACGGCAGCGCGGGTCAGAGCTTCCCGCAGGAATTGCTCTCTGTCTGGTGGGTCTGCAACCTTAACGTTTCTGCGGTGCCGAGTACAATGGCTCTCATCACCCCCTTCCATGGGAACCACGATGTCGTGGCCTCTGTGCTCCCTGGTGGCTTCATTAGCGCAACTGGCGTCTACACCCCTGATCTGCGCTTCCCCGTCTATCCTTCTTTACAGCGCATCCGGAGCGCCTTCTGAGCATGGCCTCGAGTTCTTGCCAACGTTTGTTCAAGCGGGGCGAGCCAGGCTTCGCTCTGGCTGAGGCGGTTGCAGCTGCGGCTTTCGCCGCAACGGCTCTGACTGTTTACGCGGTGATTCTGAACAAACAATCTGAACTGGTGCAACGCACGAAGGATCTTGCCCGGATTGAGGCTATCATTAATGAAGATATCAACGCAATGCGTCATGCGACACGCTTTTGGCAGTTAACCAAGAGCCCTTATACACCTGATCTTGCCAATACTTCTTATTCAAGCATGATGATCTATGAACCCAAGAGCTTTTGTGAAGCTTGGAATTCTAGGGGGCGCATGGAAAGCTCATTCAGATCAGACCTTGGTCTCTATAAAGACATTCCCGGCACCATTGCCATTAGTGGGAGTACAGCTGCGTTAGAAAAAACTGTCCCAGGCTATGTGATCACGCGCACGCCTTCGTCTCCCTCACCCTCTGGATCGCAAATCAACAATTCTGTTACTTCGGGTGAGGAGGTTAGCTACACGTTACGATTGACGTATTCCATTAAAAAAGATGACACCAATAAATCCTCCCAGCCCTTTTCCTTTGAGCGAACAGCAGACATTCAGATCCCTGCACAGTTTTTCTGTTAACCCATTGGATGCTCGGGTTTCCCATGTTTCTTCCTCGCCGCCACTTCCGACCAAGCCTGCAGGGTGGTAATAAAGCCTTTACCCTGGTTGAGCTGGTGGTGTTTTCGTCCATCATAGTTACGTTTGCCTCGCTTGCCATTAATTCGATGTATACTTTCAATGAGCAAAGAAAGTTGCGCATGGCTGCGATAGAACTTTCTGGTTACCTTCAAGTGGCCCGTAGTGTAGCTCTGGCTGAAAACGTTGCCTGTACGATCGCGCTCACTCAATCCAAGGGAGGGCTTTTTGCTCCAGATCCGAAAGATACGACTAATTCTTGTCGCAAAGGCACCATTTCGCCTTCCTTGAATCTTGGCTTGTTTTCAGCAAGTAACAGTCTCACGGCGCAAGCGATTCCTGGCAAGGGCAGCTTCCCCATCACATTCAGTCCTGAAGGCACAATTCGCGACGGAGTGACGGTTTTGATCAGCTCCGAGGCTGTGTCGATCGGCAGCTGGTGTGTGGAGGTGCAGGCTCCCCTCGCCACTGTGCGCACAGGTTGGCGCCAATCGGGCGCAAACGCCAAATGTGTTTACACCACCGAACAATGAAATCCACGATCCCTCCTCCCAGTTCGGCCAAATTCAGACCTTCCCGTTCCCGTGTAGGCAGTCGCGGTTTCGTCGCCATTGACATGCTGGTGGGCACCGCTCTGACCATTCTTGTGGTGGGCGCCTTGGGCGCGATTGCTTTGGTCTCTGAACTGCGGGCTAGCCGAGATATCGAGGTGAATCAGTCACTCCGTGACAGCTGGAGCCGCACGCTTGCATTCATCTCCAATGAGGCGCAGCAAGCCTACTGGTTGCGCACAAGCATCACCGACTCTGTCGGCTATCCCTGCACTGGACAGTCAGCGCCTGAAAACCCCCTTGTGTTGGATGGTCCACCCAATCCCGCCAACCCCTCCGCGCCCATCTGGCGTGTGGTCTATGGCGTTAAAAGCAACGCTGACAGCCCATCAGGAGAATGGCGAGGTGTCAACCGGCTAGTTCGCTGTGGTCCTCCGTTCGAACGAATCGCCCGAGAAGATGCGCCACAGGAAAAGCGCGCTGAGGCCCTGCGTGCGGCGGCCCTGGCCGGAAATCTCAGCTATACGGAATCTTCCACGGAGACTGTCATCACAGATCAGCTTCCCAAGATCTCCGTGATCCCTTGCCCCACCTCCACCTCCACCAAGCCCATTTCTGGCTCCTGCTATCAACCCTTTCAGGCCAGGTTATTTGACACTGCAGCTGGACGAGATCGCGATGCCCAGGTTAGCCTTTATCTCAGCCGAGACAGTGGATCTTTATATCCTTCGTCATCAACAGTTGCGCCATTTCATATTCAAATTCGCGCCAACCGCAATCCTGGCTTTGATGCTAACGGCAACCCCGACTGCATAACGCAAGTGGACTCGTGGGGCAATCAGGAGCCGCCCAATCCCAGTTTGTGCACGCTTAGTTTTTGGGATTCCACCCGTCGTCTGAACACCATCAAGGAGTACAATATTCCCAATTCTGCCGGAAATTATCGCATCAACGCTTGTGGTAGTTCTTGTGACGGGCCCAGGCTTTCGTCTGTCACCGAAATGATTTATCTCAAAGGCAACTTTGATGATTTCACAAAGAGTTTTTCGGCCACAAGCAGCCTTCCTTGCAGTCGTAAGAGTTGTTATTTGAGCAATGGAGTTCAAAACTTGCAGATTTATGATGGTGATATTGTGGTGTTTTATGATCGGATCATGCGCATTTGATGGATGCGACTGAGCTTACGCGGCGGCTTGACGAGGCTATCGCGCTGGTCCAGGGCGGTCACAATCGGCAAGCAGAGCTGAGCTTGCGCGATCTGGTGGCATCCGGCATGCGTCAACCGCGCGCCTTCATGGTGTTGGGTGTGCTCTGTGGCGAGCGTGGGGATCGGACGGAGCGACGCCTGTGGTTTCGGCAGGCAAGACGCTTCGAGGAAGCCTCCGGGGAGCCTCTCTCCCTTCGTCTTCTTCTCAACCAGCTGGTGGATGCACTTGAGCAGGGGGAGCCTGAACAGGCCCTGGCCTACGGAGAGGAAGCCCTCGCTCTGTATCCAAGCCACTGGGAGGCCCATCTTCACCAAGCCCATGTGTTCCTCTCCCTCGGGCAGGTCGAGGCGGCGAAGCGCCATCTGGATCATGCTCACCACAACCTGCGCGCGCTGAATGCCGATGATCCAGCCGGTCTGAAGGCCTGGAGGCAGTTGGCCGAAGCCGAGATTCTGGTGGAGCGGCCCGATGCAGCCATCGAGGCCTATTCCCATGCCCTCGCCCTTGACCCCAACCACTTGCCCTCCCTGCTGAGCATCAGCCGCCTGTTGGTGATCCGGGGCTCGATTGATGGTGCCATGCCTTGGCTGCTGAATGCCCTGGCCGTGGCGCCAGAGGATGTGGAGGTGTTGTGTTGCAATGGAGTCGCTCTCAAAGCCATCGGTGAAATGGAGCAGGCCAAGGAGCTCTTTCGTCAGGCCTTGGTCATCGATCCGACCCATGTGGAGGCTTCGACTCTGCTTGCCGGTTGTCTAAGTGATCAAGGGCTCTGTCATGAAGCTGTGAAGGTCTATCGCGAGGCTTTGATCCAAACTCCCGAAAACATGGATTGCCGCCTGGGTTTGGCGAGCGCCCTGCGTGGAATGGGCGACTTTGCCGCCTGCCTGCCAATCCAAGAAGAGATGCTGAAGGATGACCCCGCTGCGCTTGGTTCCTTCGGCAACTGGATGTTCACCACATCCATCACCGATCTTGTGACTCCGGCTGCTGCACTGGATGCGGCGCGGCGATTCTGGGCTGGTCAGGGTGTTGTGGACAGGGCCCCTTGGACAACGATTCCGGCCTCTCCTCCAGCCACGGCCCGCCCCTTGCGTGTCGGCCTGCTCTCAGCGGATATCGGTGACCACGTCGTTGGCCGTTTTCTGGATCCTTTGCTCCGTCACCACGACCCCAGCCGATGCCAGCTCGAACTGGTTTCCATGCGCCGGCTGTACGACCGCGACAGCGAGAAGCTGGTGGGCTTCGCGGATGGTTTTCATAGCCTGGAAGGCCTGCCTGACAACGAAGCCAGGGCCCTGCTGCGTGAGCGTGGTTACGACCTGATTGTGGACACTTCCGGTTATACGCGTGGTTCGGGCCTGCATCTGCTGGCCGAGCGCTGCGCTCCTGTGCAGGCCCACTACATTGGCTACCACGCCACCACCGGCCTGCCCACCATTGATGCGTTCATTGGCGATCAGGAGACGGCCGCTCCTGAACTCCAGGAGCAATTCAGTGAACAGCTCTGGTGCCTGCCTCGGCCCTGGTTGGCCTATCCGAAAGAGCGCCTCTTTCCGAAGGCCACACCCTTGATGCAGATCGATCGTCCCGTGCTCGGGGCGTTCTGCCAGGTAAGCAAGATCTCGGATGCGACGCTGAAGATCTGGGGGCAGGTGTTGTCCCGACTTCCGGATGCACTGCTGGTGCTCAAAGACAGAGGGCTTTTGGATCCTGTCATGCGTCAACGGTTGGAGGATCGTCTTGCCGAGCGTGGCGTTCACCCCGGGCGGGTAACCTTTCTCGCTCCTTTACAGAAGTGGCAGGATCATGTGGATCACTACAATCTCTTGGATATTGCCCTGGACACCACCCCTTGGAGCAGCGCCACGACCGGCTTCGAGGCCCTGGCAATGGGCGTACCCCTGGTGGCGATCCGCGGCAATCGGATGGCCGCACGCATGAGCAGCTCGCTGGTGAAGGGTTTGGGACGAAGGGAATGGATTGGCGAAACAGCGGAGCGTATTGCGGACATTGTGGCCGAACTTTGCGCTGACCTGCCAACCCTGCGCAAGGAAAAAGCAGCCCGCCAACGCGAGGTGTTTGCCAGCCCACTGTTTGATGGTGCTGATCTTGCTAACCAGGTGATGAATCTGTTCTCTGATCTCGTTTCTTCCGTGACAGAAAGCAAGAGAGAACCTGTTGGCTCGCCTGTCGGGAGGGCACCTCAAAAAACTCTCTTTCCTCCTCGCGCCCCAGAGTGAGACCTATTGCTGCCAACGATCCGAGGCTGGCCAGCTGCGGCAAGCCAAAGGTGATTTTTTGGTGTGCCTAAGGAAACCCTGAAAAACCAGTCGCCAAGCAGCCTAATATGTTAGATTAACATGTACAGGTTGCTGCATGGAGGGCCAAAATGCCCACATATTGAACTGAGTGACCATTCTTGCAGCCTCTTTCCTCTAGACCACATACAACACTCTAGGCAAGCTCTGGTTCACCATCAAATATTTTTACTCATAATTAATCGCGCTTTGTATGCAACCATTCGAGCTCGATCCGATTCGTCTCTGAGCAGTAAGACGGCAAGAAAAATAGATATAATTCCTGCTCTTTCTGTCTCGTCCAATGCTGCTGGGCAAGCTTGCTTGTATGGGTAGATCCATTATCCTGAACTAGAACACGTATTTTCCAGTTTTTCTCTATTCTATAGATGCTTCTTCCGCTTGTGCCTTAAGGGCACCTCGAAAAATCCCGCCTCCCCCGCTTCCCGGAGTGAAATCCCTTACCGTCACTGACCTCGCTGGCCAGTCGCGGCAGGCCAACAGTAGATTTTTCGAGGTGCCCTTAACCATCACAACGTAATTATGGCTCTTGAATGATCCGATCACAAGGCTGTATATAAATGTAAATAATGGTAACCATTCACGGGGGTGGAAACTCCCCTGGCCCTCGACGCCCTTGACAGCGCCCCCCACAACAGCTTTGATCTCACAACGAGACAGGCCAAGATGGCTCATCCTCCTGCTGGCATTACCGATCGTGACTGGGAGGCGAC
>JBKDSV010000042.1:0-29845 GCA_046340795.1 Cyanobacteriota bacterium | reverse complement strand
CTCGGAGGTTTGAGCGGGCTGTCGTCTCTCGACGACTTGATCACCTTACAACACGGTTGGCTCTCGCCCTCGGCTCGTAAGGTGGCGCGGTTCAGACTTGCGTCTCACCCGCGCAGTTGATCAACCTATCACACGGAGGGGCCCAGCTCGTCACTCCACGGCCGGTAAAGCTGCAACGTGGCCTCGTCATCGGCCGCAAGGACGGGAAAGCCGATCGATGTCAGGTCAGTGCCGGGGGGGATTTCCGCCGGATCCCGCTGGAGCCAGTGCACTGGGCAGGAGAGTTCCCGCAATACCAGCCAGGCCGCGGCCAGATCCCAAATTTTCGGAGTGGCCTCCAGGGCGGCCACTGTTTGGCCCGTGGCCACACTGGCCAGATTGAGGCTGGCCACGCCGAAGAGCCGCACCTTCCCCGGAAACGGACGATCCGGCCGTTTCTGCAGAACGGTGATAGAGCGGCTGCAGAGCGAAACACATTGCCCGGGATGGGTCTTGGCGGCAGGCGGATCGAGGGGAATCCCGTTGCGCCAGGCGCCCAGACCCGCTTTGGCGATGATGCGCAAACCCAACGGAGGCACCTCCAAAATTCCCAGCACGGGCTGCCCCCCCTCAAAGCGGGCGATGGAGATGGACCAGAAGGGGATGCCCGCGGCGAAATTGGTGGTGCCATCCAGGGGATCCACGACCCAAAAGGCTGAGGAGGCGGGCAGATGACGATCGCCCTCCTCGCTGAGAATCCCCTCTCCCGGATAAAGCGACCGGAGCCCCTGCACGATCGTCTGGTCACTCCAGAGGTCGCAGGTTGTCACCAAGGTGCCGTCAGGTTTGAGATCTGCGGCGGCCCGGCCAAAATCCAGACGCTGCCGCGCTGCGACCGCATCGATCAAGCTGGCCAGCGGGGCCTCCAGAAGAGCTGGGGCAGGGACGGAAGCTGCGCTCATCCAAGCTCCAAAGCAAGCACCCGGCTGAGGCTACGCCCCGTGTCTTCTTGGAACTGTCGCGGGTTAAGCCGCGAGAGCAGAAGCAGGGCCGCCATGGCAACCAGAGTCTCCAGCACCAAAACCAGGGCGAAGGCGGGGAAGGGCGTGGACACCTGTGGCAACCACCGCTCCTGAAGCAGGCGGCCAACATCCAGCAAACCTCCACCCAACACTTTTCCGAGGGCGCGCGCCAGGGCCTGTCCCAGCCCCCACAAGCCCACAAAGGTGCCGGCGGCCCGCGGCAGGGTGAGATCCAACATCAAGACCAGCGCACTGTTGGTGCCGATTCCCGCCGCCAGGCCGAAAAGAAAAAGCACAGCCCGCAAGACAGGCACCCGGCCGGTGAAGCCAGCCACGATCAGTAGGACCAGCGTGGCTGCAATCAGCTGGCCTCCCAAACGAGCGGCCCTGAGTTTGCCCAGCCCGGGCACGATCCATAGCCCAGCTGATAACAAGCCAATGAGGGTTCCCATTCCCCAGATGGCGTTCAAGGACGCGGTGGCGGCAATGGGCATGGCGAACACCTCGGCTCCATAGCTCTCGAGGATCGGATCCTGCAAAAAGAGCCCCAAGGTAAAGAGCACGAGGAATGTGAAGAAAATCAACACCTGGCGGCTGGAGGTGATGAGCGTCCAGGCTTGGCGCAGGGTGGGGCCATCTTCCCTGGCGGCGGATGGGGCTGAAACGGACTGGACATCCGCAAAGGCACGGCGAGGGGAGCGGGGCTCCATCCCGACGGTGGCCACAACAGTGAGGGCCAACACGACAAGCACCACCCGTCCCATGAACCTGAGCAGCACCTCCCGCAAGAGGGTTGGATCGGTGACGCCATCGAGACCCCTCAGGCTCAAGCCGATGGAGATCGCCCCCACCACGATGCCCACGGTCAGCAGACACCAGATCAGGCCGACAGCCCGAGGGCGTTCCTTTTCGCTGGTGCGATCGATCACCAGAGCGAGGTAGGGGGTGGTGGCCAGAGACACCGCCAGGCCGTAGGCGGCGAAAAGACCGCAGAGAGCGGCAATGGCCCCAAGGGAGGAGCTCGATCCCTCCCGCACCAGGCTCGCCACGTGGAAGATCAAGGGCACCGAGAGCACGGCCAGGCCGCAGAAAAGGACGGTGCCCAGCCAGATGTAGGGGAGTCGATGGCGGCCGGCGAAGGGATGGGCATCGGAGATCTGCCCGAACCAGACCCGCGAGGGAGCCACGACCTGCTCAAAGGCCAGAGCCCCGCCCACCAACAAACCGGGCAATCCCAGCTCACTGATCATCACCCGGTTGAGAAGGCCCGCGAAGATCACCGCCAAACAGCCCAAACAGGCCTGAAACAAGCCCAGACGCAGGGTGGCGGGCAACGAAAGGCCCGTCGGCTGCGGATCGGCAGGGACGGTTGCGACCACGCTCAGCGGCCCGACCCGGTCTTCATTCCCCCAGCCTGGCAAGCAGGGAGAAGGGGTGTGGGTTCGATCGGCACGTCGGAGGTGGCGGCGGGAGGACGGCGCGACGGCAGGGTGGGACGTTGGCAGAGCGCGATCAGGTCGAGACCGGTGCGGCGCCGCAGCTCGGCCAGACTCTTGTTGTAATTCGTGATCGCACTGGAGTAGCGCACCTCCGCCTGGGTGAGGTCGCGCTGGGTGTCGACCACCTCCCGCTGGGTGGTGACTCCGGCCTGGAAGCGCAGGCGGGCCAAGCGCAGGGATTCGCGGGCCGAGAGCACCTCGTTGGAGGTGGTGAGAATGTTGCGGTTGTTGGTGAGCAGCTCATAGAAGCTGGCCTCCACTTCCTGGCGGATCTGGTCGCGCCTTCTGGAGAAATTGAAGGTATCTTCCTGAGCTTTCTGCTTGCTTTGCCGGTAGAGGGCCCGGGCACGGCCGCCATCAAAGATGTCCCAAGAAACATTGATGCCAAAGGCGTTGTCGACGCGCCACTGACGCTCTGGCTGATTTTCCAAGGAGAAACGGTTTCCTGTGGCCGGATCAATGTCACCGCCCACCAACCCCGGTGTGGTGATGGAACCGGTGGCGCGATTCACGCCAAATCGGTTGAAGAGGTTCAAGACGGGCTGAACGGCCGCCAGCTCCCGATTGGCTGTGCTGTTGGCAATCGAGATGTCAAGCAGGATCTGATCGAGTTCTTCCCGGAAGGTGTAGGCAGCAACAATGCTCTCCTGCAAGGAGGGAATCCAGGTGCCCACCACGCGGGCGGGATCCTTGGCCGTGGGGGTCACGTTTTGGGGCAGATCCAGCAAACCGGCCAGATTTCTCCGGGCGATGGCCTGGCCCGGTCCGACGGAGAGAGAGCCGGCTGTGCGACCGTACAGAGCCTGGGTGAGCAGCTGTTGGTCGCGGGCCAGCTGGGTTTGGGCCTCCAACACCTCCAACTTGGTGGCCACCCCGGCCTGGAAACGGGCCTGGGCATCGCGCAGGCTCACCAAAGAAGCCCGAACCGATTCCTGGCCAATGCGCACCTGCTCATCGGCGTTCTGCAGATCGAAATAAGCTTGGGCCACCTCCAAACGCAGCTCACGCAGCCCGATCAGATAAGAATTTTTGGCTTTCTCGTATTGATCCCGGGCCAGAGCGATGGCGGGCACCCGGCGGGGATCGATGAGCGCCCAGGTGGCCTGGAGGGAGGCATCCATCGCAGTGATGGTTTGCACGGTGTATCCCGTGGATCCATTTTGCTGGGTGGACAACGGGGAAACACGATTGAAATTTTGCGAGGTCGTCGTCGTCGGAAAGCGGCCGGCGCTGAGGCTCAAACTGGGATACCAGCGGGACATCTCTGCCCGCAAACCGGATTGGGCCTGCTCCACCTGGCTGGCGAGGGCTTTGAGACCCGGGCTGTTGACCTCAGCGATCGTTTCCGATTCGTTCAGGCTGAGGGGCCGCAACTCCTCAATGCGCACCTGATCGGGCTGGTTGGGAAGGGCCAAGGGAGCCGGGCCACCCAGATCCGCGCCCTGGACGGGCAGCTGGGTGGCGGCGGGCGGCAACGTCGCGGGGTTGGAGCGCGGCCGAGGACCCTTGACCGCGGGCGCCAAGGGCAACACCTGGCGGGGAAGAGGGGGAAGAACCGTCTGAGGTGCTGGAGCGGGTGCGGGGGCGATGGCGGGAGAGGTCGCTCCGGTGGACTCCTGGATCGGAGAGGCGGCCAGCGCAGCGCTGAAGGCGCCACCACAACAAGATGAAGCCAACAGGAGCGCTGAACAAATCGATCGGGAGCGCCCCACGGGCCACGCAGCAAACCGCTGGAGCTTAGGCACCCTGGCCCGACTTGCCGCTGCAGACGGCCACCAGATCGTCCGCCCCCGTGATCAGGCGAATCGGCACAGGCAATTGTCTGGAAAGCTCTGCCAGCGTGGTGTCGTCCAAAAACACCGGCTCTCCCTGCCGCAACATCACCGAAGGCAGGAGCAGCTCCTCTCCGAGATCCGCCCCGGCCAGCCCCTGCAGCAGATCTGCGCCGGTGAGCAGCCCTGTCACCACTTGGTCTTGGCCCCAGTAGGGGCTGGGAAGTCCATGGAGGAGGAGCTCAAGGCCTTCCATGCCGTTGAGACGATCCACGACGGGCCGCAAAGCCCCGGCCACCAAACGGCCCACCACCCAGCTCAGCCGCCGCGGCCTTGGCAGGGCAGCGGGAAGTTCGGCGGTGGCCCGCTCCAGCTCCTCCAGAAAGGCCCGGATGCTGCCCACCCCGTTTTCCCGCTGCGGCAAATCCTCATAGGTCGGCCGAGGTGGCAGGGGAAGGCCAGCGAGTAGATACCACTCATCCGAAAGCCAGGCGAAACGGCTGCCCAGCTCCGCCAGCCAGCGCTCCTGCATGGACTCCACCAGGGCAATGGTGGCTCGTGCGGAAGGCGCATCCACCGGGCGCAGCGCATCCCCGGGAGGCCGGAAGCGGGTGAGCCCCACCGGCACCACCGCCGTGGAGAGCACCGCCGGCCACTCCCCCCCAGCAAAGCGCGCCAGATCGGTCAGGGTGCGGCGGAGCGCTTCGCCGTCGTTCCACCCGGGACAGACCACCACCTGGGCATGCAGCTGCAGGCGCCGGTCGGCGAACCAGGCCAACTGCTCCATCAGCAGAGCGGCCCGGGGGTTGCCCAGCAGACGAGCCCGCAGAGCGGGATCGGTGGCGTGCACCGAGACGTAAAGGGGCGAGAGTCGCTGCTGCTCGATGCGCTGCCAATCCGCGGCGGAGAGGTTGGTGAGGGTGAGATAGGAGCCGTAGAGGAAACTCAAGCGAAAGTCGTCGTCTTTGAGATACAGGCTGCGCCGATGGCCCGGCGGTTGCTGATCGATGAAGCAAAAGGGGCAGCGGTTGTTGCATTGTCGGAGGCCGTCGAAGAGGGCCTCCCGAAACACCAACCCCAAGCCGTCATCCGCATCCTTCTCCAGTTCCACGACATGCAGCTCTCCCTTGAGATCTTGCACTTCGAGGCGAAGCTCCTCCTCGCCGCAAAGAATTTGCAGATCAATCAAATCGCGCGGGCGGCTGCCATTGATGCTCAGCAGGCGATCCCCCCGCTCAAATCCCAGCTCTTCGCCGATCGAACCCGGCTCCACAGCAACCACCTCAGCGGGCTGGGGCAGCCGGAGGGCCTCTTCCCCCGTGGGGCTCTGAAGAGGGATGCCAGCAGGGGGCTCAATCCACACGCCAGGTCACGGGGCAGCGGGGCTCCCACAGTCTGATGGGTCAGAGGGAACCGGCGTGACGGAAAAACAGCAGGATGACCAGGCCAAACACCAGGCGATAGGCGACAAACACCCAGGTGCCGTGGTGTTGCAGGAAGCGCAGCAGCCAAGCGATGGCCAGCCAAGACACCACAGCTGCCGCGAGGATGCCCACAAGCATCGGCACAGGGCCCCCGTTGGCCGGGGCATGGATGGCCTCCTTCAGCTCCACCAGCCCGGCCAGGGCGATGGCGGGGATGCCGAGCAAAAAGGAGAAGCGCGCCGCGGCTGGACGCTGCCAACCATCGAACAGGGAGGCGGTGAGCGTGCTGCCGGAACGAGACACGCCAGGCACCAGAGCCAGGGCCTGAGCCACCCCCACCAGCACGCCATCGCGGGGCAACACCTCAGTCAGGGTGCGGCGTCGACGGCCCACCACCTCAGCCAGGGCCAACAGCAGGGCCATCACAATCGAGACGATGGCAATCGACGTGAGGCTGCGCAGGGGCGAGTTGTCGTAATCGGGAAGGAATGTTTTCAGCAACAGGCCGGCGACCACAATCGGCAGCGTCCCCAAGGCGATGGCCACCGCCAGCCGGGCCTGGGGATCACTCCATTGCCCGTTGCGACAGGCCCGGGAGATGCCCCGCATCACCTCCGCCAGATCCTCGCGGAAATAGGCCAACACCGCCCCGATGCTCCCCAACTGAATCACAGCGGTCACGGCCACGCCGGGATCCCCCCAGCCGAGCAAAACAGGCACCACCTTCAAGTGGGCTGTGCTGCTGATGGGCAGAAATTCCGTCAAGCCCTGCACCACCCCCAACACCAGTGCATGCCAACAGGCCTCCAGCAGAGGCAGGGTCTGAACCGCGGCGGCAAGCGTCATGAGGGGGGGCCTGTGGGCGCGGCGCGCCTGAACTGTGAGACCTTATGCCCCGTTTGTTCACGGGCCAAGGCCAACGGCCCTTAAGGTTGGACACCATTCTTCACAGACCTAGTGATCGGCAGCTCCACGAGCAATCTCCAGGCCCGTTGTCTGCCGGCTCAGCCTCCGACCGATCCGTCTCTCACCCTTCCCTCCGGCTGGGTCCTGCCCGGAATCGCCGTCCTCCTCACCCTGGGACCGGTGTTCCTGCAAGCTCCTCTGGTGCGGCTCGCACCAATGGCCGCTGCCCTCGGCACCGCACCTCTGCTCTTCTTGGCCCTGGCCCTGGCGCGCCAGGCCGACCCTGACCGTCAGCGCCTGGGGGTGCTGCTGGTGGGGTTTGCGGGGAGTTGGCTGGGGGGATCCCTGTTCTGGGGATGGTGTCGGGAGCATCCGGTTCTCCATCTGCCGATCGAAGCCTTCGCCCTTCCCTTGGCCCTGGGTGGCCTGCGGACACGCTGGCGACTGGGGGCCTGGTTCTATCTGGCTTCCCTGCTGGGCACCGCCCTCACCGATGGCCTGATCGCTCTCACGGGATTGATGCCCTTCTGGCCCTCCGTTGTTCAGGCTGCGCCGACGGCCGCAGCCCCCCTTCTGCAGCAGGCCGCCCGCACCCTGCTCCATCCGGTCCCCCTGCTGGCCCTCGCCCTGAGCGGGGCCTGGATTGTGCAACTTGCCCGCCAGCTCCAAGCCGGCGACGCCGCCAGACAAGTGGCTGCCGCCACCCTCGCCTCCACCCTGCTGGTGGATGGTCTCTTCCTCGGAGCGGCCCTGCTGGCCCCCCAGATCAGCGGCCTGATCTGAAGAACTGCGAATGGCCGGGAGCCGCTGGCGGAGTGATGCACTGGGCTTCTGTAACGTTGAGACTTCCTTTCGGAGTGTTGCTGTGATGAAGCGGCTGATGGCCTGGTTCATGGGTGGTGTGGCTCTCGCGGGTCTGCTCCTGACCCTTTGGCTTCCCGGACCCGCTCAGGCAGCGGACCGGCGCAACGTGGCGGACGACAAGATCGCAGAATCGGCGGGCAAGGTGGATCTGAACAATTCCTCCGTGCGCCGATTCCAGCAATATCCGGGCATGTATCCCACCCTTGCTGGCAAGATCGTTCTTGGCGGTCCTTATACAAGTGTGGATGATGTGCTCAACCTCGATCTCACTGAGCGCCAGAAGGAGTTGTTTGAGAAATACAAAGATAATTTCACCGTGACTCCCCCTTCCATCGCCTTGAACGAAGGTTTTGACCGAATCAACGACGGCGTCTATCGCTGAAGCGTTTTGATGGAAGCAAAACGCCGGCTCAGGTCGGCGTTTTTTTGGGCTTATCGCAGCATCACAACACCTTGGTTTTGCCTGCCAGGGATCAACGGGCTGGCCTGGAGGTCAAAGAAGTCATGGAACGGCCAAAGCGAGGCGGCTACGCAGGTTTGGGGTGATTCACAGGTGTAGGAAACACAGGCGCGGGCTCAGCCTCGACACCCCCAGCCTCAGCTCTGACGGGCCAGCTCCTGCAGGCGACGTTCCCGCAGATAAAGGAACAGGGGCGCGCCAAAAGCGAAGGCAATGGTGACACAACTCAACAACACCCAAGCCAGACCGCGCATCCCGAGGCGCCGGCTTTCCACCACCATCCAGAGGGTGACCGCCGTGGCGCCCACCGCCAGATCGCGCGACAGTGACTGGGCCGCGGGGTTGGCATTGGCCATCCGCACAAAAAGGCCCAGGTCGAAGGGTTGGCCACTGGCGCGGATGAACTCCAGATTGGCCAGCCAGGGGAGCACAGCTCCCGCTACCGCCAGCAGGAGATAGAGCCAAGCCAGCGAGCGGGCGGGCGGCGAGGAGGGGACGCTTGCAGTCATGGGTTCAGGGGTTGGGGAGGACTGTCGGGCTGATCGGGATCCCACAGCAGCACCTGAGCCTCAACCGTTTGCAGCAAGGCCTCGCAGCGATCGTCATAGGCGCAGGCGCGCCGATAGACCTCCGTCATCCGCTCCACGTCCAGATCCTCCGCCTGGAGTTCCACCAGACTGAGCTCCAGGGCGGATTGGGCCTCCCGGTAGCTCAGTTGCTCTGGGCTGGCCGCCGCCGCCGCGGCAGCCGCTGATCGGGAGGAGGAGCGGCTGCGGAGCTGGGAGCCGTCGCTGGGGGGAGCCGTCATGGGGGATCGGCGGCGGAAGGGGCATGAAGCTGCTGGATGCGCAGGTCCAGACTCCCATCCATCAGTTGCGCGCTCACCGTATCGCCCGGCCGCACCGCCTGGATGGAACGCACCACCCTCCCCTTGGGATCCCGGAGCAGGGCAAAGCCCCGCTCCAGCAGATGGCGCGGCGAAAGGGCTCGCAGGAGCTGGCGCTGATGCTCCAGCCGCCGCCGCTCCAGAACGAGTCGGCGGCGGGGGTGGAGGGGCTCCAGCCGGGCCTGCTGCTGCTGCAACTGGCGTCGCAGGGCCTGCAGCCGCCAAGCCACCACCTGTCGCAGATGACGGCGCATCTGCGACAGCCCCCCCCGCTCCACCCTCTGATCGGGAAGGAGGGCCACAAGGGCGGCGGTGGGCGTGGCGGCCCGGTAATCAGCCACCAGATCGGCGATGGTGGTGTCGTCCTCATGGCCGAGGCCCGAAACCACCGGGAGTGGAAAGGCTGCCAGACACCGGGCAAGCCCCTCGCTATCGAAGAGAGCCAGATCTTCCCGGCTGCCGCCTCCCCGGGCCAGCACCAGGGCCTCCAGGCCGAGGTGCTCCGCCCGGGCCGCCAATCGCTGAATCACCGCGCAGAGGCGAGCCTCCACCGCCCCCTGGACAGGCACTGGCACGATCACCAGGGTGGTGAGGGGCCAGCGCTCTCTCACGGTGCGCAGCATGTCGGCCAGGGCGGAACTCGGCACGCTGGTCAGCAGAGCGATGCGCGCGGGCCAGGGAGGCAGGGGCCGTTTGCGATCGAGAGCGAAGAGACCTTCAGGCGCCAGACGGGCGCGCACTGACTCAAAGCGCCGCATCACCGCTGTCAGGCTCGGCCGCACATCCAGGATCTGCACCGAAAGGGCGGCCCGGGCGGTCCAGAAATTGAGTTTGCCCACGACGGTGACCCCATCGCCGTCCTCTGGCACAAAGCTGAGCTTGCGCAGCTGGGAGGCCCAGATCACCGCTGGCACGGTGGCCTCCCCGTCCGTGAGGGTGAGCCAGAGGTGGCCCTTCTTGAGCTGGGGACGGCTGGCGGTGGCCTCCAACAAAAAGCGGGGGGCAAATCCCCTGCCGAGCAAGGTGGCAATGGCCTCATTGAGGGAGGCCACCGTGTAGCGATGCAGACCGTGAAGCGGCGGCAGGGGCTCGACGGCGTCCAGCAGATCGACGCTCTCCCCCACCATGTCGGCCCGATTCAACGCCGCTCACCCTAGGCAGGCGCGACGGCGTCGCCGAGGATCGGGCCCGACCGCGACCCCAGCCCATGCGCCCCGACCAGCTCCCCTCCCCCACAGACCGCCGCCAGCGGCTGGAGCGGGGCCTGAGGGCCCGCCTGCCGCGGCAGCCTGACCTCGTTTTGGTCACCGATCTGGATGGAACGCTGCTCGGGGGAAGCCCCCGATGGCGTCGGCGTCTCTACCGCTGGCTGACCGATCGGCGGGACAGCGTGTTGCACGTGTTCAACACGGGCCGGGATCTGGCCTCCATCGCCCGCCTGCTGGAGGAGGAGTCGGCCATGGGAATGGGGTCGCCTCACCTGGTGATCAGTGATGTGGGCTGCACGGTGGCCTGTGGGGTCAGCCTGGCGCCCATCCCCCGGGTGGTCGATCCGATCGAGCGGCGCTGGCGGGGTCAGCCAGAGCGCGTGCTGCCCTTGCTGCGCACCATTCCTGGCCTTTCAGCGCAGCCGGTCAGCACGGTGCGGCGCCTGGCCTACCTGATCGACCCGACGCGTCTGGACCGGTCGCGGCTGGGGGCGGTGGCGGCCCAGGGCGTCGACTGCCTGATCTCCGGCGACAAATACCTCGATGTGCTCCCGGCCGGCGTGAACAAGGGCTCCACCCTCACCGCCTTGATCGAATGGCTGGAGGTGACGCCGGAGAGCGTGGTGACCGCCGGCGACAGCCTCAACGACCTGGCGATGTTTGAGACCGGACTCCAAGGGGTGATGGTGGGTAACGCGGAACCGGCCCTGGTGGAGGCCCTGCCCCGGCTGCGGTGCACCTATCGGGCCAAGGCCCACGGCTGTGCGGGGATCGTGGAGGGTCTGCGGCACTTTGGCTACGGCCCCCTGCTGGCGGGTCATTTCTGAGGGCCGCCTTCGGCCGCCCTCAGCCGCGCCTTGGTGAGGGCGGTGGGCACGGCTCGCAGAGGGTCCTCAGGCCAGGGATGGCGGGGATAGCGCCCCCGCAGTTCGCGGCGCACAGCGGCGTAGCCCTGGCTCCAAAACCGCGCCAGGTCGGTGGTGATGGCCAGCGGACGACCCGCCGGGGAGAGCAGGTGCAGGGTCAGCGGCAACCGCCCCTCCAGCAGACAGGGTGTGTGCACCTGACCAAACATCTCCTGCAGCTTGACCGCCAACAGCGGTCCATCGGAGCTGTAATCCAGCGCCACGCTCCGACCGGAGGGCACCGACAGATGGGTGGGCAAGAGCTCCCGCAAACGCGGGCGACAGGACCCGTCACACCCGCCCCAGAGGGCCTCGGCGAGAGGTAACCGCTGCAGGTCGGCTCGGCAGCGCATGTCGCCAGCGAGGAAGGGCCCCAGCCAGGCCTCTGGATCCGCCCGCAGCGTCTCCCAGCGGCAATCGGGCCAGGGAGCACCGAGATGGGTGAAGGCCAGGGCCAGCCGCTGCCGCAGCTGACGGGTCTCCGGCGTCCAGGGCAGGGCCTCCAGGCCCATCGCCTCCAGGCCCTCCAGGAGGGCCTCGCGCACGCGCTCCGCAGGGGCCTCCGGCCAAGGAGCGCGGGAGAGGACAAGGGCGCCGAAGCAGCGCTCCTCCTCACAGCGCACCCGCTCAGCTTGGGGATCCCAGCGGGCTTGTTGACGCACGACGAGGGAAGGAGCCGCCAGAGCTTCCAGCCCCGGGCGATCAAGGCGCGCGGCCAAGCGCACCCGTGCCTCCTGGCCAGCCCCGTCCACGGCGGCGATGGCCAATCCCGCGGCGGTGGCCAGAGGGTCGCCGGGGGGCACCCTGGCGCCCCGGCCGCCGCGCATCAGAAAGCGGCCGTCGCCCTGACCCCGTGCGCTGGCAATCCACTCCGGATAGGCCCAGCCCACCAGGCGGGCGAGGATGCGTCCATCGGGATCGGAATCGAGATCGGCCGAGGGCGCCATGGCGCCGCGGGGCCGGCCGACCAGCCGCGCCACCTGCGCCTCCAGGTCGCGCTGCAGACGGCCCAGGAGGCGCCGGCTGCGCTCCTCTCCGCCTTGCTGCCGCTGGGACGAGGGCTGACACAACCAGTCGAGGCGTTCCCGCAGGTCGCAGCTGGCCGTGGCGCCCGCGAGCGGATCCCGCTCGCTGAGGAGGGCCGCCAGGGCGGAGCCCAGGGACAGCCAGCCCTGCCGCTCCGCCAGCAGAAGCATGTGGCCCAACCGCGGCTGCAGACCCAGCTGCGCCAGGGAGCGGCCATGGGCAGTGAGGCGTCCATCCCCATCCATGGCGTCCAGCTGGGTAAGGACCTGGCGGGCTTGGGCCAAGGGGGCCGGGGGAGGGGGATCCAGCCAGGGCAGATCCTCCCCCTGGCCCGCCCCCCAGGCTGCCAGCTGGAGAGCCAGGGGCAACGGGTCGGCCGCCAAAATCTCGGGCGGTGTGAAGCGCGGGCGGCGCTGCTGTTCGCCGACGCTCCACAGCCGCACGCAGCGCCCCGGACACAGACGCCCGGCCCGGCCCCGCCGCTGCTCGGCGCTGGCCTGGCTGGCCACCACGGTCACCAAACCGTCCATGCCCGTGGAAGGATCAAAACGCGACTGCCGGCTCAGACCGCTGTCGATCACCAGCCGCACGCCCGCCAGGGTGAGAGAGCTTTCGGCGATCGCGCTGGCCAGCACCACCTTCCCCTCCGGCTGGCGGGCCGGGCCGATGGCCGCGCTCTGGGCTTCCAGAGACAGTTGGGCGTGAAGGGGAACGCACTCCAGGGACCGCCCCCAGGCCTGAGTGGTGATGGCCCGCGCCGCGGCTCGGATCTCCCGTTGGCCGGGCAAAAACACCAGAGCCGTCTCCCCCGGATGACGCTCCGGCAGCCACCACTCCTCCAGGGCCCGCACCACCTGACGCTCCAAGGGCTCCTCGGGACGAGGGGGCTGGTGGATCACCGCCACTGGATGGGAGCGGCCCATGGAGGTGAGAACGGTGGCGCCGTCCAGCGTCGCGGCCAGGGGCTCCAAATCCAAGGTGGCGGACATCAGGAGCAGGCGCAGCTCAGGGCGAAGGCATGGCCTGGCCTGCCGCAGGAACGCCAGCGCCAGGTCGAGCTCGGCGCGGCGCTCATGGAGCTCGTCGAACACCACCGCAGCCACCCCCTCCCGGGCCGGATCGGCCTGCAGCATCCGCAGGAACACTCCGGGAGTGAGCACCAGCAAACGGGTGCGCCGGCTCTGGCGGGTCTCCAAACGCACGCTGTAGCCCACCTGTTCTCCCACCGGCTCCCCGAGCGCCCGAGCCAGGCGCTCGGCGGCGGCTCGGGCCGCCAGGCGGCGGGGCTCGATGAGCAGCAGGCGAGAGTCCTGGCCCAGAAACTCCAGCAGGACCAGGGGAACCCGGGTGGTTTTGCCCGCCCCAGGCGGCGCCTGCAGCAGCAGGGTGGCTCCCTCCGGGGCCATGGCCTCCTGAATCGCGCGCAAGTGCGCGTCGATCGGCAGGGGCTCCGAGGCCCCGAGGGGCTCAGCGCACGTGACGGATGCCATCCACCGGGTGGTAAACCTCGCCTGTGCTGTCCTCGTAGACCATGGCGGGTAGGCCCGTTTCAAACATGGTCTGCAAAGCCTCCTTCAAATAGGGGTTCCAGCCACCGGTCGTCACCTTGCCGTGGCGCACGGTCCAATCCCAGGTGCCCTGAAGATCACGGGGGATGCGACCCTCCCGATCTCGGCGGGCCACCAGATCCTGAGACTCGACGATGCCCACCAGGATGGGATCTTTGCCGTAGGCGGGTGTGAGGCTCAGCTCCAGGCGAATCGGATCGTCCTTGACAAGCTTCAAGCGAAAGCGGGGCGGAAGCTTCAAGGCGTTGAGGACGGCGGCGACGATACGGGTTCTCTGATCCACCATGCAAAAGCTGTCCGGAAGGCGTTTGCCTGAGCCTATGCACGGGACCCTCCCGCTTTCCGCCTCGGCCCGATGCGGGACCGATCTCGATGGACAGCGTTACAGCATCGGCCCGCCTCAGTCGACGGGACGAACGGGCTCACCGCTGTCATCGCTGAAGCGCACGGTCAGCAGATCTTCTCGGGTGATCTGGCCATTGGCATCCAGAAGCTCTGGATGGATGGTGACCTTGCCGCGACGATCCTCAGCAACAGGGGCGGACGGAGCATTGTTGGGGCGACCCATGGCCCGAAAGCCGCGGCCCATGACCCGAAACGCCTGCCACAACAGAAAAAGGAAGCAAGCCCCGTAGAGCAGGGGGAAGAGCTCAGCGAGAAAGGTCGGCATGGGGCCGTTCAGAGGAGGAGATGGGCGCGAGTGGACGCCTCTCCATCATGGCTCGCTCGGCGAGGTGGAGGTGGCCAACATCCAGGCCCAATGGGTGGTGCAGGCGGCACCGAAGGCAAGAAAAGCCAGAAGCAAGCGGCTGGTGTCCACGGAGCGAAATGAAACTTTACAAATCTTAGGAGTTGGTGCGGGGTGGCGGCCGGTTTGCCCCCTGATCGGGGTCAAAAAAAGCACTTACGTTGAAGCGGCGTTCCTGGCCTCGCCGCGGCTCCCTCCCATGCGCCTGTTTCCTCCGGCTCTCCAAGAGATGTCAGGGCTGACGGCGACGACACTCCTGCTCGCGGGTCTGCCCTTGGGTCTGATCGCTCCCTGGCCGAGCGCGGCCAGCCCCACCAGCGTGATCCTCAGCGGACAATCCTTCGTCGCCACGGCGGTGCAGCGCACCGCTCCCGCTGTCGTCACCATTGACACGGAGCGAACCGTGGCGGTTTCTGGCGCAGGCCCGCTGCCGCGAGGGCTGCTGAATGATCCCTTCTTCCGCCAATTCTTCGGCCTTCCCCCGGCGCAAAGTCCTTCCAAACGCACCGAACGCAGCCAGGGCAGTGGCGTGATTTTCCAGCGTGACGGCTTGATCCTCACCAATGCCCACGTCGTGGAGGGCAGCGAACGCGTCAATGTCGGTCTGCAAAACGGCACGCGGGTTGAGGGACGGGTGGTGGGTCGCGACCGGATCACTGACCTGGCCGTGGTGCGCTTGAGCGGTTCAGGTCCCTGGCCCGTGGCGCCCTTGGGCAATTCCGACACCCTCCAGGTTGGAGACTGGGCCATCGCCGTGGGCAACCCCTACGGTCTCGACAACACCGTCACCCTGGGCATCGTCAGCAGCCTCAACCGCAATGCGCGCAAGCTTGGCATCACGGACAAGCGCCTGGATTTGATTCAAACCGACGCCGCCATCAACCCGGGGAATTCAGGCGGCCCCTTGCTCAATGCCAACGGGGAAGTGGTGGGAATCAACACCCTGGTTCGCTCGGGTCCTGGCGCTGGCCTTGGCTTTGCGATTCCCATCAACAGGGCCAGGCAAGTTTCAGCCCAATTGATCAGCAGCGGACGAGCCAGTCATCCGATGATTGGTGTTGGCCTGGATGCGGTCAGAAACCAGGCGGGTGATGAGGTCTTGGCTCGCGCCAGAATTGTGGCCGTCCAACCGGGAGGTCCGGCGGCGACGGCTGGGCTTCGCCCCGGTGATGTGATCACGGCGGTGGAGGGGAGCAGGATCTCGGGTCCGGGGGATGTGATCAATGCTGTGGAGCGCGCTGGCGTCGGGCGCTCCCTGCGAATCAGCCTGCTGCGAGACGGCTCCCCACTCCAGCTGACCGTGGTTCCGGGTGATCTGGCCATTCAGAGCCAGAAGTGATCGGGCCAGGAGCCTGTTGCGCATAGATGTCCATGCGAGTATATCAAGATAATTCGAGGCCAAGACGGAATTATTCCGCGATAAATCGAGTCTAAATCGACTGGTCCAGGTCAAATCTGCTTCCAAAAAAGGATTTCTGGAGAAACTGTTTGATTGGGGTATCTCAATGAGATCATCACAACAGCTCTCGGTTGGTGCGTCTTACAGCTTTTGTCTGTGACCGTTGACCCGGTTTTTCTATGGGCAACAGGCTCCTAAGTAGCCCGACAAAATAAACATGATATGACCTGCGAGGCGTGCCAGCGACTGCTTGGGTTCTTGTCGGTGCTGTGTTGAAGTTTTTTTCTCCGGCTACTTAGGGAAGCTCTGGACAACCGGTCGCCAGTGGAAGCTGTCCCTTGCACCAACTGGGAGCTCCGTGCTCTCACGGGTGCCGCTGAGGGGTTTTCCAGAGCCTCCTTAAGGGCACATCGAAAATTCCGCCTCCCCCTTGCCTCGCGGAGTGAAAACCTTCCCTGTCACTGACCTCGTTGGCCAGTTGCGGCAGGCCAAAAGTGATTTTCCGAGGTGCCCTCAACAGGAGATGACGTGTGAAGCATGCCAGAGGCTGCTTGCGTTGTGGTCGCGGCTGTGTTGAAGGCTTTTGTTGAGGCCACTTCAAGAAACTTCGAAACAACCCTCAACCGAGAAAGATGGAGCCAGTGTGGCCCCGTGAACTTGGCCGAGGAGGAAGGCAGGGGTGGGCTTGTTGTTCAAGCTCGCCCTTGCTCGACGATCAGCCCGCTTGAGGCCATAAAAAGACTTCAGAGACTGTCAAGCGGCTGGCTCAATCCTCCCGGATCCGCAGCGGGATCGGGTGGGGTCTGGCTCTGCGTTGGCTGGGCTGTGGTGGAGGGCTCGTTGCGCGGAGTGAAAAATTGAGGAGGGGCCCCAAGGTGCTGTCGCATCACCCATTGCGTTGCAGCTTTTTGACTGTGCCAGGCTTCAAGCAGCTGCTTGGCCAATCCCCGCAACACTTCTGGATCTGTGGTGGCGTCGATGGCGCGACTCATGCGCTCCAGCTCAAACTTTTGGCCGAGGCTGAGGGCAAGGGGCTCAGACATGGCAGCACCTCCGCGAAATGGATCTGCTGACAAAACTACAAACCGTTTCAGAGGCTCTCGTATCCGATGCAACAGGTGTATGGATGTGGTCAGGAAATCAACGTCGCCAATCACGGACGGCACGGCGCCAGGCCAGCGGCAGCCCCCCCCTCACGACCCGGCGCTCAGGCGGCTTCCATCCCCCCGGCAGCCATCGAAAGGCCAGGCAGGACAAGCGTTGTTCCCCCACGCTTCCCGGACTGTGCAACAGGCAGGCGCCCTGGCGCACCACCGGAAGAGCGGCGCAGGCGTGAGCCTCCGTCGCCGATCGCCAGTGTTCCTGTGTGGGGAAAAGCTGATCAAGAAGAACCAACTGCCGCCGAGCGATCCCGCGCGGAGCGTTCCCGACTCCGCTGCCGTTGGCGGTTGGCCTCGCGCTTGGCCAGCCGCTCCTGTTCTTGCCGCAGCCGCTCCCGCTCTTCGGCCTCTTCCAGCTTTTTCGCCTGGTAGTAGGCGTAATCGCCGCGATAGAGCACCAGCTCGCCATCGCGCAACTCCACAATGCGGTTGGCCACTTTGGACACGAAAGCACGGTCGTGCGACACCAGCACAACCGCCCCCTCGTATCCGCTCAGGGCCTCCTCCAGCATGCGCTTGGCAGGAATGTCGAGGTGGTTGGTGGGCTCATCCAGCAGCAGCAGATTGGTGGGGCGCAGGAGCAGCAGGGCAAGGGCCAGCCGGGCTTTCTCGCCCCCGCTGAGCATGCCCGCCTGCTTGAAGACGTCAGCGTTGCTGAATCCAAACCGCCCTAAAAACGACCGCACCTGGCTCTGACTCCAATCCGGAACCAACTCAAACACCGTTGCGAGCACTTCCTTGGACAGATCCAGGGCTTCCGCCTGATTCTGCTCGAAGTAAGCAGGGATCACGTTGTGCTCCCCCAGGGTGGCCTGCCCCTCCAGGGGGCTTTCCATGCCCATCAACAGCCGCAGCAGGGTGGACTTTCCCGCGCCATTCGGACCCACTAGGGCGATGTGATCACCACGCTCCACCTCCAGATCCGCCCCCATGAACAAAATGCGATCGCCGTAGGCATGGGTGAGGTTGGCGAAGTGGGCCACCTGGCGTCCGGAACGGGGCGCGGGGGGGAAGCGGAAGCGAGGACCGGCGACCTCTTCACTGGGAGCCTCGATCCGCTCCACTTTCTGCAGGAGTTTTTCACGACTCTTGGCCTGGGTGCTGCGGGTGGCACTGGCGCGAAACCGCTCAATGAAGGCCTGCTGGGTGGCCAAATCCTTTTGCTGCCGCTCAAAGGCGGCCTGCTGAGCCTCACCCTCTTGTGCCTTCTGCTCCAGGTGTTGGCTGTAGTTCCCCAAATAGACACGACTGATCCCCCGTTCGGTCTCCACGATCTGATTGCAGATCCGATCAAGAAACATGCGGTCGTGACTGATCACCACCAGGGGCACATCCCAAGCCAAAAGAGTGGTTTCCAGCCATTCGATGGTCTGCACGTCGAGATGGTTGGTGGGCTCATCCAGGAGCAGCACATCAGGCTCTTGCAGCAGGAGCTTGCCGAGGGCCACGCGCATCTGCCAACCGCCCGAAAAGTCGCCAACCAACCGCTCGGCCTCCTCCGCAGCGAAGCCGATCGTGGGCAGAAGCCGATCAATGCGCGCCTCCAGCGAATAGCCGTGGAGGGATTCAAAACGACTCTGCAACTGACCCAGCCGCTCCACCAGCCGCTGCAGATGGTCTGGATCGGTGGCGGCTCGCTCCGATTCCATCTCCTCTTGCAATCGGGCTTGGGCGTCGAGCACGACCGCAGCCTCTGCAAAGGCCTGAAACAGCTCCTGGCGAACCGTGTGTTGGAGATTCACATCGAATTCCTGCTGCAACAGGGCGATGCGCGGATCGCCCTGGCGCACCACCTGGCCGCTCGTGGGTTCCTCCAGGCCAGCGAGGATGCGCAGCTGGGTTGATTTTCCCGCCCCGTTGACCCCCACCAGACCAATGCGATCGCCGGGCTTCACTTCCCAGCTCACCTCCCGCAGCACTTCGCCAGTGGGATAAATCTTGCCAATGCGTTCGAGGCGCAGCACGGAAACGGTGGAGGCGGTCCCCCATCCTCGCAAGTGACGTCAGGCAAACTGAGACTGGAGGTTGTCAGAGGGGCTCGATGATCAAGCGCCTGGAACAAGTCGCCGCTCTGGTCGTGGCTGCGGGTCTGGCTCTGGTGAGCTATTGGTTGTTTTTCAGTTGGGCTCAAGGAGGCGGGGCGCATCGACGCCAGAAACCCGGTGTCTCCTCCGCCTCGCCAGCCTGGGTGAACCTGGCGGCTCCGGCCGTCTCAGAGGCCGCCGCGGGCCTTGAGAAGCCACTGCTTGGTGGCGCTGTCTTCCAGGCCGGAGATGTGGTCCCACACGTCTTCGCTGGTGACCGACAAACCCAGATCGGCGCCGATCTCAAGAATTCGGCGAAGGGCGCCTGAGGGGTCTTGCAGGGCCTGGCGAAAAAGGGATTGGGCGAGATCGGGATCCTCGCTGATCCGGGCATACAGCGCGGCGGCGTTGGCGGGGGACATCGGAAGGCATTCAGGCCGACTGAAGATATCGCGTCTTCGCAAGCAGAGAACAGGTCCCCGGGACGATGCGGAGGGAGCTCACGCCCCGCAGATCAAGCCGCCAGAGAGGTTTCATCGTTGGACAGGCCGCTCGCCGAGGTCTCTTCCATGGTGCGGGCGTCGAGACAAAGCAGCTTGCGCAGCTGGGCATAATTGGCTGCCAGCCCGTCGTGCCCCTCCTGCAGAGCCCCATACTCCGCACGCTGCAACACATGGTGCAGATGGGTCAGGAGATAGGTGCTGATCACCGCCGATACCAAAACCTCACTCTGTTCTGACTTGAGGCGAGAATTGGCGGTGCGTGCCCGTGACTTAGGGCTTCCATCGCCTGCTTTGGCCGGTGTGGAGGGAGTGGATCGAGCCATGGGTGAGACTTCGAAACGGGAGGACGTGGAAGCGAAAGAGCAGACCCATGCCATCACCATACCGTTGGATACTACGTCTCGATATGTTTGATGCACTGGCTGCTATTCGCTTCCAGCCAACGGTCCTGCTAAGGAAGCTCTGGACAACCGGTCGCCAGCGGAAGCCATCCCTTGCATCGACTGGGAGCTCCACGCTCTCACAGGTGCCGCTGAGGCGTTCTCCAGAGTCTCCCTAAGGAAGCTCTGGACAAGCGGTCACTAGTGTGCAGTCCCGCAAGTTCATGCGTCATCTTCGGCTTGGTCCGTGCCTCCAGATGCCGTACTCAGCAAGGGCTCCGGACGAGACACCCATCAAAGGATTCATGGCGCGTTTCCGGGACTGCACACTAGTGGGCATCTCAAAAAATACCGGTTTCGTCTGAAAGCGCCGATTGAGACTCATGTCTTGGTCGGCGTTGGCCTTGTCCATTGGTCGCTGCAAAGCCGATTTTTCGAGGTGCCCTAGTGGAAGCCGCCCCCTTCCCCCTTGCAACAACTGGGAGCTCCGCGCTCTCACGGGTGCCGCGGAGGGGTTTTCCAGAGTCTCCCTGATCCGCCAAGGAGTGGAGGCCCGGGAGCGGTAACGGGAGCGTCGGCGGCGCTGGGCCCAGGGGGGCCGAACGCCAGACGGAACGCTTCCGCGACCTGCTCGAACGCCGGAAGCAGGGCCAACCCTCCTGGCGAAAGGGGGCTCCCACCTCGTCCAGGCCTCATGGAGGGTTGGCCCGGAGGCCCAACACCGCCGCTCTGTTGGCCCCCGTCACCGAGGGAAGAGAGCCGGGATGGCCCCGCAGATGCCACCAGGCGAGCAAGGCGAAGGCCAGAGCTTCCCGCTCCATGGCGCCGATGCCAAGCTCGGAAAGGGGCCGCACCACCACGCCGCGACAACGGAGGCGCAGCTGCTCCAGGAGCATGGCATTGCGGCTGCCGCCACCAGCCACCAACAGCTCCACGGGCGGCGTGCCGCGTCGAAGATCCTGCGCCACGGCGGCCGCCGAAAAGGCCGTGAGCGTGGCCAGGGCGTCCGCAGCCGTGACCGCGGCATCCCGGGCCTTCAAGGCGGCGAGGCGCCGCTGCAGATCCTCGGCGCCGAAGCATTCCCGGCCCGTGGATTTCGGGGGTGGCTGGCGCAGATAGGGCTCCTTGAGCCAGTCGCTCAGCAGATCCTCCGCGATGCGTCCCTGGCGGGCCCAACGACCCGCCTCGTCAAAGCTTCGCCGCCCTTCGCTGAACTGATGCACGGCCAGGTCGATCAAGCTGTTGGCCGGCCCGCAATCCCACCCCCGCACAGGCGCATGGCGATCGGGCCCACGACGGGGAGGGATCAGGGTGAGATTGGCGATTCCCCCCAGGTTGAGCACGGCCCGCCAGCCCGTGATGCCACCTAGCAGGGCCGCGTCCGTGGCGGGCACCAGGGGAGCGCCGTGGCCTCCGAGGGCCAGATCGGCGGCGCGAAAATCAAACACCACCGGGCGCTGCAAGCGTTCCGCCAGCATGGGCCCCATCAACGCCTGCCAGCTGGCCCCGTGCCGCTCCGGCGTGGGGGGGCGGTGCCAGAGGGTCTGCCCATGACAGCCCACCACCTCCGCCAGCCCCCGGGGGTCACAGGCTCGCGCGGCTTGGGCCTGGATCTCCGTCAGAGCCTCCACCAGATCCAGCAAGGCCGCCGCGCACATGGGCTGGCCCTGGCCGAAGCCAATGAGCTGGCTCCGCACGTCGTGCGGGTAGGGAAGGGAGGCGGTGTGGGCCACCTGCCAGCGCGGCCGTCGCCTGGATCCTTGAAACCGGGCCAACACGGCATCAACGCCGTCGGCGCTGGTGCCGCTCATCAGCCCCAAAGCCCACATCGGCGTCAGCGGCTGGGGAGGGCCTCAAGCGCCTCCGCGCTGCCCATCACCACCAATACCTCGCCCTCCCGGAGCACATGGGAGGCGGGAGGATTCACCATCAGCTGGTTGGCTGGACCGGCGGCCAACACATTGACGCTGTACGACTTGCGCAGGTTGAGGTCGCGCAGGGAACGTCCGATGAAAGCTTGAGGCACTTTGATCTCCTCAATGCTGTTGCGATCGTCCAAGCGGAGCCGCTCCAGGAGATTCGGACGCATCAACTCCTGCCCGAGGCGCGCCCCCTGCATCTTGGAGGGAAACACCACCTTGTCGGCGCCGACCCGCCGCAACATCTTTTCGTGCAGATCGCTGGTGGCTCGCGCGATCACCTGCTGCACACGGGTTTCCGGCGCATCTTTGACAATGAGAGTGGCGGTGATGCTGGCCTCGATCGGTTCACTGATCGCGACCACCACTGTGCCCACATCGAGAGCACCCGCCGCCCGCAGAGCCTCTTCATCGGTGCAGTCCACAATGCGCGCCTCGATGGCGGGTTGCTGCTGGAGCAACCCATCAATCGCCCGCCCATCGAGATCAATGGCCAGCACCTCAGCCCCGGAGCGAATCAGCTCTCTGCAGACGGCGCTGCCGAAACGACCGACACCGATCACGGCAAAGCTGTTGGAGACATCCTGGGCAGCGCTGGGCTGCCATTGCCACCATTGCGTCATGGCTGGGCCGCTTCACTTGTTGGGTTGAGGTGTGAGGCGCAGGTAGGGGCGAATTTCGGTGACGCCTTTCGGGAATTTCTCGCGCGCCGCTTGCGTGGAGATCGAGGGCACCACAACGCAATCTTCACCCTCTTTCCAATTGACCGGGGTGGCCACCTGGTGATGATCAGTGAGCTGCAGCGAATCGATCACCCGCAGGATCTCCTCAAAATTGCGGCCAGTGCTGGCCGGGTAAGTGATCTGCAAGCGCAGCTTCTTGCTGGGATCAATGATAAAAACCGAGCGAACAGTTAAATTGTTCAGAGAGTTCGGATGAATCATGCCATAAAGATCACTGACTCTGCGATCCGCATCCGCCAGAATCGGATAGTCAACAATTGTCTTCTGCGTGTCGTTGATATCTGCTATCCAGCCCTTGTGACTCTCAGCAGAATCCACACTCAAAGCCAACGTCTTGACATTGCGCTTCTCCCATTCCGGACGCAACCTGGCCACCTCGCCAAGTTCCGTGGTGCAGACAGGCGTGTAGTCAGCGGGATGGGAAAACAACACAACCCAATGATCTGCGCCGAAGTCGTAAAGGTTGATCGGACCAAGCTGTGACTCCTGCGTGAAATCAGGAACAGTGTCGCCGAGCTGCAGGGGCATGGCGGGAGGGACAAGGGGATTGAACCAATCCTGTCACAGCGGAGAGGTCTGCCGCCCAAGCCCTCAACACCTGTCGTAGATGACGCAGCCCAAGGTCCGCCGTGGCCGACACAAACAGCATCTCGGGTTCCAGCGCCCGGGCTCGATCCAATTCCGCCGCCGGGCAACGGTCGATCTGGTTGCCGATCACCCGCCATGGCTTGTCGGCGTTGAACGCCTTGAGCACAGCGCGCACCGCGCTCAAGTGTTCGGGCCAGGAAGGATCAGCCAGGTCGACGACGATCAGCAACCCGTCCGCATCCAGAGCTTCCTCGAAGGTGGAGCGAAAGGCCTCCACCAGGGCTGGCGGCAGGTCGCGGATGAACCCCACCGTGTCCGTTAAAAGAATTGACTCCCGTGGCCCTGGCCCAGCGGTCTCCTGGCTGAGACGGCGGGTCGTGGGATCGAGGGTGGCGAACAGCTTGTCCTCCGCCAACACCCCCTCCCCGGGCTGGGCGCCGCTGAGGGCGTTGAGCAAGGAGCTCTTGCCGGCATTGGTGTAGCCCACCAGGGCCAGCCGGCAGGTGTCACGGCGGGCCTGGCGCAGGCGGGCGCGGTGGGCGCCCAGCCGCGCCACCTGCCGTTGCAGACGATCAATGCGGCGGGCGATCGCGCGACGATCCTTCTCCAGCTGGGTTTCCCCTGGCCCTCGGGTGCCGATGCCCCCGCCCTGACGGGAGAGGGCCACCCCCCGGCCCGTGAGCCGCGGCAGGCGGTAGCGCAATTGGGCCAACTCCACCTGCAGGCGTCCGGCGGAACTGGCGGCCCGCTGGGCGAAAATGTCGAGAATGAGCTCGCTGCGATCGCTCAGGGGCAAGTCGAGCGACCGCTCCAATTGGCGGATCTGCCCTGGTGACAGCTCCCGATCGCTGACCACCAGGCTGGCGCGCAGGCGACGGGCCTCCAACGCCGCCTCGCGCACCTTGCCCTCCCCCCAAAGGGCGGCCCCGGAAGCCGTGGCCCGCCGTTGCGCCACCACGCCCACCGGCACGGCCCCTGCGCTCCGCACCAATCCCTCCAGTTCGGCGACGCGACGCTCAAAGGCCAAGGGAATCTCCTCCTGGCTGAGCACCAACAGCAACACCCGCTCCGGGGCCTCCGCCAGTCCCTCGGCCGCGGGAGCGGCGAGGGGATCCAGCCCAGCGCGACGGCTCGTCGTCTCCTCCAAGGGGGGTGGATCAAGCCGGCAGAGCTCCACCAGATCGCCCTCCCGCAGGCAGCTCCAAGCCTGCTCCGTGGCGGTGGAGGGCACGCAGAGCCGTGCCCGCTGGTGTCCACCCGCGGCCGGCTGGGGGCCGAAGCGAAGCCAGCAATGGGCGGAGAGATCCAAGGCCACCAGTCCCTCCCGATGGCCTGGCTGGAGCGATGGCTGGCGGGCGGTACCGGCGCAGGTGAGGAGACGCCCCAGCCGCACCTGCCGGCGGGAGTCCCCCGACAATCCCTCCCGGATCTGGCGGGAGGAGTCCAGCTCCCCCACCCACAGGGCCCGCGGCAGCCCCCGCTCATCCAGCATCAGGGTGAGGGGCAGCTCCAGGGCTGCACCCTCCATTCCCAGCCGTTGCAAGGTGAGGGGATCGGCCACCGCATCGGCGGGATGGCGCCGATGCAGCAATTGCTCCAAACGATGCCGCACCGACGGGCGCAACCCCTCCGTTCGACCCAGGAGCACCCCCTGCCTCATGGCCGACGCAGCCGCAGGCAGCGCACTCCAGCCCGGGAGGCCCCTTCCACATCCTCCGGTTGATCGCCCACATGCCACACCTGGTGGGGTTGCAGATCCAGGGCTTCCAGGGCGCGCTGGAAGGGAAGCGCCGAGGGTTTGGCCGCTCCGACCTCGCTGGAGACGATCACCCGCTCCAGCCAGGGCCTCAACCCGAGGGACTCCAAAAGAGGATGGAGGCGGCGGTCGAAATTGCTCACCACCGCCAGCCGGAGGCCTTGACGCCGCCAGGCGGCCAGGTGTTCGGGCACATCGGGGTAGACGCACCAGAGCTCAGGCTGGGCAAAACGATCAAACAGGGCCTCCTCCAGAGCGGCGGGCGGCTCCGGAGCCCCGTCGAGGGCTCGAAACACCTCCCGGATGCGATCCCCCCACCAACGGCGTTCCGCCAGAAGCAAGGCGTCGGGATCGGCCAGGGAGAAGGCCAGCGGCGGCGCGGCCCGGTAGATGGCGGGGAAAAGGGCATCCAGAGCGGCGGGATCGGCCCGCAGGCCATGCGCTGCGGCCACGGCGGCATAGGTGGTGCCCACCGACTCCCGCAGGCTGATCAGGGTGCCCATGGCATCCAGAAGCAATCCTCGCGGTCGGGGCCAAGGGCTGGGGGCGGAGGAGGGCAACTCCATCTCAGGACTCCGCCAGCCAGCCAGCGGCCACCCGCAGTTGCTGGGGCAGGCCGGGCAGGCGGGTGAGATAGGCCAGGCGGCGGAGGGCGAAAGCTGGCGCCCCGGCCAAGGTGAGGCCACGGCCTGTGAGGGTGGCCTCACCCTTGCCCAGGCTGAGCATCTCACCCAAATCCTGCCAAACAAAGGGTTCCAGGGGCTCTCCCGCCAGGACACGCCTCACGTTGCGCGCCGCCACCGGCGCCTGCTGAAAGGCCACCTGCGCGCTTGGAGGCGGGGTGCTGGCTGGATCTGAACCTGTCAGCGCGGCCAAGTCCCCCACGACAAAGACATCCGTGTGGCCCTCCAGGCGCAGATCAGCCTGGCAGCGCAACCGCCCGGAAGGCTCCACAGGAGGCGCGGGGACCAGATGGGGGGGCTGGAAACGCAGACCGGCCGTCCAGACCACCGCTCTCACGGGGAGCTCCTCGCGGGTGAGAACCGTCCCCTCCGCTCCCGCCGGCCACAGGAGTGTCAAGCGGTCGCTCTCCACCGCCTCCACCCGGGTGCGCAGGCGCAGGCGCACATCCCGTCGGCGCAGGGCGGAGAGCGCTTGCTCGCGGTTGAAGGCCCGGGAGCGAGGCAGGGCCTGCTCCCCCTGCTCGATCAGTTCAATGACGCAGGCACCCTGGAGCATGTCGGCCAGCTTGCAGGCCAACTCCACTCCTGTGGGGCCAGCGCCAACAATCGCCAGGCGCTGCAGGGGACGCTCCCGTCGGCCCAGCTCCCGCACCACCTCCCCCAGACGGGCCACATCCGCCAGAGAGCGGAAGGTGAGGGCATGGCGTGAGGCGCCGGCCACGGCGAAGGTGTTTTCCGTGGAGCCCGTGGCCAACACCAGGGCGGAGTAGCGCAACAGACGACCTTCCGCCGTGCGCAATTCGCGGCGCTCGCTGTTGACGCTCTGCACACGATCCCGCAGCCAGCCCACCCCGGGGCCCGCCAGCAGGCTGTCGTAGCGGGGAGCGATCTCCCAGGCCCGCAGTTCGCCGCTGAGGAGTTCGTAGAGCAGGGGGAGGAAGAGAAAGTGCTCGTTGGGTTCGATCAGCAGCACAGGCGGATGGCCACTCTGGGAGGCCAGGGCCAGGGCGGTGTACAGCCCGCCGAAGCCACCCCCCACAATCACGACGGGAGGCGTGCCCGCAACCGCTCCGGTGCTGTCGGCAGAGGACGTGGAAGGGGAGGGAAGGGGGAAGTCGCCAGCCTGCATGGCTTCACCTTATCCAGGCCGGGTGGTTTCACCTTAACCAGGCTGCCCGCGAACCAGGCTGCCCGGGCTCGGCTTGCGGGGCATGATGGGATCATGTGCCCATCTCCCTCCACCCAAGCACCCCCCGCTTTGGCTGGCGTCGCTCCGGATCCGCCTGATCCCCCTACCGCCGCAAGCTCCGCTTCCGCCGGCAATGGCGTCTTCATGGCCGACCCTGGCGCCGCGTCTGGCGACACCTCCACCCAGCTGGATCTGGCCGCCGCCCGGGCCCAGCTCGAGTCCCTGAGCGCCGAGGCTCGGCTGGCCTGGGCCCTGAACACCTTCAGCAAGAGTTTCTGCCTCACCACCAGCTTCGGGATCCAGTCGGCCGTGCTGCTGCACATGGCCTCCCGTCTTGGGGCGGGGGGGAACGGGGAACAAGTGCCGGTGATCTGGGTGGACACGGGCTACCTGCCGGAGGAAACCTACCGCTACGCGGAAGACCTGTGCCAACGGCTGCCAGTGAATCTGCAGGTGGTGCAGGCCGACCTCTCACCCGCCCGGATGGAGGCCCTCTACGGCCGGCTCTGGGAGAGCGGCTCGCGGGAGGATCTGTCGCTCTACAACCGGCTGCGCAAGGTGGAGCCCCTGGATCGGGCCCTGCGGCAGAGGGGAATTCGCTGCTGGGCCAGTGGCGTGCGCGGCGGCCAGACGGACCATCGCCGCACGATGACGCCCCTGGATCCAGTGCGGGGACTGCTGTCCCTGCATCCCCTGCTCAGCTGGACGCGCAAAGACATCTACTACTACATGGAAAGCCATCACCTGCCGCAACACCCGTTGTTCGCCATGGGCTACTCCACCGTGGGCGATTGGCACAGCAGTGCCGCCGACGACGGGACGCGGACCGGGCGGGCCACCCGCTTCGGCGGTTTGCAACAGGAATGCGGCATCCATTTACCAGGCCTGATGGGCGAAGGCATTTGAGCGAGGCTCCATCGCCGCGCTGGTTGCTGATCGGCAACAGCCGCTGGCACTGGGCGGAGCGCTCCACGGATGGCCAGCTGCGTGGCTGGGACGCGCAGCGACCCGGCAGCAGCGCGGAGGCGGACCCGCCCCCATGGGCTTGGGCGGCCGTCGGTCCTCTCCCCGATCCCACCTGGGCGCCCGCAGAACGGCAGGTGAGCTTGCGGGATGTACCGCTGGCGGGATGTCCTCCCTGGCTGGGGGTCGACCGAGCGCTGGCGGGCTGGGGGGCGTGGCGGGAGGGTAGGGAGGCGGTGCTCGTGGTGGACGCCGGCACAGTGTTGAGCCTGACGCGGGTGGATGCGGAGGGACGCTTTCGCGGGGGACGACTGCTGGCGGGGTTGGGGCTGCAGCTGGAGGCCATGGCGCAGGGCACGGCCCGGCTACCGCGTCTGCGAACCCCGGTGGGGTCCCTCCCCGAGACCTGGCAGGGGGGTGGAGAGGGGTGGGAGGAGGACCCCGAGTGGCCCCTGGCCACAGCCGCGGCGATGGGCGTGGGGGTGGAGACCGCCCTGGCGGCGGCCGTGGTGGAGGCCGCTCAGGCTTCAGGAAGCAGACGGCTGGTGCTCACCGGTGGCGATGGACCAATGCTGTGGCGCCGGTTGAGGGCGATGCCGTGGAGGGGGGCGATCGCAGTGAACCACCGTCCCCTGCTCTGCCTTGAGAGTCTGGCTCGCCTCCGGCCAGTGGGATGAAGGCTCAGCGCCGAGGTCGGGGACGTCGGGGTGGAACGCTCAAGAGGGAAGATCCCTCGACGCTGGAGGCCCCTGGAGCTGAACGCGATGGCGTCAGCCCAAGCGGGCGGACGGACACGCCAGCCGAAGAACAGATTGGCTGAACGCTGAAAGGCCTGGAGAGCTGAGAACCTTTGCTCTGGAGGTTTAAGCAACCAGAGAAAAAACTTCAACACACCAGCGACAACAAACCAGGCAGTCGTGCTGGCGTGCCTCGCACGTCATGTTATATCTATTTGATCGGGTGACTTAGGGAAGCTCTGAACAACCGGTCGCCAGTGGGAGTCTCCTCTTGCACCAACTGGGAGCTCCACGCTCTCACAGGTGCCGCTGAGGGGTTGTCCAGAGCCTCCTTAGGGAAGCTCTGGACAACTGGTCGCCAGCAAAAGCTGTCCCTTGCACCAACTGAGAGCTCTGCACTCTCACAGGTGCCGCTCAGGGGTTGTCCAGCAGGGCTGCTTTAAAGTGGTTGGATAGAGGCGCCAGGCCACGATTGTGATTCAGGTCCCACGCTGAGACCCCTATGAGCTCGGGACTCAGTTCCTCAGAGCTGCTGGGCACATGAACGCAGAGTGGCACGTTTGAATCAGCCCTGGGTTGTCCAGAGCCTCCTTAGGGAAACTCTGGACAACCGGTCGCCAGCAAAAGCTGTCCCTTGCACCAACTGAGAGCTCTGCACTCTCACAGGTGCCGCTCAGGGGTTGTCCAGAGCCTCTTTAGGGAAACTCTGGACAACCGGTCGCCAGTAGAAGCTGTCCCTTGCCCTAACTAGTGGGCTGCCCCGCAAGTTCATGCATCATCCCCGGCTTAGTCCGTGCGCCTCGATGCCGTCATCAGCAAGGACTACAGGCGAGACACCCATCGAAGGATCCAGAGCGCATTTGCGGGACGGCACACCAGTACGCAGTCCCGCAAGTTTATGCGTCATCCTCAGCTTGGTCCGCGCATCCAGATGGCTTGCTCAGCGAGGGCTCTTGGCGAGACACCCATCAAAGGATCCACAGTGCATTTGCAGGACTGCACACGAGATGCCGTCATTAGGGCACCTCGAACAATCACCCCGTTCTCTCCCGTCCCAGAGTGAGATCCTTTGCTGCCACGGATCGTACTGGCCAGCCTCAGCACGACAGAATTGATTTTTTGAGGTGCCCATCAGCAAGGACTGCAGGCCAGACACCCATCAAAGGATCCACAGTGCATTTGCAGGGCAATACCCTGGGATCTCGCCACTGTCACAGGTGCCGCTGAAGGGTTGTCCAGAGGCTCCTTGGACAGGGCCGCCTCCAAGTCAACCTGAGGCACGACAAATGAGACTGTAAGGACGCGGATCTGCTTGGCCGAGCACAACGGATGACGGGTCTGCGACTTGACACACCTTGAGCATCGGCATGTGCTGAACATTGCGCCAGGCCTGGGAGCCTGTTGCGCATAGATGTCCATACGAGGATATCAAGATAATTCGAGGCCAAGACGGAATTATTCCGCGATAAATCGAACTCCGACTCGACTGGATCCAGGTCAAATCTGCTTCCAAAAAAGGATTTCTGAAGAACCT
>JBKDSV010000041.1:0-1743 GCA_046340795.1 Cyanobacteriota bacterium | reverse complement strand
GTGACGGCCTACACGCTTGCTTCCCAGCAGCTCGCGCCAGATGGCCGCCAGGGACTCTTCCACAGGCCCCTCGGGTGGGACGTAGGCACCGGTGGCATAGGCCTCCGCCTCAGGCGCTGGCAGGGCCTTGCGGTCTAGCTTACCGTTTGGCGTCAGGGGCAGGGCCTCAAGCACCACAAACGCCGCTGGCACCATGTGCTCCGGCAAACTCCTGCGCAACTGCGCCTTGAGCTCCACCGGGAGCAGCCCTGCCTCCGTTCTGTCCGCAATCGTTGCAGCACCGCCCGCAAGTGTTTCAGCACTGCCCGCAAGCCCATCAGCACTGTCGGTAGCCATATCAGCGCTCTTGGCAGCTACATCCGTGGTCACATAGGCCACCAGCCGCTTCTCACCCGGCCCCTCCTCCCGGGCCAGCACCACCGCCTCTCGGATCCCCTTACAGCCGCGCAGTGCCGTCTCGATCTCGCCAAGCTCGATCCGGAACCCCCGAATCTTGACCTGGAAGTCAATCCGACCGATGTACTCCAGGTTGCCAGCCGGCAGCCAGCGCGCTAGATCACCCGTTCGATACATGCGTGCGTTTGGCTCGTCGCTGTAGGGATCCGGCAGGAACCTCTCTGCTGTCAATTCCGGACGGTTCAGATATCCGCGCGCCACGCCTGCTCCGCCGATATGGAGCTCACCGGCCACACCGATGGGCACGGGCTCGCCTTGACCATCCAGCAGGTAGATGCGCGTGTTGGCGATCGGACGACCGATATGGGGGATGCAGTCATCGTCTCGCCCCAGGGTGACCCAACTTGAGTACGTGGTGGTTTCAGATGGTCCGTAAAGATTGCGCAAATGGGCGATCTGGCTGCCGCCGAGGAGTCTCTCGGCGAGCTCGCGGCGGAGCGGCTCTCCTGCCAAGTTGACTGCTCGCACGTTGGGTGGCAGTGCGCCGGCCCGCAGCAAAGTGTCGATGGCGGAGGGAACGGTGTTGATCAGGCTGACCTCAGTCAGGGCTGGCCCGGCATCAAGGACGTTGCGCACGATCACGTTGGCACCGCCCACCGAAAGCGGTACAAAGCATTCAAAGGCAGCCAAATCGAAGTTGATCGACGTCGCAAACAACGTGCGCCGCAATTCCTCGGCAGACCATTCCCCGCCTGCCCAGTTGATGAAATTAACAGCGTGGCTGTGCTCCACCATCACGCCTTTAGGCTTGCCTGTGGAGCCCGAGGTGTAGATCACGTAGGCCAGGTGATTCGGGCCGAGACCAAGGGCGGTCGGCTCCAGGTTGGCGGCGTTCAGCTCCTCCCAAGCTCCGGTATCTCGATCCAGATCCACCACCGGCACCCCTTGCGCCAAGGTGGCAAAACGCTCCCGCGTGGCCCCGTGCACCAACAGTGCCACGGGTGTGCTGTCTTCCAGCATGAAGGCCAGCCGTTCCTCGGGATAGGCCGGATCCAGGGGGACGTAGGCACCACCAGCTTTGAGGATGGCGAGCAAGCCCACCACCATCTCCAGACTCCGCTCCACAGCAATTGCCACCCGGTCATCCGGGCGGATCCCAAGCTCAATCAGGTGGTGCGCTAGGCGGTTGGCGCGAGTATTGAGCTCCGCGTAGGTAAGAGATTTCTCCTCAAACACCAAGGCCACAGCCTCCGGTGTTCGCTCCGCCTGCTGCTCAAACAACTGATGAACACAACGGTCATGCGGATAATCAGTCTCCGTGGCGTTCCAGTCCTCCAGCACCTGTTG
>JBKDSV010000040.1:0-11600 GCA_046340795.1 Cyanobacteriota bacterium | reverse complement strand
GACTGGGTGACGAGCTCGACCAGCGCCGATGCGGAGATCGATGGCAGCCTGGTCCGGCTGCGCAACCGCTCTCGGCAGCTGGCCCGAGACAACGGCTACGCGCAGCAGGCATTGAGGTGCATCGTCTCCAACGTGATCGGCACCGGCGTGAGGATGCAGGCGCAGGTTCCGATGCAGAGCGGCGGCGGCCGACTCGACACCACGATCAACGACGCGATTGAACGGCGCTGGGCGGCGTGGTGCCATGCCGACACCTGCCACGCAGCAGGCCAGCTGAGCCTGCAGGAGATCGCCCGCCTGGCGGTGCGGGCCATGGCCGAATCCGGAGAGGTGTTCGTGCGCCTGGTGCCTGAGGCGATGGGCGCTGGCGATGTGCCGCTGGCGCTGGAGATCCTTGAGGCTGACCTGTGCGATGAGGGCAAGACCTCCGGCCCTGACGCCAGCGGCAGCGAGTGGCGCATGGGCGTGCGCGTGAACCGATGGGGCCGGCCGCTTGCCTATCGGTTCCGCACCCGCCACCCTGGCGACGTGTCCGGTTCCGTGGGCTACGACGCCGTTGACGTGCCGGCCGATCAGATCCTGCACCTGCGGCGCATCGAGCGGCCGGGCCAGACCCGCGGCGTGCCCTGGTTCGCCGCAGCAGTGAAGCGGCTCCATCACCTCGCCTTGTTCGAGGAGGCGGAGGTGGTGCGGGCCCGTGCGGCCAGCAGCCTGATGGGCTTTATCACCAGCCCAGAGGGCGAGCTGATCGGCGATGGCGTCTACGACGCCGAGCGGGTGAGCAACTTCGAGCCGGGGGTGTTCAAGTATCTGGCCCCGGGCGAGGAGGTTTCAGTGCCGCAGCTCGGCGCCCCAGGCGACCAGTTCGAGCCCTTCCTGCGGGCCATGCTGCGGGGCGTGGCCGCCTCGACCGGCTGCAGCTTCGAGCAGGTCAGCAACGACTACAGCCAGAGCAACTACAGCTCGAACCGGATGAGCCGGCAGGATTCGATTGAGATGTGGAAGGGTGAGCAGCAATACGCGATCGAGCATTTCTACCGACCGATCTTCGCCCGGTGGATGGATGCCGCCGTTGCGGTTGGAAATCTGCAGCTGCCCAGCTACGACACGCTGCGCGAGCGCTACCAGGCCGTGCGGTGGTATCCGAGGGCGTGGGGCTTCCTGGATCCAAAGGTGGAGATCGGCGCCTATAAGGATGCGGTTCGCTGCGGGTTCATGACTCAGGCCCAGGTGGTGGCTGAGCAAGGCGGCGACCTGGCGGAGCTGATGCGCGACCTCGCGGCCGAGCGCGAGATGGCGCAGAATCTGGGCCTGACCCTGGACATCGACGCCGGCAAGGTCAGCGGCGCTGGCCTGACGCAGGCCCGCCCGCCTGGATCGATCATCCCGCAGGATCCCTACGCCGCAGAGGACACAGCAGCGGCGGCCAGCAGCGGCAGTCAGGACGAGCCGGAATCCCCCGACGATCCCGACGACGACCTGGAGGAGCCAGCCTGATGGCCAACGTCAACGGCACCGAGATTGATCTGATGCCTACCGAGGGCATGCGCACCGAGGCCGAGCGCTACCGCGCGTGGAAGGCCGACGGCCGGCCCGGCGGCACCGACGTAGCAGCGACTCGCGCCGGTCAGATCCTGAGCGGTGACGAGCTGAGCCCGGACACGGTGATCACTATGGCCGCCTGGTTCGCGCGGCATGAGGTGGACAAGGCCGGCGAGGGATTCAGCCCCGGGGAGGACAGCTACCCCTCACCCGGCCGGGTGGCCTGGGCGGCATGGGGCGGTGATCCTGGTCAGACCTGGAGCAACAGCAAAGGGGCCGCAATCGAGAACGCGCGAGAGGATCGCGCTGCAGTCTCTAGCCTGAGCACAGGAAACGCCGCGCCGATGGAACAACGCGACCACAACAGCGTGTCGCTCTACCGCAATGCGGTGGTGGCGAGCTGGTGCCGCGCAGAGGATGACCCCGATGTGATCGAGTTCAGCTTCTCCTCAGAGGAGCCAGTCGAGCGCTATTTCGGGATGGAAGTCCTCAGCCATGAGCCCGGCGCGATGAACATGGCCCGCCTCAATTCCGGGGCGGCGCCATGGCTCTGGAACCACAACCCCGATGTGGTTCTCGGCGGAGTCGAAAAGGCTTGGCAGGGCGGTGATGGGCGCGGCATGGTCCGCACCCGTTGGAGCCCCAACACCAAGGCGGAAGGCTCCGACGAATGGAAGGTCAGACAGAACTGGGAGGCGGGCATCATCCGCAATGTCTCCTTCATGTACTCCATCGACGCGCCGCTTGATCTCAAGTCGCGCGATGGCGTGGCGCTGGTAACGGCGTTCACTCCGATGGAGGTCTCGACCGTTTCAATCCCAGCCGACCCCACTGTTGGCCAAGGCCGAGCAATCGGCGACACCGCGGCCCCGGCCGCCACACCCTCTACCCCGAAACCCCCCGTGGAAGACAACATCAACGTCGGCGAGGTGCAGGCGGCGGCGATCACCGCCGAGCGCACCCGCGTTGCCTCCATCACCGCTCTCTGCCGTGAGCACAAAGCCGACGACCTGGCCCAGGGCCTGATCGAATCCGGCGCCTCTGAGGCTGACGCCATGCGCCAGATCCTCAACGGCCTGGCCAAGCGTGCTGCCCAGCCCGCTACCCCCCGGACCGCCGCGGCCCAGCCCATCGCCTCCGGCAGTTCGGCGGACATCGGCCTCACCGACAAGGAAGCCCGCAGTTTCAGCTTCCTGAAGTGCATGCGTGCCCAGCTGTTCCCCAACGAGCGGGCATTCCAGGAGGAAGCCGCCTTCGAGCGCGAGGTCAGCAACGCCACCGCGCAGCGGATGGGACTGAAACCCAAAGGGATGCTCATCGCCAATGACGTGCTCAGCCGGTCCCTGACCGCTGGCACCGCTGCCACCGCTGGCGATCTGATCTTCACCGACGCCCGCCCCGGTTCGTTCATCGAGCTGCTGCGCAAGCGCAACTTCCTGACCGGCCTGGGTGTCACAATCCTGTCTGGCCTCACCGGCCCGGTGGGCATCCCCAAGCAGACCGGCGCCTCGCAGGTCTACTGGAAGGGTGAAGGCGTTGCGGCCGCCGAGTCCGAGCCCAGCGTGGGCCAGGTCACAATGACCCTCAAGGAGATGAGCGCTTGGACCCGCTTTAGCCGTTCGCTGATGCTGCAGAGCTCCATCGACGTTGAGACGTTCGTTCGCAATGACCTGGTGACCGTGATGGCACTGGAGCAGGCGCGGGTCGCTCTCTACGGCCTGGGATCCTCTTCCCAGCCTGAGGGCATCAAACTGACCACCGGAATCAATACCAAGGATTTCGGCGCCAACCAGCCCACTTATGCCGAGCTGGTCGACATGGAGACCCTTATCGCCGCCGATGACGCGGACATCAGCACGATGGGCTATGTCACCAACGCCACGATCTACGGGGGATTCAAAACCACGGAGAAGGCGGCCAACACCGCTCAATTTGTGCTCGAGCCTGGCGGCACGGTGAACAGCTACGGCGTAGTTCGCTCCAACCAGGTGGAATCCGGTGACGTATTCTTTGGGGTCTGGAGCCAGCTCGTCCTGGGCCTGTTCGGCGCCGTCGATCTGCAGGTGAACCCCTACAGCGAGGACAAGGAAGGCAACATCCGGGTTGTGGCTCATCAGGCCATCGACTACGCGGTGCGTCATCCTCAGGCCTTCTGCCGCGGCAACAACACCCTCTGATTGCCATGAGGATCAGGATCCTGCGCCAAACATCGATCAGCGGCCAGCCCGCCCGGGTTGGTGACGTGCTCGACGCAACTCCTGCCGATGCCCGGCTGCTGCTGGCGATGGGCAGGGCAGAGCTGGCGCCGGATCCTGACCCCGTGGTGATCACTGCCCAGGAGGCCCGGAAGCCTCGCCCCCGTAAACCCAACCCCCGATAGACCAATGGCAGTTCATGAGCTTTCGCTGGATAAGCTCCAGCATTTCACCCTTCTGGCTACGACCACCATCACCGGCACCGGCAACCAGACCGGCGTGGATCTGCAAGGGTTCGAGGGCGATGTGCAGATCATCCTGGCCGGCACTGCTGCTGGCGCTAGCGCTGATCTGACATTCCGCATCGAGGAATCCGCTGATGATTCGACCTACACCGCAGCGGCTGGCGGCGCCTTCACCGCGATCGGCAACGCTGCCGCTAAGCAGGTGCTGACCCTGAACAGCAATGACCTCAAGCGCTACATCCGCCTGAGCTGCACTGCTGAGACTGGCACCGCCTCCAGCTCCGTAACCTGCTTCGGCTACGGCCTGAAGAAGTACAGCTGATCATGGCCTTCACCGAGGATCTTGATGCCTTCGTTGACGTTGATGAGTTCGCCGTTTCGGTGACCATCAACGGCAGCACCGGCACGGGGATCCTCGATCAGAACAGCGACGTAACGCTGGGCGGCGAGGTGGTCTTCATCGACTACATCCTTACCGCCCGTACGTCGTTTGCTGGCAGCCTCAGCTACGGCGATTTCGTCACCGTGGATGGCAACAGCTACAAGGTTGAGATGCAGCCGTTGCGCATCGACGATGGCGCATTCTGCCGGGTACCGCTGGTGCTGAGCTCCGTTGCCGCATTCAAGCTGCTGCTGGAGGATGGATTCCTCCTGCTACTCGAAACCGCCGACGCCCTGCTGTTGGACTGATTCATGGCCGACACGAAGCTCTCAGCACTGACATCGGCCACGCCAGCGGCGGGCGATCTGGTCTACCTGGTGCAGAACGGCAACAGCCGCCGCACCACGGCCCAGGGGATCGCCAACCTGGCCCCGGCCGCCAACCTGAGCTATGACGCTACTACCCGCGTCCTAAGCAGCAGCACCGGCGAGGATGCAACGCTGCCCCTGGCAACCACCACCCTGGCGGGCCTGCTGAGCGCAGCCGACAAGGTGAAGCTGGACGGCGGCCAGGCGCAGGCGCAGACGGTGACGATCACCGTGCGCAACAACTCCGGCAGCACGATCGGGAAGGGTGTGCCGGTCTACGTGACGGGCAGCAGCGGGACGACTATCACGATCGCGCCGGCTGATGCGTCGGCCGAGGCCACGGCAGCCGAGACCCTAGGGCTCACGGCTGCCAGTATCGCCAACAATGCCGATGGCACCGTGATTGCCGTTGGCCTGCTGGATGGGGTCAACACCGCAGCGCTGACGGAAGGGCAGATCATCTGGCTAGGCGAGACGACCGGGGGACTGACGACGACCCGCCCGACGCAGCCGGCGCACGGCGTGGTGGTTGGCTACTGCGTGAAGCAGGGCAGCGGGACCAGCGGGATCATCTACGTCAAGGTTGATAACGGCCTGGAGCTGACCGAACTGCACGACGTGCTGGTGACCGGCGCGACCGCCGGGCAGTTCCTGCAGCTGGCCGCTGACGGGCTCTGGAAGGCCCGTACGTTCGTCGCCACCGACATCAGCAACAGCACCACCGCCGGGCGGGCCCTGCTCACGGCGGCAAGCACAGCAGCTCAGCGGAGCGCTTTAGAACTTGGCACTGCAGCACAAGCGGCAACAACTGATTTCGCTTCGGCGGCGCAGGGCGCCCTGGCCGCCACGGCGGTGCAGCCTGCTGGGCTCACTTCCTATGTGCAGACCAGCGACGCCAGGCTGAGCGATTCCAGGGAATGGAGCGCCGCCACCGTCACCCAAGCGCAGGCCGAGGCTGGCACCAGCACCAGCCGCCTGGCATTCACCCCGCAGCGGGTGTTCCAGGCCGTGGCGGCCTACATCGCCGCAAACTTCAGCGCCGTGGGCCAGGCCCTGGCCACGGCTGCCAACGCTGCAGCAGCCAGGACCACGCTGGGGCTGGGCTCAGCGGCGACGAGCGCAACCACGGACTTCGCAGCGGCCTCGCACACCCAGGCGGCCAGCACGATCAGCGACAGCACCGCCGCCGGGCGGGCGCTGCTCACGGCGGCCGATGCAGCGGCGCAGAGGGCGGCCCTGCAGGTGGTGCCGGCCGATGCCGCACCTCAGCCGCTCGGGGCCGCTGCGATCGGCAGCAGCGCGGACTACGCCCGGGAGGATCATGTTCATGCGATGCCCTCTGCGGCGGACGTGGGGGCGCTGCCGGTCACCTTTACCCCCGGCACGATCACCTACGCGGCACAGGTCACGCTGGACATGGCGGCCCTTGCAGGCGGCTACCGCACGATCAGCCTGGCCGGCGCACTGGAGTTCCTGACCAGCAACCGCGCCAGCGGTCGGACTGTGACGCTGCGCCTGATCTGCGATGCGACCCAGCGGGCTTTGACGTTCCCGGCGGGCTGGGTGTTTGTCGGCACCAAGCCCAGCACCATCGCCGCATCGAAGACGGCGGTGCTGTCGCTCACCTTCTTCGGCACGGCTGACACCGACTGCGTGGCCGCCTACGGAGTGCAGGCATGACGACGCTGACGCTGCGGGATCTGGGGTTCGTGGGCGGGTTGGGCGGGTTGGCATCAGGCTATAACCCAACTCACCCGGAGACAGCCAGTTGGCTGTCTCGCGTAATCGCCAACGGTGGCAGCGTCTCCGATGCCACGCTGCAAGCGTTGGATACATTCTGCGCGGCCATCGACGCTCAAAGCGGTTTGCGGGGGCAAATTACCAGGCTCAACCTATTCTGCGGCAATCAACTGGCCGCTGCGCTGGTGCCGCAGTATCTGGCGGAGTCGGCGGGGGCAACGGCAAAGGGTAACAGCACAGATGTAAATTCTGGTGCCACGCCTTTTTCTTCTGGCAGTTATGCCTCCACGGGACCGAGTGGGGGGCTGACCGGCAATGGCATCGCCTACCTGAATACTGGGCTAACCAATAGCAACTGCGCTACACCAACAAGTGGCCATTTGTCGTTTAGCGCAACGGGGATAACAGAATCTGTCAAGGCAATAATGGGCACAACAAAGGATAATGTTGCAAGTAATGTTGATGACATTCTTGTTAATGTCAACGTAGGCGGCACGTTTGGCATTGTAGACATACATAGACGCGCCAGTTTTTCCAGTGATACTGTTAATACTTCCCCAAAAACATCATACCAACACTGGATTAGCACCCAGACAAGTTCCACTAGCAGGGTTCTGTATTCGGCTGGCACGGCAATAATGACAAGCACGTCAACCCCATTATCGCTCACGCTCAACTCAACCCACCCATACTATGTTTTTGCAACCAACACAGATAACGGCGCAGGCGCAGCTCCAACATCTTGGCGCCTCCGTCAATACAGCATCGGCGGCGGCCTAACCGCTGCCCAGGCGGCTGCGTTCTCCGCCGCCGTCATCGCGTTCTACTCTGCCCTCGGACGATGACCACCCCTCTCCGCCTCCGCCCCGAAGGCCCCCAGTGGCCCTACAGCGTGGCCCAGCTCCGCGCCGATGAGCCGCAACTGTCGATCAGCGCCGCCCCTCACGCGGGCGAGATCGCTAGCTGGCTGCAACTGCAGCCGCCGATTGTGTTCATCGAGCCCCAGCCCACCGACCCGCCCGAACACGACCCAGCCACCCATCGCCCCCAAGAGGTGCGTCCGGTCTGCGCGGATGGCCAATGGCAACAGGCGTGGGAGCTTGTGGCCCTGCCGCCTCCGCCTGAGCCTGCCCCCGCGCCGGACTGGGGGCAGTTCCGGCAGGCGCTGATCGAGGAGAACGGCTACGCCGGAGCGTTCTCACTGATCGGCGGCGTTAATCCGATGCTTACCGGCCCCCTGCCCGCGCGGCTGGATCGGTTCGAGTTCGAGGGCCAGTGGGAGCCGTTTCTGCAATCGCTCAGTATCGCCCTCGCTGCCCTGCCGAATGATCCGCCGGATGCGTCTCTGACGGCCGGTCACATTGCCCTGGAACTCCTGGCCCTGGCTGGCCGCTGCAACCTGCCTCTAGCATTTAGGGAAGCCCTACAGGCAATGTTTGAGCAATGAACACAGCGGCGGCCTCAGCATTGACGCAGCGCAACACAGCGCAACGCATAGAATGGGCGCAACAACTGCGCCGGATGATGCCGCCAAGCCCTACATCAGATGGAGGCGACTGGTATAAGCCAGTGGTGGCCACGGCTTGCATTGCTGCGACTGTGGCGATGTTGAATGTATGGGCAGACATGCGAATCATTAAGGGTGACCTAGTAGAGATCAAGACGGCCGGCATAACAAACGCAGGCGACATCGCTGATTTGCAGCGGCGCATCGTGCGGTTGGAAGTACAGATGCAGGCTCACCGCGAGGTTATGCGCATGACGGGGGTCAGCCGATGAGCTGGGCAACGGCTGCGCTGCTGGCGGGCTACATCGGCATCTGTGAGTATCGGGCGCCCGATGCGTGGAAAGCCTGCGAGAGCCGCTGGAACTGGGCGCTGGGCGTACTGGTGCCGTCGCCCCTGCCGGCGGTCGCCAAGCTCCTGCCGTTCCCCGGCCGGCGGCGTCGGCATGCTGAGCCGGAGCCGGAGCAGCCCGCATGACCAGCCGCAGTGAGCAGATCCTCGACCGCATCGAGACGGCGCTGAACTCCACTGCCGGGACCGCTGGCGTCTACCGTGACCGCTGGGAGGCCCTGAGCCGCGGGGAGATGCCGGCCCTGGCGATCTACCCGGAGAGCGAATCGGACGACATTGAGGCCACCTGCGGGGTCACCTCTGAGCTGTTCGTGCGCGTTGACGTGCTGGTGTCCGGCGCGCCCCTCTCCACCCTGGCCGATCCGCTGCGGGTGTCGGCGCATGCCCTGTTGATGGCCGAGTCATTCACCGGCCTGGGCGTGATCCACTGCTATCCGGATGGCAGGAGATGGGATGCCGAGTCCGGCGAGATCGGCATCCTGAGTTGTCGCTACCGTGTGGCGTATCGAACCTCACTGGCCTCGATCGAATGATTGAGCCGCTTCTGCCACCAGCCGCCGGGACCTACCTCCAGCAGGAGGATGGATCGCTGCAGCTGATCTCCGCAACCCAGCCCGCCCCTATCCCGGTGACCACCGATGGCCCTGACCAGAAGGCAACTCCTGATGGTGAAGAAGGAGACGACGTACGGCCAGAGCGCCAGCGCCGCCGGGGCTGACGCGATCCTGGTTCTAGATCCCGAGCTAACCCCGCTGGACGGGGAGATCCTGGAGCGCGAGGTGATCGACACCATGCCGGGCCGGGTGCGCCCGCGCATCATCGCGCAGCGGAAGATGGGGCTCAGCTTCGGAGTCGAGGCAGCCGGCAGCGGCACCCTGGGCACCGCGCCGAAGATGGACCCGCTGATCCTGGCATGCGGGTTCGGCGCGACGATCGTGCCGGACACCAGCGTTACCTACGCCCCGGTGTTCCCGGCCACCGACAGCTGTGAGCTCTACCACTCCTGGGACGGCAACAAGCACCAGGGGCTGGGCAGTAGGGGCACCTTTGAGATGGTGTTCAACAGTGGGGAGATCCCCCGGTTTAATTTCACCATGACCGGGATCTATGTCCCCCCGACCGACGTAGCCAACCCCTCGCCGACCTACACGAACCAGGCTGCTCCGGTGGCCGTGGATGCCACCAACACGGCGACAGTATCGGTTGCCGGCATGACTGCCTGCATGGCCGAGTGCTCGATCAACGTCAACAATACCGTTGAGTTCTTCGACTATGCCGGCTGCACCAAACAGGTGAGGATCACCGATCGCATGGTGGAGGGCAGCATCACCATCGAGCGGCCCGACGCGCTGAGCACTAAGGACTTCTATGCCCTGGCCATCGCCGGCACCAGCTCTCAGGTGACCTTCACCCACGGCACCGTGGCCGGGAATCGCATCGTCGTGAACCTGCCCACGGTCAACTTCGGCCCGCCCGCCCCGACCGATCTCCGCGGCGTGGCCGGCTTGCAGATTCCCTTCGTGGCGCTGCATACTGCTGGCACAGCCAATGAGCTCACAATCGCATTCACCTGATGGGATTCAAGATCAGCACGGCCAGCAGTTATCCCTGGCCCGTGGCTGGGGAGCTGGCCGGCACCCGCTATAGCTTCACCGCGCAATTCGCGTTCCTTGATCAGGAGCGCATCGACTACCTGCTGGTGGCCTCAGCCAAGCGGGCAGCGCTGCTGAAGCGCGGCGAGGATGATCCCGAACTGGAAGGCGTCAGCCATCGCACCGTTGCAGCCGAGGTGCTGGTGGGCTGGTCTGGTGTGACCGATGACGACGGCGAGCCGATTGGGTTCACCGCCGCAACTGCTGACAAGTTCGTGCGGATCCAGGGCGTAGCCAAAGCCATCTGTGATGCCTGGGCCGAAAGCCTGGAGGGAGCCAAGCGGGGAAACTCCAAGGCGCCGCGAGGTATTGGCTGAGCGGCGCTGGCGGGGGCACTGACGAGCTACGGCAATCGGCGGCGGACTGGGGCCTAGAGCTCCCCGCTGAGCTGCTGGAGCCCGAGCATTTCGAGGTATGGCCAGAGAACTGGCCGGCGGTTGGATTGTTCATCCGCTGCCAGACACAGTGGCGCCATGGGCTCGACGGCCCGACCGGGCTTGACTATTCCGCCATCATCGCCACGGCTAGCCTGTATCAGACCCCGGACCTGCCGCGCGTGATGGACGATCTGCAGATCATCGAGGATGAGATCCTGGGGCAACTCAGCAGGGAGAAGCGCTGATGGCGATGAACATGGATGCGCTGCTGCGGATCAAGGCAGCGGTCACAGGTAGCGAATCGGTCGCGGCGTTGGGCGGGAAGCTGAAGCGGGTTGAGGGTGCAGCGCAGGCGCTGACCAGCAAGGTCGGCCCGCTGGGCGGAGCGCTCGGGGCACTGGCACCGGTGGCCACGGTGGGAGGACTGACTGCGCTGGTGAAGAAGACGATCGAAACCGGCGATGCAATGTATGACATGAGCCAGCGCACTGGCGTCAGCGTCGAGTCCCTGGCGAAGTTCAAGAAGGCGGCTTCGACCACTGGAACCGACATCGACGCGGTAGCAAAGTCCCTGGGCAAATTGAGTAAAGGCCTATACGAAGCGGCCACCACCGGGAAGGGCACCACTGCCGAGGCGCTGAAGGCGCTAGGCGTCAGCGCAACGGACGCGGCCGGCAAGCTGAAGACCGCCGATCAGGTGACGCTGGAGATAGCCAACAAGTTCAAGACCATGCCAGATGGAGTACAGAAGACAGCGCTTGCCATGCAGCTATTCGGTAAGGCTGGCGCTGAGATGATCCCGATGCTCAACATGGGCGGCGATGCGATAGATAAGCTCAAGGTCAAGATGACATCTGCCTTTGCGCAAAAGGCTGATGAGTATTCGGACAAGCTGACAATCCTTGGCGGCAAGGTTGGCGGGCTGGCCGCTGGCCTGTCGGTGGCGCTACTGCCGGCTCTGGACGCAATGGTCACGGGCGTAACCGCCGTGGTCGATGTGTTCACCAAACTGCCCGGCCCAATCCAGGCCATCATCGGCGGACTCGCGCTGCTGGCGATCGGGTTCGCGGCGCTCTCGCCGGTGCTGGCCGGCCTAGCGGTGGCGCTCTCTGCCCTCACCGGCACCGGGCTAGCAGCTGCTCTGCTGGCACCGTTCCAAGGGCTGCTGACGTTCCTGGGCGCCACCTTCCTGCCCACGATGCTGGCGTTCTTCAGCGGCCCTGCCGGCTGGATCACGCTGGCC
>JBKDSV010000039.1:0-26217 GCA_046340795.1 Cyanobacteriota bacterium | reverse complement strand
CCGATCACCACGGTCCAGTGGCCACCGCCGCTCGGCGCCGAGGGTGGGCCGTGGTGCAACCAACCCACCGCCACCGGACGCCCGGCATCGATCTCGCTTTTCAGGGTCTGCAAGGTGCCATCGGTGCGAAACTCCGCCTTCAGGCCCAGGTGGCGGAGAGCCGCCAGTTGCGCCTCGGCGCTTGTGGAGTCGCCGTAGTGGCCGCGCAGGGCGTTGTAGTCGTTCTCGTTGGGCTCCTTGCCCCAGAAGGCGGCCAGCATGGCCGAGCTGGCGGAGAAGCAATCCCGCCAACCCTGGCCATCGTCCATCGACAACTGGTCAAACCAGGGCACGGAGAGAGGATTGGCCACCGGGGCGCTCGATCCGCGAGCCGTGGTAGCGGCGGCAGCCATGGGAGTGGTGGTAACGGTGGCGGCCATGGGAGTGGTAGGGACAGCGGCAGCCATGGGAGTGGTGGATCGTTGCGTCAATCCCCTTTGCCACAGCTGGCCTTCCGCCTGTCGACGCCTCAGCAGCCCGTCACTCACCGCGGTGCCTGGATCGCAATACAACAGCAGCGCCTGGGGAACAGAGGGCCAATCCCGCTCCCGCAGCGCTCGGCTGATGGTGGCGAAGCCATCACCGCCATAAAAGTCTTCCCCCAGATTCCAGGCAAAGGAGATCAGGGCGCAGCGCTGATCTTCCCCCATGGCGCTCCAGTAGGGAATGCGGCTGGCCAGGTGACGGGCGCAGCCATTCACGCCAGCCAGCAGTTGGGCGTCGGCTTCCGCCCGGCTGAGGGAGTCGCCCGGCCGGACGGGCCGACCATCCAGGCTGGTGAAGCCATAACCGATCGTCCAGGGCTCCCCGCCGCTGGCCGGGTCGGGGTAGGCATGGTCCACAAAACCCTCAAACTGTGCGATCAGTCGCACCGCATCCCCGTAGGGAGCCTCCGTGGTGGTTGTTCTCTGGGAGGGTGTCTCGGGGGGACGGGCTGTGGCCCGGGTCGTCACAGCCAACTCGACCGGACTGGGCGGGCTGGTTTGGCCCGGAGGCGATGCCGTGCGATGGGGGGGCGTGACGCTTGCGGTTCGGTTGAGGTCGTTCCGCCCTGAGGTGGTCACCGCGGGGAGTTGGGGCCGTGCCGGGGGCAGTGACGGGGGGGACGGCTCTGCCGGCGGCGCGGCCATGGACTCAGCGGCCGCTGGTGGCGTGGACCGCAGGGGTTGCAACAGGCCAGACACCTTGTTGGCCACATAGGGCGCAAACAAGGTCAACCCCGACGTCAGGAAGGTGGTTACAGCCACTGTCGAGGCGGGCATCTGACAGGTGAGCCCGAAGGTATAGAGCGCAAAAACAGCGAAGCCGACATAGACGAATAGGATGCACACCATGCCTGCCAGGGCAATCAAGCGACTGCTGCTGGCTTCCATCACGGTGAGCGACATCACCGGTCCATGGGGATCTTGCACACCGAGAAGACTCTTTCTATCGCCCGTCGATTGGGCCCAGTTCGTATCCAGCGGAATGTGCAAGGTGGTGGGTTCGGATACGGCATTGGCGAGTGACCAGCCGCCATGCTGCAACCGCCAATAAATCAGGACAAGAATTAAAATGATCCCTATCAGGATTCCGATCGTGATCGTGGTGACCATCCGAGGCCCCATGGAGCGGCAAAGGGCATCGGCAGCGGCGAACTGTTCCTGACTGGCGGCGGGCAGGGCCAGGCCCAAAAACAGAAGCAACAGTCCATTCATCACGCGCAGGCAGTGGCGCCACTCACGGGGTAAACAGCCTGCTAGCAGATGTGGTTGCCCTCGTTTTCTTTTCGTCTTTGCAGCCATGGCTCTTTGATCCGGCGTACGGAGCCTGGCGGCTGTTGTGGTTTCTCCAAAATTCTTTCCTAAGAATTTCGTCATGGTGGCTTTCAACCATCCGTCCGCCTTCAGGTCAGGCGTGAGCTGGCTGACAAGCCAGTGTCAGAGCGGCTGACAACGGGTGTCAGGCGAGATTGAAAACGGAACCAGCAGCGACACAAAAACTGAGCCACCGGATCCCATCGGGAGCGAGAGAGCCGCAGACGACAGCGGAGCCCCCCCTGCCGGCCTATCCGATCCTGACGGGGAGGCAACGTCACCAGCGGTCAGAGCATGCTTGCGGCCAGGGATCTCCCCCCTCACCCAGCTGCAGGAGCAGAGACGGCAACGGTTTCAAGCGTCAGGGTCGGCAGGCAGGGCTGCTTTAAAGTGTTTGGATAGAGGCGCCAGGCCACAATTGTGATTCAGGTCCCACGCTGAGACCCCGATGAGATCGGGACTCAGTTCCTCAGAGCTGCTGGGCACATGAACGCAGAGTGGCAAGTTTGAATCAGCCCTGGGGTCGGCAGGGGAGCAAGGAGCCTGTTGCGCATAGAAAAACTGGGTCAACGGTCACATACAAAAGCTGCGAGACGCACCAACCGAGAGCTGTTGAGGAGCTCATTGAGATGGCCCACTCAAACAGTTTCTCCAGAAATTCTCCTTTGGAAGCAGATTTGGCCTGGATCCAGTCAAGTCGGAGCTCGATTTATCGCGGAATAATTCCGTCTTGGTCTCGAATCATCTGGATATCCTCGCATGGACATCGATGCGCAACAGGCTCCAAGGGCTCAACTGGCCAGCGGGGCTCCGTGCAGGGCCATAATGTGAACCTGACGCTGGTGCGCACATCGCAGCCAGGGCGATCTGACCCGCATCTCCTTGCCAATCCCCACAATAATAAGACTACCTAAGCAGCCAGAGAAAGAAACTTCGACACACCAGCGACAACAACTCAGGCAGCCGCTGGCACGTCTCGCGGGTCATGTTATGGGTACCTCGCAAAATCAATTCTGTCGTGCTGAGGCTGGCCAGTACGATCCTTGGTGGCAAAGGAGCTCACTCTGGGACGGGAGAGAACGGGGTGATTGTTCGAGGTGCCCTTATGTTTATCGAGCCGGGCTCCTTAGGGAAGCTCTGGACAACCGGTCACCAGTGGAAGCTGTCCCTTGCACCAACTGGGAGCTCCGCGCTCTCACAGGTGTCGCTGAGGGGTTGTTCAGAGTCTCCTTAGCATCTTTCGAACTATCGTCGGATGATAAAGGCAATGTTTCGAATCACAAGACAAGAGCTCAGGCACCTCACGCCCTCCGGTGGGCCAGAGGCCTTGGCCTTGGTAGGGCAATGGCGCACGCGCGTCTGAAGTCGCGACACGTGACAACCGCGATGCCCAGCCATGCCAGCGCCACAGCCCCTGTGCCGCTGCCCATGCCGCTCCTGGATGCGGCGGCGGCACAGGGGCTGATCACGACACAGAGGCTCAGCCCACCAACACCCGCTCCCCCTGATAGCGCCGCCGCTCAGCCTGCATGGCCAGCTCGTCACTGTCGGCCTCCTCCAGGGGCAGATCAAACCAAAAGGTGGTGCCCACCCCCAGCTCGCTCACCATCTGCACGTCACAGCCGTGCTTCTCCAGGATGCCGCGCACGATGGAGAGGCCCAGACCGGTGCCCACCTCAGTGTGCACAGCGTTTTCCACCCGGTAGAAGCGCTCGAAGATCCGTTCCTGATCCGCCTGGCTGATCCCGGCGCCCGTGTCAGCCACCTCGATGCGTACCTTCGGCAGGGGGGAGCTCAATGGACAGCAGGGCGCATCCGTTGAGCCTGCGTTGGGATCGATGGCGCAGTGATCCGGCCAGGGATAGGCCCGCAACAGCAGCCGTCCGCCGGGCGCGGTGAACTTGAGGCCATTGCCGACCAGATTGTCGAACACCTGCAGCAGCAGATCCCAGTTGCCCCGCACCCGCGGCAGTTGCGCCTCGCATTCCAGCTCCAGCGTCACCCCCTTCTCCTGGGCATTGAGCCGGTAGGTGCGCAGGGTCTGGTCCATCGCCACATCCACATCGACCGGCTCGAGCTGCCACTCCCGATCCGATTCCAATCGCGACAGATCCAGCACGTCGTTCACCAGACGGGTGAGCCGATCGGTTTCGGCGTTGGCGATGCCGAGAAATTCATGCTTCTGCTCCTCGCTCAGCTGATCGCCCATGTCGTAGAGCGTCTCCACGTAGCTCTTGATGTTGAACAGCGGCGTGCGCAGCTCGTGCGAGACATTGCTGATGAAACGACTCTGGGCGGCGTTGAGCTCCACCTCTCGGGTGAGATCTTGCACCGTCATGGCGATGCCCTTAAGACTTTCGCCGCTGGCATCGCGCACGGCCTGAAGCACGATGCGCAACGTGCGGGCTGGATCGCCCACGCTGCAGCGCAGATCGGATGATTCCTTCTCGCCGGTCATCAGGCACGAGAGCGGACCGTGGAGCTCCATCGCCAGCCGCTCGGGCAGTTCCGTCTCCAGCTCATTGCCCTCCAGGTTGCGTCCCTCCCAGCGAAACAGGCGCCGGGAGGTGGGATTGGCGAGCACGATCCTGCCCTCCTCATCCAGCAAGACCGCCCCATCCGCCATCGTTGCGATCAGCGACTGCTGCTTCACCTGGGCGGCGGTCAGCTCCTCGATGTTGGCCTCGTTGTAGGCCTCCAGCTGGGAAGCCATCAGATTGAAGCCCTCCAGAAGCTCCCCTAGCTCGCCGCCTACCGGCAAGGCCAGGCGGGTTTGGAACTTGCCCCCCGCGATCAGGCGCACGCCTCGCAACAACTCCTTCACCGGTTGGGTGATCGTGAGGGCGTTGAACACCGATCCCAGGATCACCAGCACCCAGATGGAGATAAACACCGCCACCGTCACCTCCCGGGTGAGGGCGGCGCTGGCCAACAGGGTTTCATTCGGGTTGATGCCCAGCGCCACCACCCCCAGGAAGCGGCCCGCGTCCAGCAGGGGCACAAAGACATCCGTCACCTGGCCATCGGGGGTGAGATGTTGGCGGATCAGGGGGTTGTCGGGACGCTGGGAGAGATCGGGGGGCAACTCCAGCCGGCGGCTGAGCAGCTCATTGGCCGGAGCCGACCCATCGCCTCCCTCCCCCATCGGGATGCCCAGATAGATCGCGCCCTCGGCATCGGCGAACACGATGTAGCGCAGGCTATGGCTCGTCTGCCAGAACCGCTCCGCCACGCTCGCCAGCTCCCTTCGGGGACCCTGGCTGACGAGCGGCTTCACATTGGCCGCCAACAGCAGACCCAGATCCCGGGCATAGCGGGTGTCGCTCAGGCGGGCGTCCTTCTGGATGCCGTTGAGGGCAAAAAAGGTGATGCCTGTCATCAGCAGGCTCACCACCAGGGTGGCCACCGCCAGCAACTTGGTTTGCAGGCTGAATTCCGCCCACCAGCGGGCCAGCCGTTCTCGCCAGGTGCGCTGGCTCGTCATTGCCCGCGCCTCCGCACCTGGTGGCCGATGTCACGCCGGAAATGCATGCCCTCAAACCGCACCTGCTCCAGGCCCGCGTAGGCCCGCGCGAAGGCCGTGTCGAAATCCTCCGCCTGGGCCACCAGCGCCAACACCCGGCCGCCGCTGGTCTCGCATTGCCCGTCGCCGCGGCGGCGGGTGCCCGCATGGAACAGCTGGCGCCAGGGCTGGGGCTCGGGCCGCCCCACCAGCACATCCCCGCTGCGCACCGCCCCCGGATAGCCCGCCGCTGCGGCGATCACGCAGGCGCTGCAGCCCGGTTGAATCGTCAGCGCCGGGGCCGTCTCCAGCTGACCGGTGGCACAGGCCAGCAACACCACCGCCAGTTCCGGCCCCAGCAGAGGCATCAGCGTCTCGCATTCCGGATCACCGAAGCGGCAATTGAATTCGATCACCCGCGGGCCGCGGGCCGTGAGCATCAGGCCGGCATAGATCACTCCTCGGTAGTCGATGCCCCGCTGGCGCAGGGCAGCCAGGACCGGTTCGATCACCTGCCGGCCGGCCTGTGCGAGCCCCCCTTCATCCAGCAAGGGTGCCGGGGCGTAGGCGCCCATCCCACCGGTGTTGGGACCGGTGTCGCCCTCCCCGACCCGCTTGTGATCCTGCGCCGGGGGAAGGAGCACCAGCCGCTGCCCATCGGTGAGGGCAAACACCGACACCTCGGGTCCCTCCAGGCGCTCCTCCAGCACCACCGTGGTGGCCGCCGCGCCAAAGCGGCCGTCAAATGCCTCGCCAATCGCTTGACGGCAGGCCTCCAGGCTGTCGGGCACCGTCACCCCCTTGCCAGAGGCCAGACCATCGGCCTTCACCACCAGGGGGCGGCCCTCCCGCTCCAGCACCGCCAGGGCCTCCTCCACCGTGCCGACGCACCAGTGGCCCGCCGTGGGCACACCGGCCTCCAGCATCAACGCCTTGGCCCAGCGCTTGCTCGCCTCCAGCTGAGCCCCATCGGCTCCTGGACCAAACACCGCCAGGCCCGCCGCCCGCAGTTGATCGGCCAGTCCTGCCGCCAGCGGAGCCTCTGGCCCCACCACCACCAGCGCAACGGCCCGGGCTCTGGCCGCTGCCAGCAGAGCCGCGCCATCGCCTTCCGCCACCGCCAGTTGCTCACAACCCGGCACCTCCGCTGTTCCCCCGTTTCCCGGCGCCACCCACACCCGCTCCACCCCCTGGCAGCGGCCCAGGGCCCAGGCCAAGGCGTTTTCCCTGGCGCCGCCACCCACCACCAGGATCCGGGCGGGGGCCCGCAGGACGCCTTGGGCTTCATCCAAGGGGGCGCAGGGGGCCGGAGCTGTGGAGGGGGAGGGATCAGACGGGGGACCGGGAGCGCGGGCCGAAGACGACATGGATGGGGAGGGAGAGAGCGCGACGGGGTGGGGGCACCGGGAGGGCGGCTGCCGATAGGTTGGGCGGAGCGCAGCCTCGCCCGTGGCCACCCTGCCATTCTCCGTCTCCGCGACCGCTGCGGTGACGACCCGTCCGCGGGCCTGGCCGCGGCGTTGGGGGAGCGACTGGGCCGCGGACCTCGATCGGGGTCTGAGCCGGGGCTTGGCAATGGCTTTGAGCCTTGGGCTGGGATTGGCGTCCGGGTTTGCGCCGCTGTCGCGTGCCGCCGCCGCTCCCCCGCCAGCGGCCGCAACCCCGGGCCGGCCAGGGGATCTACCCCGTTCCCAGCGCCTTTCCGGAAGCCCTCCGACCGCCCCTGCCGGCCTCCCGGCCGCGGGCGCGGCGCCTGCGGCCGCTCCTGTCGCGCCGATGAGTGAGGCCGCCTTCGCCGCCCTGCTCCGGCTCACCGACCTCGATCAGCTCAACCTCGCCTGCCTTCGCGTTGTCCAAGACGACAACCCCACCCGCCTGCGCCTCCTGCAGAACCATCTTCTGGAGCTCAACCCCGCTCCCCAGCCTCTGCCCGTGGTGCTGGCCAACGCGGAGGTGCTCCTCACCTGCCGCGGCCCCCGGGCCGCCCTCAGTGTCCTGGATCGCTACGGGCCCGGTCCTGGAGCCGCGCGGGTGCAGTGGCTGTTGATGCAGTGGCGGGCCGCCCACGCGGCCCTCGACCACCGACGAGCCGCCCTGGCCCTCGAACGGCTCAGTGGCAACCGTGACGGCCGTCTCAATCAACTCAGCCTGCCCATCCGCCGTCGGGACGATGGCACCGTGGTGAGCCGCTCCGCCGCGGAGGTGTTGGCGGGTCACCTGGAGGCCCGGGGGTTTGCCGAAGCGGCGGGCCAGCTTCTCGCGCGCCAGAGCGAGCCGGGCGCCCCCGGCGCCGCGCGGCTGGGCCGGGCCGTGGCCCTGCTCACGCAGCTGCCGCTGGCGGAGCGGGACGCCATTCTGGAAACCGCCCTCAATCAGGCGGCCGCCGTCGGCGCCTGGGGCCTGGTGAGTGAGCTGCTCGACGCCCAGGCCGCCCTGCCGAACAACCAGGCCTTGGCGCGGCGCCTGCGCTTGAGCCCCCGCCTGGATGACGCCTATGGCGAATGGTTGCTTCTCCGAGACAATCCCGCCGCCCGCAGCCGGGCCCAACAGCTGGAGGGACAGCTCCGCTCCCCTCGCGCCCCCGGTGGCCACGCCGCCCTCTCGCCCCTCTCGCCCCCCACCCCATGAGCCTCTCCGTTCAGCTCGGCCCCCTGCTGCATGAGGGCAAGGCCAAGCGGGTCCATGCCACCGACCGGGCCGATGTGCTGGCGGTGGAGTTCAAGGACGACGCCACGGCCTTCAACGCCGCCAAGAAAGCCTCCCTCGCCGGCAAGGGGGTGACCAATTGCCGTATTTCCGCCCTGCTCTTTGACCACCTCGCCCGCCGCGGCGTCCCGAGCCACCATCTCGGCCTGCTCCAGCCCGGCTGGGTGGCGGTGCGGCCGGTGGCGATCGTGCCTCTGGAGGTGGTGATCCGCAATCGGGCGGCCGGATCCCTGTGCCGTCAGCTGCCGGTGGCGGCCGGCACGCCCCTGGATCCCCCCTTGCTTGATCTCTACTACAAAGATGACGGTCTGGGGGATCCTCTGCTCAGCGAGGCGCGTCTGGAGCGCCTCGCCCTGGTGACGCCCGCCGAGCGTCAAACGATCGAAGCCCTGGCGCGTCAGATCAACCAGGAGCTCCTGACGCTGTTTGCCGGCGTGGGCCTGGACCTGGTGGATTTCAAGATCGAGTTGGGCCGAGACGCCGAGGGCCAGTTGCTCCTGGCCGATGAGATCAGCCCTGACACCTGCAGGCTCTGGGACCGTTGCAGCGGCGATGGCAACGACCGCATTTTGGACAAGGATCGTTTCCGTCAGGATCTTGGCGGCGTTGTCGAGGCCTACGGGGAGGTCCTCAAACGGGTCGAAGGGGTCTGTGCTGAACCGGTGTTTTATCGGTAAGGTCTGCCGGAATTGCGGCCTGGCCGCGCAGCAGAGGATTCATGCCTGGCGATCGCCCCCGAACGACGCCCTTCACGCCGTCCCGTTCGCCGTTTCGATCGCCAGGGGTGGCCGCCGCTCTCCCCCTGCTCTCGTTGGTTCTTCTGAGCCAGGGCACGGTGTTGGCCGGCGACGCCTCCCAGCCGCAGGCCACCGCTCCGGAGCCCTCCTCCAGGCCGCGCCTGGCTCCAGGGCCGTCCGCCAGCCTGGCCCTGGCCGCGGCCTCGTCCGCTCCCTCCTCCTCTCTCGCTGCCGCGTCCACTTCCACGCCAGCCCCCACCTCCACTGTCGGGACGGCCGCCTCCCCCGCGCGCCTGCCCGTGGCACCGCCCCCGCCCCTGGAGCCCACCCTGATGGCCCAGGCCCCACCCACCGCTTCCCCGCCAGCGGACAGCCGACAAGCCCCCCCGGCGGGCACGGAGACTCCGCCCGTCAGCGATTCCGCCCCGCCCGTCAGCGATTCCCAGCCGCTTCGTCCCCAACCCTTCGGCGCCCCCGCCGAGGGGGGGGGTGTTCCCACCCTGACTCCGCCCCAAAACCAGCCCGCCACTCCACCGCTGGCCCAGCCCCAGCCGCCCGCCAACAATGAACCGCGGGTGTTGATCAGCGAGGTGGTGATCGAAGGCCTGCAGGGCCATCCGGAGAAGGAGAAGATCGAACGGGCCGCTTACGCCGCCATGGCCGTCACCCCCGGCACGGAGGCGAATCGCAGTGAGCTGCGCAAAGACCTGGCCGCCATCTATGCCACCGGCTGGTTTTCCGATGTGCGCATCGAGCCGGTGGATTCCCCCCTTGGTGTACGGCTGGTGGTGAAGGTGTCTCCCAACCCCGTGCTCACCAAGGTGACCCTGGAGCCGCCGGACGCCAAGATTCCCGCCACCGTCGTGCAGGACACCTTCGCGGCGGACTACGGCAAAACCATCAACCTCACCACCCTGCAGAACCGCGTTCAGGATCTGCAGAAGTGGTATGCCGACCAGGGGTATTCGCTGGCGCGGGTCACCGGGCCGAGCCGGGTCAGCCCGGAGGGAGAGCTGGTGTTGGGCGTGCGGCAGGGCATCGTCAGCGGCGTGGAGGTGCAGTTCCTCAACAAGGAGGGATCGAGCACCAACGACAAGGGCCAGCCCATCACAGGCAAGACCAAGTCCTGGGTGATCACCCGGGAGATTTCCCTGAAATCCGGGGAGATCTTCAACCGACGCAATCTGGAAGATGACATCAAGCGCCTCTACGGCACCGGTCTCTTCAGTGATGTGAAGGTCACCCTGCGGCCGGATGGGGGCGATCCGGGCCGCATCACGATCGTGCTGGGCATCGTGGAGCAGGCCACGGGCTCCCTGTCCGGCGGCCTGGGCTATAGCCAGAGCCAGGGCGTCTTTGGCCAGGTGCAGGTGCAGGACAGCAACTTTCTGGGGCGGGCCTGGGACGTGGCCACCAGCTTCACCTACGGGCAGTTTGGCGGGCTGGCTGACGTCACCTTCACGGATCCCTGGATCAAGGGAGATCCCTTCCGCACCGCCCTGCGGGTGAAGGGATTCATCAGCCGTGATGTGCCCCAGATCTTCCAGAGCCAGGACAGCGGCAACATCTACTCCGCCTCTGATTTTTATAGCGCTCCGGGCACTAAAGTTGCCTATAATATCAACAATAATAATAATCCGGAAGGCAAGGTCTTCGGCAATGTGCAGGAGGCTCAGAACGATGCTCCCGACTATAGCTGGTATGACTTTGATGGCAACTCGGTGGTGATCCAGCGGGTGGGCGGCAACGTTCAGTTGGTGCGGCCTCTCAATGGCGGCAATCCCTTCAAGCGAGCTCCCTGGAATGTGGTGGTGGGCCTGAGTGCCCAGGAGGTGAGACCGATCAACTTCTCTGGTGCCAGCATGCCCTATGGCGTTTCAACGAATGCCTTTAACGATGCCTATGCCGCCGAGGCAAATAAAAGTGGCATCATCTGCATCGCCTATAACTGTGCTGCAACCAACCAGCTGCTGGGAGTGCGCTTGGCCGCCACGATGAACACCCTCAACGACCCCCGCAATCCCACCAAGGGCAACTTCCTCAGCCTGGGCACGGAGCAGTTCGTTTCCGTTGGACCTGACTCTCCTACCTTCAACCGTGTGCGGGCGGGCTTCACCCACTACATCCCGGTCAATTGGTTAAAGATTTACAAGGGCTGTCGCACCAAGCCTGGCGAAACTCCGGATTGCAAGCAGGCCCTCGCCTTCCAGTTCACGGCGGGCGCCAACATCGGCAGCCTGCCCCCCTATGAGGCCTTCTGCATCGGCGGCGGCAACTCCGTGCGGGGCTTCTACGACTGCGATCTGGGCGTGGGCCGCAGTTACGGGGAGGCCACGGTGGAATACCGCTTCCCGCTCTTCAGCATCGTCAGCGGCGAGCTGTTCGTCGATGGGGGCTCCGCCTTCGGCAGCCAGAACAATGTTCCTGGCAATCCCGGCGAGTTGCTCAACAAGCCGGGGCAGGGCTTTTCGGTGGGCACCGGCCTGATCGTCACCACCCCCGTCGGTCCCCTGCGGCTGGAGGTGGCCAGCCGCGACTTCAGCGGCGACTGGCGCTTCAACCTCGGCGTCGGCTGGAAATTCTAGTGAGCTTCTGGCCTTCCGACTACAGCACAGCCCACACCCTGGCCACTCCGGTGGAGCGCCACGGGGTGGGGCTCCACAGCGGCGCCAGCTGCCGGGTGCGCCTGCTGCCCTCCAGCCGGGAGGGCTTCTGGCTGGGCTGGCTGGACGCCCCGCAGGAGGGGCTTCAGCGCCTCTCCCCCCGCCAGGTGAGCGACACCCGGTTATGCACCTGCCTGCAGTTGGGCACCCGGCGCCTGGCCACGGTCGAGCACCTGCTGGCCGCGCTGGCGGGCACGGGGGTGAGCCACGCGGAACTCTGGGTGGAGGGTGGAGAGATCCCCCTCCTGGATGGCTCTGCCCTCCCCTGGGTGGAGGCCATTGCCGAGGGGGGTCTGCGGGCCCTCGGGCCACGCCAGCCGCTCCTCCTGCCGCAGGCCCTCACCCGCCACCTCGGAGAGAGTTTCGCCGTTGCCCTTCCCGCCGCCCGGCCGCGCCTGGCGGCGGCCGTCGAGTATCCCCAGGCCGCCATCGGTCGCCAGGTGTTCAGCCTCCTGCTCACCCCGCAGGCGTTTGTCGCCGAGCTGGCCCCGGCACGCACCTTCGGCTTTCTCGACCAGGTGGAGCAGCTGCGGGCCAGCGGCCTGATTCAGGGCGGCGCCCTGGACAACGCCCTGGTGTGCGACGGTGAGCGCTGGCTCAATCCTCCCCTGCGCTATCCGGATGAACCGGTGCGCCATAAGCTCTTGGACCTGTTGGGGGATCTCGCCCTTGTCGGCATCCCTCAGGCCCAGGTGTTTGCCTACAGGGGATCCCACGGGTTGCACACAACCCTGGCGGCCGCTCTGGAGGCAGAGCCTGAGAGGGCCCCTTCCCTTGCCTCCACGTGCCCGTGACTGTTTCTCCACCCCTGTCTCCGTCGCCCTCCGTGGTCGCTCCGCCGCCTCCCCTTGAAACGGCCCCCGCCCATCCCGTGCTCACCAGCGAGCAGATCCAGGGATTGCTGCCTCACCGCTATCCCTTCGCTCTGGTGGATCGCGTGATTGAGCATGTGCCCGGCAAGCGGGCGGTGGCGATCAAAAATGTCACCCTCAACGAACCCCAATTTCAGGGCCATTTCCCCGGCCGTCCCCTGATGCCGGGGGTGTTGATTGTGGAGGCGATGGCCCAGGTGGGCGGCTTGATCGTCACCCAGATGCCCAACTTGGCGAAGGGCTTGTTCGTGTTTGCCGGCATCGATGGCGTGCGCTTTCGCAGGCCGGTGGTGCCCGGCGATCAGTTGCGCATCAGCTGCGAACTGCTCAGCGTCAAACGTCAACGCTTTGGCAAGGTGAAGGCGGAAGCTCGGGTGGATGGGAATCTGGTGTGCTCCGGCGAGCTCCTGTTTTCCCTGGTGGACTGAGCTGATGTCGAGCGCAGCCATGGCAACCAAGGTGCATCCCACGGCCGTGGTTGATCCCAAGGCCGAGCTGGCGGAGGGGGTGGACATCGGCCCCTACGCGGTGATCGGTCCCGAGGTGGCGATCGGCCGTGCCAGCCGCATTGGTCCCCATGTGGTGATTGACGGGCGGGTGCGTCTGGGAGAGCGCAATCGCATCTTCCCCGGCGCCTGCATCGGCCTTGAACCGCAGGACCTCAAATACAACGGCGCTCCCACCGAAGTGGTGCTGGGCGATGACAACACCATTCGGGAGTGCGTCACCATCAACCGCGCCACCCGTGACGGTGAGCAGACCCTGCTGGGCAGTGGCAATCTTCTGATGGCCTACAGCCACATCGGCCACAATTGCCAGCTCGGAGATCGCATTGTCATCGCCAATGGCGTGGCCGTGGCCGGCCATGTGGTGATCGGCGACCGTGCGGTGATCGGCGGTGTGCTCGGCATCCACCAGTTTGTGCACATCGGCAAGCTGGCCATGGTGGGCGGGATGAGCCGCATTGATCGTGATGTGCCCCCCTTCATGATGATCGAAGGCCATCCCGGTCGCATCCGGGGCCTCAACAAGATCGGTCTGCGCCGCAGCGGCATCGCCCAAAACGACGCGGGTGCCCAGATGCGCCAGCTGCAGGAGGTCTGGACCCTGCTCTATCGCCGCCGCCGGGTGCTCTCCGACGCCCTCGCCGAAGCCCTGGCCCTCCCCCTGTTGCCCCCCGCTGAAGAACTCTGCCGCTTTCTGGAAGCCTCCATCGGTCCCGGACGACGCGGCCCCTTGCCGGCCCAGCGCTGATGGCGCGTCTGTTGGTGAGCACCGGCGAGGTGTCCGGTGACTTGCAGGGGGCTTTGCTGATTCGTGCCCTCCATGAGGAAGCCCGACGCCGCGACCTCCCCCTCCAGGTGGTGGCCCTGGGGGGAGAGCGCATGCGCCAGGCCGGGGCGGAGTTGCTGGCCGACACCAGTCACCTGGGCGCCATTGGCCTTTGGGAAGTGCTGCCCTTGATCTGGCCCACCCTGCGCCTGCAACGGCGACTGCGCCATTGGCTGCGCCAGCATCCCCCCGACGGGGTGGTGTTGATTGATTACATGGGAGCCAACGTCAACCTCGGCCTGCGCCTGAAGCGCCTCCATCCAACGGTGCCGATCAGCTACTACATCGCTCCCCAGGAGTGGGCCTTCCGCCTGGGGGAGGGAGGGACAACGCGCCTGATCGGCTTCAGTGATCGCATCCTGGCCATCTTTCCGGAGGAGGCCCGCTTCTACGCCTCCCGCGGCGCCGCGGTCACCTGGGTCGGCCATCCGCTGATCGACACCCTGGGTCAACGGCCCTCCCGCTCTCGGGCCCGCCAGGATCTTGATCTCCCGCTGGAGGCTCCTGTGCTCTTGCTGTTGCCAGCCTCCCGCTCCCAGGAATTGCGCTACCTGCTCCCCCCCATGGCCGCCGCCGTGGCCCTGCTCCAGCGGCGCCGGCCCGAGTTGGAGGTGCTTCTGCCAGCGGGACAGCCCGGTTTTGAGAAGGTGCTTGGGCGGGCCATGGCCAAGGCCGGCGCACGGGCGCGGGTGGTGCCCGCCTACGAGGCCGATCGCCTCAAACCCGCCCTCTGCGCCGCCGCTGACGTGGCCCTCACCAAATCGGGCACCGCCAACCTGGAACTGGCTCTGCGGGGGGTGCCCCAGGTGGCGGGCTATCGCGTCAGTCGCCCCACAGCCTTCATCGCCCGCCACGTGCTGCGGTTCAACGTGCCCCACATCTCGCCGGTCAACCTCGTGCTCCAAGAGCGGCTGGTGCCGGAACTGCTCCAGGAGGAGCTCTGTGCCGAGGCGATCGCCGCGGCCGTGGACGAGCTGTTGCCTGCCGAGAGCGTGGCTCGGCGGCGCCAGTTGGAGGGATATGAACGCCTGCGGCAATCCCTCGGGGAACCAGGGGTGACCCGCCGCGCGGCGGCGGCCATTCTGGATCAGGTCTTGGAGTCGGGCCGATGCGCTTGATCGCTCTGCTGTTGAGTGCGTTGCTGTTTCTCCTGGGGCCAGCGGCCGCCGCCCTGGCGGCCACGGAGGAGGCCGTATTGGCGGGCGGCTGCTTCTGGTGCTTGGAACACGACCTGGAAGGTCTCCCTGGCGTTTTGGATGTGGAGAGCGGCTATAGCGGCGGCAAGCTGGCCCAGCCCTCCTACCGCCAGGTCTCCGCTGGTGGCACCGGCCATCAGGAGGTGGTGCGGGTGCGGTTTGACACCACCAAACTGCGCTATGAGGCCCTGCTGCGGGCGTACTGGCGCAACATCGATCCCTTCGATGGCGGCGGCCAGTTTTGTGACCGCGGCGAGTCCTACAAACCGGTCATCTTCACCACCAGCGCCAACCAGGCCGTGGAGGCCCGCAACAGCCTCGTCTCCGCCGCTCGGGAGCTCAGCTGGCCCACCTCCTCCCTGAAGGTGGCCATCCGGCCCCTGTCCCGCTTCTGGCCCGCAGAGGAGTATCACCAGAATTACGCCCGCCGCAATGGCCTGCAATACAAGTACTACCGCTGGTCCTGCGGTCGCGATCGCCGGCTTGACCAGGTGTGGGGAGGGCGAGCCCGAAGCCGTGAGCGCTGGATCGGCCGCGGCGAAGGAGCCAGCGCCAGCGCCGCCCCACTGCCCCTGGAGGTGTCAGCTGCCACAAGCTCCGCCGCCACGGCACAGATCCCGGCCGGGTGAAGTGCCGCCGGGCAGCCCCTCCCTGACAGCACCCGACATCGCCCTCAGCGGCAGCGCGCCGGCGGCACTCCCTTCCATCAAAATCTGTGGAAAACCTGAAGAAACCGCACCGCATTTGCGGAGGATTTGTAGCAATCGTCACCTGTTTTCGCCTGGGCAGTCAGGCCAATCCCCTCTAGCGTGAACGAGTCCAGCGCTCCCAAGGTTTGTATGTATGTGCTGACCATTCGCGACGGTCTGCAAACCCGTCATATCGGTCCTTACGCCTCTCCCCAGCTGGCCGCCGAGGATGTTGACAGGGTTTTGAACCGCCACGGGAAGCGGGTGCACTGGCAGATCCATGCCCTCGAATCCCCCTCCTGCCTCGTGATTGATCAGCTCACACCCACACCAGAGCGGATGGCCGCCGCCTGATGTTCAGGCGGGAGCCCCCGCCAAGATCCAGCGCACCAGGGTGCGCACCCCGAAGCCTGTGGCGCCAGCGGGGTCCTCCCCGCGTCCCTTTTCGCTCCACACCGTGCCCGCGATGTCCAGATGGGCCCAGGGCCGTCCTTCCGTGATGAACTCCTGCAGAAACAAGGCCGCCGTGATCGAACCACCCGCCCGGGGCCCGGTGTTTTTCAAATCGGCGATGTGACTTTTCAATCCATCCTTGTAGGAACGCCGCAGCGGCAGGCGCCAGAGCGCTTCCCCCGCTTGCCGGGAGGCTGTGGCCAGGCAATCCGCCAGTCCGTCATGGTTCGACCAGAGGCCCGCCATCTCCTCCCCCAAAGCGATCACGCAGGCGCCGGTGAGGGTGGCCAGATCCACCACCGCGTCGGGCTCCAGCTTGTTGGCATACACCAGGGCATCCGCCAGGGTCAGGCGCCCCTCCGCGTCGGTGTTGTTGATCTCGATTGTCTTGCCGTTCGACGCGACCAGCACATCCCCCGGGTGGATCGCGCCACCACTGATCATGTTTTCGCAGCTCGCCACCAGCACATGCACCTCGACCCCCTCTGGCTGGAGCTGCCCGAGGGCCCGAGCCGTGCCGAGCACCGCCGCGCTGCCGCCCATGTCGTATTTCATCATTTCAATCTGGGAGCCGGGTCCCTTGAGGTTGTAGCCACCGGAATCAAAGGTGAGCCCCTTGCCCACCAGCGCCACCCGCCGTGTCACCTGGCCGGGGGGGGTGTAGGTGAGGTGAATGAATTTCGGCGGCAGGTCGGATCCCTGGGCCACCCCCAGGTAGGCCCCCATCCCCAGTGCCTCGCAGTCGCCGCGCTCCAGCACCTTCAGGGCCAGGCCGTGGTCCCGGGCGATCGCGGCTGCCGTCTCGGCCAGGGCCTGCGGGGTGCCGTGGTTAGGGGGGGAAGCCACAAGCTGACGGGCGAGCTCCACACCAGCGCAGACCGCGTCCACAGTGGCCAGGGCCGCCTCGGCTTCGCTCGGCAGCCCCAGGAGCGTGCATTCCCGGGGCCGCGTCTCCGGTTCAGACTCGCTGCGATAGCGGTGATCGCTGTACAGGCCCAGTCGGGCCGCCTCGGCGATGGCGGCGGCGGCGGCCAGCGGCACTAGCCCCTCTACCGGCAGAAGCAACCCGAGCCGCTGGCAGCCCAGCCGCGCCGCAGCCCGCACGGCTGTGGCCGTGGCCGCTCGCAGACTCGCCAGATCCAATCCCTCCGGTTCCCCCAGGCCCACGAGGGTGAGGCCGGCGGGCAGCGCGCCCGGCCTGTCAAAGCTCACGCACTCGCCCGCTTTGCCGTGGAAGCGCCGCCGCTCCAGATCCGCCGCCGCTCCCTCCCCCAGAAGGCGGGCCAGCAGGGCGCGGCCTGGATGGTCGTCGCCGCGAAAGAGGCCCAGCACCAGGCCATCTCCCGTCCACCCCTGGAGGGGATCGGTGGGGCCCGAGGCGGCGGCGGGCGAAGGCAGGCAGCGGAACTCCATGGCCCAAGGCAGGAGTTTGGATCGTAGCCAGGAGCTGGGATCGCAACTCCCGCTCCGCCAGTCCCCTCAGGTCGCTCCATCCAAGCGGCGGCAAGGGAAGGCGCTCTGTCACGGGGCGCCAGCGAAAAGCCCGTTGAACCGGCTGCTCAGTGTGCGGTCCCGCAAATCTGCTGTGGATTTTTTGATGGGTTTCTCACCCGGAGCCCTTGCTGAGTGCGGCGCCTGGAGGCACGGACCAGGCCAAAGATGACGCATGAACTTGCGGGACGGCACACTCAGGCGACCTCGGCGGTGAAGGGGGTGCTCCAGCGGCCGCGTGTTTCCTTGTTGAAGGGGGGTTTCCAGCGCTGGATCAGGGCCTGTTCCAAGGCCCGGCGAGCGGCGGTGGCCGCGGGCGCCTCGCACCAGAAGCGAAGGCTCAAGCTGGCGCTCAAATCTGCCCGAGCCAGGGCCTCCCGGTAGGCCGCCAGGTAGCTCTTGCAGTCATGGGTCCCCTTCCAGCGGCGATCGGCTCGGGCCGTTTCCCCCACGTAGAGAAGCAGCGGCTGGGTCAGATGGCCGGGACGATCGAGCACCAGATAGAGCGCCGGACCCTGATGGGGCGCCTGGGGCCAGCGCCAAAACGCCAGGCTCTCCGCCGGCAGGGAGAGGGGCCGCAAAGCCCGGGCCCGGGCGTCCGGATCCGCCAACGGGGCCGACAGCCCGGGGGGGGCCTCTGCGGCGGCGAAAAGGCTGGCCTGCTTCGCTTCCCCCGGCCCCCCACCCCCCTCCGCCCCCTCCTCCCGATCAGCCTCCATCCAGAGGGGGGCCTGATAGGCCGCCAAACGCTCCTGCCATTCCAACAGTTGCCGACGGGCGAAGGGCAGGGCCTCGGCGACTGGCCCGGTGTTCCCGCTGCGGGCGGCAAGGGGATCTTCGCCTGGCGGGGCGGGGGCCGGGTCCGCCAGGGGAAGCGGACCGGCGAAGAGGTCGCCCTGGCGGGGCCGCGACCAGGAGGTCATGTGCGGCGGCTCGGCCCGGGAAGAGGCGAGGGCCGGCGACGGGTGGGCGGCAGGCTGGGGCCCGGGGACGGCAGCGGCTCCAGGCGGACAGGAGAGGGCAGCTCCGGGGCCTCAAAGGAGACACGACCGATCCAGGCTTCCACCACCGAGGCCGGAAGCTGGAGCCGCTCCTGCAGATCGGCCAGATCACGAAAGGGACCCCGCAGCCGTTCCTGCTGCAGACAGCTCAGCCGCTGGGAACAGAGTTTCAGCCGCTGCCGCAGCTCCGCCGCGCCAGCGCGGTTGATCGCCACGGGCGGAGAGGCGATCGGCGCCGGCTCGCCATACCAGTGGAACACCAGCCTGGGCAGCCACTCCGCCAGGGTGCGGGCATCCAGCTGCAGCAGGCGCCGCAGATCATCGGGCCCGCTGAGCTGCACGCCACCCGCCTGCAGGCGCACCAGCAGATCCGCCTGTTCAGCGGTGCAGCCCGGCAGCTGGCGCCAGTCGCTGGCTGTGGCGCGATTGACATCGACCAAGCCAGCGGCCCGGGCCCGCTTGAGCTCCCCCAACTCCCGCTCCACCATGGCTTCGTGGTCGGCTTGGCGGGCGGCGGCCTCCTGGGCCGCTTGCCGGGCCGCAAGGGCCTGTGCCGCAGGGATCTGTCCGGTGGCGATCAGCAACCGACGAGCCAAGGGGTCCAACCAGTGCCTTCGGGCCATGGTGGCCGCATCGCGCGCAAAACGGTCCTGAAGGTAGCGGCCCCACCCCCGTCGCGGCCAGGGGGCCGATCAGCGCTCTGGCAATCCGGCATCGAGAAGCTCCAGCCGCATGGCCTGCAAGGCCGCCTGTTGCCGATTGGCCACTCCCAACTTGCGGAACATGTTCGAGACGTGGGATTTGACCGTCTCCTGAGACAGCTGCAGCCGCTCGGCGATCTGGCTGTTGCTCTGCCCGGCCACCAGCCAGCGCAACACCTCTTTTTCGCGCCGGCTCAACGGGTCGACCGGTTTGGCAAAGCGACCGATGCTGGGATCCACAAAGCGGGCGCCCAAGCGGAGGGAGAGGAGGGCCGCCATCTCGCTGCCCGTGCCGATGCGTTGATCCATCACCACCACCACGCCGTTCTCCCGGGTGGCTTCCATGAAGGTCGTCAGGCGCAGGGAGCGCATGTTCCCCATCACCAGCAGCAACACACGCAGGGTCGGCCAGCGCCGCTTGAGTGTGGCCACCAGGGTGAAGCTGCATCCTTCCTCCAAAGGCTCGCTCACGATCACCAGATCGGGCCGCTCCCGCTCCACCACGGCCAATGTGGCGGTTTCCGAGGTGGCCACGCCGACGATGCGCTCCAGCGGGTGCAGGGTCACCAGCGCGGCGATCAACGTTCGGCAGCCCAGGGCCAGCACCATTCGATCCTCCCTGAACAGGAGCTCGACCTGCCGCTGGTTGCGCCGGATCAGGGGGAGGTGGGGGGTGAGATCCATCGGGAGCCCGGGGGGACATCGTTTCAGGTTGTGAAGACAATCCAGGCGATTCAGCGGGAACCGCTACGGAATGGATGCGTGGATCCGCACTCCCACACACTGCCGCCCCCCCTCAGAATCGAAGGCCTCAGCCTGTTCTGCCTGATCCGCGCCATGGCTTTTTTTGATTCCGAGATCATCCAAGATGAAGCCAAGCGCCTGTTTGCTGATTACCAACAGCTGATGCAACTGGGCGGCAGCTATGGCAAGTTTGATCGAGAAGGCAAAAAGCTTTATATCGATCAAATGGAAGAAATCATGGATCGTTATCACGTCTTCATGAAGCGTTTTGAGCTCTCGGAAGACTTTCAGGCCAAGCTTACGGTAGAGCAGCTCCGCACCCATCTCGGCCAGTTTGGCCTGACGCCCGAGCGGATGTTTGAGCAGATGCAGGTCACCCTGGAACGCATGAAACAGCAACTGGAAGTCAACAGCTGAGCGATGCCACCTGATCCACCAAAGCCAGCTGACGCGGTAGGCACTGCTGGTGCAGGTCATAGCGCTCCACCACTGTTTGCCGGGCTGCGGCCGCGATTGACTGCTGGTCCTCAGGCTCGGCCAACACCCGCTCCAGCGTGTTGAGCCAGGTCTGCTGGTCGAAAAAGTCAACCAGATGGCCATTGCGACCGTTATCGATCACCTCCTGTAGCGGCGGTGTAGCCGAAGCCACGACCACGGCTCCGCAGGCCATGGCCTCCAGCAGACTCCAGCTCAACACAAAGGGATAGGTGAGATAGGTATGGACCCGACAGATCTGAAACAGCTGATGCAACACGGGGTGGGGCACTTGCCCCACAAAGTGGATCCGCGCCAGATCGAGCTGGCCGGCCAGCTCCTGGAGCAACACCTGGCGCCAGCTTCCCCCGCCTGCGGGGGCTTTGCCGTAGCTCACCCCATCCGCGCCGACAATCAGCACCCGCAGGGCCGGACGACGCCGCAACAGCTCGGGCAACAGCCGCATGAAGATGTGAAAGCCGCGGTAAGGCTCCAGATTGCGGGCCACGAAAGTGAGCACCTCATCCCCCGCGCGCAGGGTGAGGCCCGCCCGCTGCAGCCGCACCTCGGCCATCGGATTGGGGCCGATGACGCGGGTGTCGATGCCCTCATGGATCACGCTGATCCGCTCGCGAAACACCTCGGGCGCACTGGCCGCCTGCCAGTGGGTGGGTGCCCAGGCGTGATCGAGATCGTGAAACGCCAGCAGTTGGTGGGCCCGCCGCAAGCGCACCACACTGCGGGCCTCCTCGCCAGCAGCAAGAAATTCCGGATCAAAGGTGCTGTCGCCCCCTGTCAAGGGATAGACCCACTCCAACTGGTGCAGCACGGGCACAGAGGGGAACACATCCTTGATGGCGAGCAGCTCCCCCCACCCCGGATGGCCGATCACGAGATCGGGAGCAAAGCCCTCATCGCGGCACTGGGCGGCCAGGCGGGCCACTGCCTCCGCCCGCACGCACTTGGTTTGGAAATCGGCGGCCCAGGGGTGGCAAGGGGGCACCTCCTTCGGCAGGGGGTAGCGTCGCAGGGGGAAACCGGCCAGGCCGGGGGCATGGGGAGCGCCGAGGGCCAACACCTGATCGCCCCGGGCCGCCAGGGCTGGACCCAGGTGACGATATTGGCCAGGAAAATTCTGGTGGATGAACAGCACCCGCATGGTTGGTCCGATCGGGGTCGCCGCATCCAATCATGGCGGCGGGCCGCCAGCGGCTGCCTACGATCCGCCCATCGCCGCGCGAGCCCTCAGATTTGCCATGGTTGAGCAGACCGGGTCCGCAGAGATCAGCCCACCTCCCGCCGCGCCCTTCGCCACCCATCTGCCGGCGTGGCTGAGCCGGGGCCTCGCCGATCTCTTCCCGGCGGGCGTCATGGCGGAATCCAGGCCCACCGGCCAGGCCGCTGACCAGCACCTCGCCGCCCGCCTGGCGGTGGCCCAGAGCGCGGGCCGCCCCTTGCGTGTGAAGCTCGGCATCGACCCCACCGGCAGCGACCTCCATCTGGGCCACTCGATTCTCTTTCGCAAACTGCGGGCCTTTCAAGACGCCGGCCACACCGCTGTGTTGATCATCGGCGACTTCACCGCCCGCATCGGCGATCCCACCGGCAAGAGCGCCACCCGGGTGCAACTGAGCGCCGCCGAGGTGGAGGCCAATGCCGAAACCTACCTGGTGCAGCTCGGTTTGGGGCAGCCTCCGGAGCGGGCCCTGCTGGATTTCACCACGCCGGGCCGGCTGGAGGTGCGGCGCAACAGCGAGTGGCTGGCGGGGCTGGATCTGCCGGCGGTGATCGCGCTGTTGGCCCAGAGCACCGTGGGCCAGATGCTCGCCAAGGAAGATTTCGCCAACCGCTACGCCAACGGCACACCAATCTCCCTGCATGAATTTCTCTACCCGCTCCTGCAGGGCTACGACTCGGTGGCGATCGCCGCCGATGTGGAGCTGGGCGGCACGGATCAGAAGTTCAACGTCGCCATGGGCCGCGATCTGCAGCGCCATTTCGGCCAGTCTCCCCAATTCGGCCTGCTGCTCCCCATCCTTCCGGGCACCGATGGCGTGCAGAAGATGAGCAAGAGCCTGGGTAACACCGTGGGTCTGCAGGAGCCGCCGCTCGACATGTATTCCAAGTTGGAGAAGGTGCCGGACCGCGTGGTGGATGCCTATCTCACCCTGCTCACGGACCTTGATCTGGCGGCCTTGCCGGAGCAACCTCGCGAGCGGCAGAAGGCCATGGCCCTGGCCATCACCGCCAACCGCCATGGGCAGGAGGCGGCGCTGGAGGCCCAGGCGAGCGCCTTCCACGTGGTGGTCGCGCCCGGCAGCCGCCCCGCCGATGCCACATCCACTCTCCGCAGCAACACAACGCAGCCGGTTGAAGCGGCGATCGCCCTTCCGGAAGCCTCCATGGCCGGGGTCTCATTTCCGGCCAAGGCCTTTTATCTGCTTGCCGCCGTGGGCATCGGCAAAACCAGCAGCGATGCTCGCCGCCAGATCGAGGGTGGGGGGGTGCGGCTGGATGGCGAGAAGCTCACCGATCCGAGTCAGGAGTTCGCCAGCGCCGCCGAGCTGCACGGACGGGTGTTGCAGGTCGGGAAAAAGATCATCCGTCGCCTGGTGGCTGAGTGAAGAAGCCGTGGCGTCGCATTGATCGCTGGGGATGGAGGAGGGGATGCGTCCCTGATGATCATGGGAGGCCGTTGACCCCTGTTCCGTGCCCCTGCCCGCCAGCCCCGCTGATCGCATCATCGTCGCCCTTGACGGCATGGATGTCGAGCAAGCCCTTGGCTTCACCACGACCATCCCGCAGTTGCGCTGGGTCAAGGTGGGCCTGGAGCTCTACACCAGCGCTGGCCCCGCGGTGGTGCGTGCGCTGCGGGATCAGGGCAAGCGCGTGTTTCTGGATCTCAAATTCCACGACATCCCCGCCACCATGGCCGGCGCCTGCCGCGCTGCCGCCCGACTGGGCGCCGCGCTGCTGACCGTGCATGCCTCCGCCGGCAGCGCGGCCCTGCGAGCGGCCCAGGCGGCGGCACAGGAGGGAGCGGCGGCCGCGGGCCTGGAACCCCCCACTCTGTTGGCCGTCACGGTCCTCACCAGCTGGCAGGCTCAGCGCTTTGCGGAGGAGCTGGGCCTTGCCGACCCTGTGGAGGCCTGTGTGGAACGCTTGGCGGCCCTGGCCGCGGCGGCGGGAGTGGGCGGTTGCGTCTGCTCGCCTTGGGAGGTGGCGGCCCTGCGCGCCGCCTGGCCCGAGCCTTTCCTCCTGGTCACGCCCGGCATCCGTCCCTCGGGCAGCGGCAGCGGCGATCAGGCCCGGGTGATGGCGCCGGCCGCGGCCATCACCGCTGGCGCCAACCAGCTGGTGATCGGTCGGCCCATCACCACCGCCGCCGATCCCGCCGCCGCCTTTGCCCGCTGCTGCGCGGAGCTGGCGCCCTAGTGGGCAGGTCCGGCGCACCATGCTGATGGCACCGCCCTCGATCCCATGGCCGGCAAGCGAGCCCTCAACGCCAAAAACCTTCAAACGCTCGGCGTGGCGGCGCTGGCGGAGCTGCTCATCGAGGTGAGCGCCGGCAATGCCCTGATCCAGCGGCGCCTGCGGCTCGCTCTGGCCGCCGCCAGCGGCGCAGAAGACGCGGCCCAGGAGGTGCGCAAGCGGCTGGCGGCGATCGCCCGCTCCACCAGCTTCATCGATTTCGCCAAGCGCAAGGCGCTGTTGGCGGATCTGGAATCCCAGCAACAGGCGATCAGCGGGCCGATTGCCACGGCCGATCCGGCGCTGGCGGTGGCGTTGCAGGTGCGCCTGCTGGAGCTAAGCGAGGGGGTGTTGGACCGCTGCTCCGACTCCACTGGTGCCGTGATCGGCTTCTTCCAGCGGGGAGTGGACACCCTGGTGCGCCTCGCCACGGCAGCCGGCACCAAGCTTGAACCGCTGGTGGAACAGACGGCGGAACTGCTCCAGGGCAACGGCTACGGCCAGTTCGCGGGTCTGATCCCGGCCCTGGCACCAGCCCTGGGCGAGGCGGGGCTGCTCCGGCTGGAGGAGGCGCTGCTGGAGCGCGGTGGCGTTGATCGCTTCACGATGAAACAGCTCGTCCAGGGCCGTGGCGACCTGGACGGCTATCTGAAGCTCTTCACTCCTTCCCAGCTCACCCGGCCCGACACCGCCGCCGAGGTGGCCAGCCATCTGCTCCAGGGCGGCCGGGCTGCGCAGGCCCTGGCTGTGCTGGATCGCGCCGCCAAGGCGACCTGGATCATGGAGGCCGAGGCGTGGCAGAGCACACGCCTCGCCGTGCTGGAGGCTCTGGGCCGCGGCGAGGAGGCCCAGCGGCATCGCTGGCAGGTGTTCCGCCACACGCTCTCAATTCCGCTCCTGCGCGACTACTTGCGGCGGCTGGATGACTTTGCCGATGTGGAGGCGGAGGAGCGGGCCCTCGCGGTGGCAGAGCAGCACCCAGTGTCCCTGATGGCGCTTCGGTTTCTTGTGTTCTGGCCGTCTCTGCCACGGGCGGCTCGCTACGTGATCGAGCACTGTCGTGACTGGGATGGTCCTGCCGATGAGCTCTATGCGCAGGCCGCGGAGCGCCTCAGCGGCGACCATCCCCTGGCCGCCAGCCTGTTGCTGCGGTCGATGGTGGTGTTTGCCCTGTCGATGGGACGCGCGAAGCGCTATGGCGATGCCGTCGAGCACCTGCGTCAGTGCGAGCGGCTTGATGCCCGCATCGATGACTGGCAGGCCATCGAGAGCCACGCCAGCTTTGTGGGGCGGCTGCGGGAGGCGTTCGGCCAGCGGTGGAGCTTCTGGCAGCGGCTGGAGCGCTGAGTCGCTCTACGGGCAAAGTGGCCGCCGGTGCCGCCTTCATGAAGCCGCGCCGCCCGGGGTCAAGCCACACGCTCCGCGGCTTGCGCTCCATGATCTGCGTAAAACCCCACAGCATGTGCTCAAGTCATTTTGACACGCTTGTTTGCCTTGATGGGCACCTCGAACAATCACCCCGTTCTCTCCCGTCCCAGAGTGAGATCCTTTGCTGCTACGGATCGTACTGGCCAGCCTCAGCACGACAGAATTGATTTTTCGAGGTGCCCTGATCTTGTCACAACCTTCTTGAGCGGACTCTGTAACTGTTCAGGGGGCCGATATAACCTCTGACCGGCATGGGGACACTACCGGTAGTACCCATACGACTTCTGGCAGTCCGAAGTCGCCCAATCGGAGCAGGCAGAACTCCTTCTCGGTTGAAGTGAAATCATCTTAAGGGCACCTCGAAAAATCGGCTTTGCAGCGATCAATGGACAAGGCCAACGCCGACCAAGACATGAGTCTCAATCGGCGCTTTCAGACGAGACCGGTATTTTTCGAGATGCCCTTAAGGGCACCTCGAAAAATCACTTTTGGCCTGCCGCGACTGGCCAGTGAGGTCAGTGACAGCAAGGGATTTCACTCCAGGAGGCGAGGGGGAGGCGGAATTTTTCGAGGTGCCCTTAAAAAGGGCGAGAACCATTGCCAGTGTGCTGTCCTGTAAATGCGCTGTGAATCCATTGATGGGTATCTGGCCTGCAGTCCTTGCTGATGACGGCATCGAGGCGCACGGACTAAGCCGGGGATGATGCATGAACTTGCGGAGCAGCACACTAGAGCTGGTATTTATTGGTCATTCCACCACCTGAACGGATACCAGAATCTAGGAGCCTGTTGCGCATAGATGTCCATACGAGGATATCAAGATAATTCGAGGCCAAGACGGAATTATTCCGCGATAAATCGAACTCCGACTCGACTGGATCCAGGTCAAATCTGCTTCCAAAAAAGGATTTCTGAAGAACCT
>JBKDSV010000038.1:0-2679 GCA_046340795.1 Cyanobacteriota bacterium | reverse complement strand
GACCCGGCGCTGCAACTGCAGCGGGCGATCACGGCCTTGGGGCTCAGCCGTTCCAGCTTGATGCGCCTCGGGCCGGATCCGGCATTGGGGGCGGTGGAAGGAGCGCTTGCGGATCGGCTCACGCGGCCGGGGGTTGAGCTGATGAGGCTTGAGGGGCATAGGGCGACGGTCACTTCCGTGGCCTTCAGTCGCGACGGCCGGCGCATCGTCTCCGGCTCCGTTGACAACACTCTGCGCCTCTGGGATGCCGCCAGCGGCAAGCCCATCGGGCCTCCTCTTCAAGGCCATACATGTTCGGTGTTTTCCGTGGCCTTCAGCCCCGACGGCAGGCGCATCGTCTCCGGCTCCGACGACAAGACCCTGCGCCTCTGGGATGCCGCCACAGGCCAGCCCCTTGGCTTCCCGCCCTAAGCGCTCCGTTGGCAACATTGAGCGAGAAAGGGATCCAGAAAGGGCATCCCGCTGCTCACCTGCCTCCGCTCTAGCACCTGATCGCCCACGGCGAGTGCCCCACCCACCGCCGCAGGGCTGGTGGGTGGCCAGTCATCGCCAGCGGGGCTGGGCCCCTGAGACGGCGTGAGCAGTGCTTCAGCCAACCGCTCGTCACCACCACCGAGGCCGGCCTGGCCGTAAAAGGGGAGCGACTGGGCGGCTGATCGATCCGGCTAACAGTCCCAAGCCGTTGCACGAAACGTTTCACACCCGGCCCGATGGTGATCGGCGTGCGGATGGAGCCGAAGCAGGAGCGGCAGCTCGATCGACTCGCCCAGCGTCAGGGAAAGAGCCGCCGTGCCTGGATCCGCGAGGCCATCGAGCAGGACCTCCCGCGCCATGGCACCAGGGAGGAGGCCCGACGCCAAGCGGAGCACCTGTTCGAGCTGGAGCCACTGAACTGGAGTGAGCAGGGGCCTGACCGGAGCAACTGGACCGCATGACGCCCCCGACCCGGAAGCTGAGAGCAACCCTGTGCCCCCGCACCAGCACCCTGATGGAGGCGCCGCTGGTGCGCCTCGCGCTCAACCCCTCGCCCCGCAACAGGCTGTGCAAGCCCTCGCGGCTGATGGCCGACAAGCTGTTCACCATGCCGATGGCAGCGCTGGATCTGGCCCTGCGGGGGTGGCTGGAACTGCCCTGAGCCCAGCCGACAACGCCGCCCAACCCATCGAGAGGCAGAACGGCGAAGTGCTTGTCGGCTCGATCGAGCGTGTCACCTTCCCCAACGCCGAGATCGGCTTCTGCGAGCAGCACAGCAAGGCCCGCGGCCATCGCGAACTGGTGACGTTGGTGGGCCATGCCGCTGAGATCAGCGCTGGCGGCGATCACCTGGTGCGCGACATCCACAGCATCGCCGTTCCCCCCTCAGGCTTCGCGGGAGGCCAGAGGAAGCAACCGCTCGATTGCTTCCGGGGAAACGCCCACCTGCTGAGCGAGCAACAGCACAAGTTGTTCCAGCCGATCCAGCCGCTGCTCAAGGGCCTGCAAGTCAGCGGCATTCCCCTTGGTCGCTGCCCTGCCACCCACGGCCGAGCTCTTGGTGCGGTGACTCCCCGGAGTGGCCTTGAGCGGCAGGGTGCTGCGCTGGGGTGGTCCCTCCGGGTGACTCAGCAGCGCATCGACCTGTTTCGGCACCGGGCCCTTGCTGAGGCCCTTGATGCCACGCGCTTTGCAAAGGCTCCAAAGCGCTGCCACCGACAACCCCTCCAACTCCTCGCGGCTGGCCGCGGCATCACCCTCGATTCGGGCAGCCGGGGGGCCGGTGGTTGGTGTGTTGACGCCGAGCTCCTCCTGCAGTCCGCGGTAGAGCCTGGCGTCGGATTGGGCCAGATCCCGCAAGGTGGCCCGCAGGGTGTCAGTGAGCTGACCCATCGGCCTTGAGCTCCTGAGTCTGCTGGGCTTCTACGCGATCGCCAGACTCCACCTTGCTGGCTGGCATCGCTGTTGCTTGGTTCAGAGAACCATTGGGGCCGTTCCCGGCGAGGGGCAGGGGGGGCAAATCCTTTGTCTTCTCGATGAACTCATGACGCTTCTGATCCAGCTGCACCACACGCTCCTTGGTTTGGGTCCAGCGATTGACGAAACGGATCACAGCTTGCACGAGGCCACCAAGGGAAAAGCCGCCTTGATAGGTCTTGCGGCCAAGCTTGTAGTTGCCAAATTCTTTGACAAGATCTTCTCCTGAATCCTCCAGATCACCGGCAATCGCGGTGACAATTTCAAGCATCTGATAAATATCTGCGCGAACGGAAGCTTCCCGTGCTGCAAGATCGAGCAGCCGTTGCTTGAGCTGTGCCGTTTCCTCACGAGCCTTGTTGGCTTGGCTGCGGTGCTGGCCGCGACTGCGCATAGAGCTCTTGTAGCAGTTGCGCAGTTCGAGGTAGATTCTGTTGAGATTTTCCCGGCTTAAGGGCACGGGGTCAGCTGGAAAGTTGGAGGTAGGGGGTAGAGAAACCATACGGCTGGCCATCTGGAGTCAATCCTGCCTACCCGTCCATCCTGGCACGTGATGAATCCGTACGCGTTCACAGGGCGAGATGCCCTGCCACGCCCATCCAGCCCTGCTTGCTTCTCGCAAAGCGGCACATTCCGTCAAGCTTCTGGCTGATGGAGCTAAGGAAGCTCTGGACAACCGGTTGCTAGTGGAAGCCGTCCCCCTTGCGCCAACTGCGATCTCCGCGCTCT
>JBKDSV010000037.1:0-14018 GCA_046340795.1 Cyanobacteriota bacterium | reverse complement strand
CTCACAAACAGCCCCGGCGCTGCGCTCGTTTTCTCAGGACAGAGCAGCGACCGGGGACCCACCGAGGGAGGGCCTCAGTGCTTGAGCTGAATAGTACCCGCGCAACAAGCCCAGCGGAAGTAACGCCCCGGAGGACTTTGGTCCGGGGACAAACCCAAGGCGCAACAAGCCCGGCGGAAGCAACGCCCCTGGCTACAAGCCCAGTCGGTAGTAGCTGGGATGTTGCCCCGGCCGGTCCTGAGACACTCACCCCCCCAGCTGTTGCGGTCCTGCTGCCTCAACACCGGGCCGAGCTGGAGGCCTCCGCCATCGCCCCCGACGTGGCCGCGGCCAACGTCGCCAGCTTCGGGCCGGGGGTGGAGCGCCACTGGGAAACGGAGCGGGCCGAGCTGACCCGTTACGCCCGGTTGGCAATCCAGACCGGCAGCACAACCGCCAGCGGCCACAGCCAGGCACAGGCCGGCTACCTGGCCGATCGCCTGATCGCCCTTGACCGCCGCTACCGCCACCTGGCGGCCGGTGGCTGGCGCAGCCTCTCCGCCACCGTCTCCGACCTGCCGACCTTCGAGCAGTGGAAGCCGGATCAGCCCCGCCAGCGGATCGACAAGCCCGGCCGCTCGATCAAGTACGAGGCCCCCCCCGCCTTCCCCGAGGGCGGCGGCCTGTTGCTGCCCCACATCCCGGAGCGCTGCTGGCGGCTGATCTGCCAGCGCCAGCGCCTGCGCTTCCCCACCGATCCGGCCACCCTCGCCGCGGGCTTCTGGGGCTGGGCGCAGCGCACCCCTCGCCTGCAGCTGCTGATCTGCGAGGGCTGGAAGAAAGCCCTCTGTGCCGTCTCCCACGGCTACGCGGCCGTGGCCCTGCCCGGTGTGCAGATGGGCCGCCGCGTCGGCACCGATGGCTCAGAGCGGCTGATCCCGGCCCTTGTGGCCCTGAGCGCCAAGGGGCGCCCCTGGCTGGTGGTCTTCGATGCGGAGGGAAAGCCAGCCACCGCCAGCAAGGTCAGAGCCGCGGCCGGCGCCCTCGCCCGCACCCTGCGGGCCGCTGGCGGGAAGCCCGAGATCGCCCGCCTGCCGCTGCTCCCTGGCACCGAGAAGACAGGCCTCGATGACCTGGCCGCGGCAGCCGGCGCCGATGCCCTCGCCCAGGCCCTCGCCGACACCGCGCCCCTGCCGGTGCTGCCCCGCCTGCGGGCTGCCGATCAGATCGCACCGGCCGGCGCCTACCTGGGCCAGGCATGCCCCCTTCCCCCGCCAGCCGAGGCCCCCCTCGTGCTGCTCCAGGCGCCCATGGGCTGCGGCAAGACAGAAGCCATCGCCGCGGCCGTCGCGCCCCTGCGGGATGCCGGGGTTCCCGTGCTCGTGCCCTCCCATCGGGTGGCGATCGGTCAGGCCGTGAGCGACCGGCTGGGCATCGCCTGGGCCCCATCGCCCGGAACCGATGAGCGCCAGCTTGGCGCCGGCTTCTGCCTCGATTCCGCCTGCCGATCCAGCGCCCTGCAGATCAGCGGCCACAGCTGGAGCGGTGGCGTTGTGGTCTGGGATGAAACCGGCCAGGGGCTGGAGCATCTCCTGACCAGCACCGGCACCGCCCTTTCCCCCCATCGCCGCTCCGCCCTCGCACCCCGCCGGGCGGAGGTGCTGCGCACCCTGGCCGAGCTGCTGGCGCGGGCCGGGCAGGTGATCGCCGCCGATGCCCAGCTTCCCCAGTGGGCCCTCAACCTTCTCGAGAAGCTCACCGGCCGCCGCGCCCTGCTGATCCGCTCCGACCATCGCCCGATGCTCGGCAGGGCCCTGCACGCGCCGCGCTTCGCCACCGCCCAGGACGCGGCCGATGGCTTCCGCGCCCGTTGGGCTCAGCTCGTGCTCAGCGGTGAGCCCTTCCTTTGTTGGACCGCCTCACAGAAAGCCCGCTACCGGAGCGCACCCCAGACCCTGGCCGCCCTGCACCGCCAATGGCAGCCAGACGCGCGGGTGGCGGTGATCGACTCCAGCACCCCCGAGCTGGCAGCCGAGCTGGCGGCCGATCCCGAGGGGTTCGCCGATCGGTTTGACGCCCTCTACGTCTCCCCCTCGATCAGCTCCGGGGTGAGCTTCCAGCGCTGGCGCCCAGCCGCCGTGATCGCCTACGCGGGCGGCCGTATCGCCCCCGAGCACGCCGCCCAGGCCCTCGCCCGTGTCCGCTGCCCTGAGGTACCCGCCTACCTCTACGCGCCGGAGCGCTCCCCCGGTGGCGCCCTGCGGGTGGGCTCCGGTGACACGGACCCGGCCCGCGTGATCGCTGCCCTGCGGGCCGTGTCTGACCCGCTGCTGGGGGAGCTGGAGCAGGCCGGAGCGGAGGGGGCCTGGCTGGAGGCCTACGGCGAGCTGGCCGCCCACCGCAACCGCCAGCGCCACGCCTACCGCGCCACGATCGCCGGCCTGCTGGAGCGGGAAGGTTGGGTGATCCAGCCGGAGGGACCCGCGCCCTGCCCCATGTTCAGCGCCCGCGTGGCCGATGAACTGGGAACGATCGCCGAGGCCGCCCAAGCCGCCGAGGATGCGGCGATCATCGCGGCGCCATTGCTCGATCCCGCCGCGGCCGATGCCCTGGGCCGCCGCCGCAAGCTGGAGCCCGACGAACAGGCCGCCCTCGATCGCTTCCGCCTGGCGCAACGTTGGGCCCTGGGGGCCGCGGCGCCCGCGCCGGAGCTGCTGGAGGCCGACCGCGACGGACTGCGGGAGCGCCTACGGCTCGGCTTCCTGCTCATCAGCCCCGAGGCCCTGGCGCTGATCCCTGCCCACGATCGCGGCGCCGTGGCGGCCCTCGATCCCGCCGGCCGGCCCTTCTCTCCCGATCGTCTGCGGGTGACGCTGGCGCCACGGGTGACGGCCCTGCGGGCCCTGGGGGTGCCCGAACTGCTGAAGCGCTTCTCAGCCGGCGAGACGATCGCCGCCACGGACCCGGCCGTGATCACCCTGCAGATCAACGCCACCGCCCACAGGGGCCAGCTGGCCGCCGCGGCAGGGGTGAGCCCCGGCGCCAAGGCATCCGGCACCCTGCGGGCCCTGCTGCGGGCCGTGGGCTGGGAGCTGCTGAGCGCCGGGCGGATCAAGACCCGCGGTGATGACCGCGACGCCATGGCCTACCGGGCCACACCCGTCGCCCTGCCTGAGGGGATCGACCGCGAGGCCCTCGCCGCTGCCTGGCTGGCGGAGCTGGCCGCCGTGGCTGGATCGACTGGGGCACTTTTCACCCATACAGAAAACCCGTATATGGGCAGAAAGTGCCCCACGCCTCCCCCGCCGGCTGCCCCACCGCCTCCGATGCCCAGGGCATCGGCTCCGCCGGCTGCCCTGCCCTGGCACACGGCCCCGCCTCCCCCTCGATCTGCCCCCCGCGCCGTCGGTTTCCGGGCTGCCTGAGGCCCTGCCACGCCCCTACGGGCACGGCCCTCAAAGCCCTTGATACGCCTCAGCACCGTTTGCCATGCCCATCTCTACGCACGTTCTCCTGTACTGGTTTTCCTTGCCCTTGGTTGCTGTTGTACTGGCGCTTCTGGGGATCCTGTGTTTAGGAGGGCGGTTCTGGGGTGTTGCTGCAGCCCTCATCGGTCCGCTCGTTGCGCTTGACGGCAAAGTCACAAGCGATGCACCGGCATGGGTTCAAGCCATTACGCTGAGCTTCTTGCTAGGGGTGCTTGCATTCCTCCAGCTCTATGGCCAGACACGTTCAGAACAGAGCCGAAACGCTGCAGACGCTGAGATCGGTTGCATCGCAGCTGAAGTCCGAGACATCGCAGCTGAAGTCCGCGGCATTGCAGCTGGAGTCGGCAGGCAAGAAGAGCGGCTTGGCTGTGTCGCGGATGCAGTCGGCAGTGTTGCGGATGAAATCAGCAGCCTCCGCCGTTCCAACCCATGAGGATGCTGCGGCCCTGGTCGCCTTGGGATCCCAGGCCTAGCCCCGTCCGATGCTGCGGCAGCCCCGCCGCTCCCCACGGTCCCCGGTTGCAACCGGGGATGCAACCCCTTTAGCGCCCTGATCTCAACAGGAGAACCAAGCCTTCGGATGACCCACGCTCTGCGCCTGCCAGAGGGACCAGCTGCGTCCGCCTGAGGCCCTGCTTCCCACCACCCGCACCCTTTGGGTCCTCCACTGGGGATGCCTGCCTGCGGGTCCGAGAGCCCCCGACTTTCGCTTGTGCTGGCCCTGAAAACGAGTGGCGCAAGTTGCGCAACCGGTTGCGCAACGGCTTAGGCGGCTACGGACCACTGCAGACGTACCGCCGTCTGTGGCCCCATGCGCTCCGCTATCTCCTTCTCCGCCATCGCCGCGACCCTGGCTCTCCGCCTCGCGCTCGAAGGCACCGCCGCCCAGCAACTGACCGCCTTCGGCCTGCTGGCCATGGTGGCCTTCTGCTTGTACCTGGCGCGGCACCTGCCCTGAGAACGCCTGGGAATCCTGGGGTTTTCCCTATTCCCCTTGTGCACTGAATGGCGAGTTAATGCGACTCAGAACCTATCAAAAGTCGATTCTCCTTTGACAAATAAAGAGATCCAGTAGCCCCAGTACTTTTGTCGGATAATCTCATCTTTAAGAAAGCTTAGCAGCACGATATCAGGCATCGCGTCGCCATCATCGGCCTCGGCTCTCACGGAGATCACCTCTTTTCCGCTTGAGTCGCAAGCTGCGGCGGAGCCCCTTGAGATCTTAAAGGTAAGAGAACTCAGGTATTCTTTGATTGTTTTTTCTTTGGCTTCAAGGGTGTTTTCTCCTTCGTTCGGCATCTGGTGAACTGCTAGAAATTACACTATAAGTTCTTTCCCGGCCTGGCTGCCAGGCTGTTGTTTGCTGCAGCTGGCGCCGCCGCCGGTAGTCGGCATGATCCGCCAACTGTCTGCAGGCTCCGCCGACTATGACCGACTCCGCCCGCGCCGTTGACGCTGTGCCCGATGGCGAGCGCCTGTCTTCCCTGATCGAGCGCCTACCCATCTCGCGCGGGTCTGTCTTTGAGCTGGTCAAGGCCCTGGGGATCGAGACCATGAAAGGCCCCGGTCCGGGTGGCCGCGGCCGGGTGGCCTGGCTGAGCGCCACCGATGCGGCCCGGCTGGAGGATGCCGCCCACGAGGTGGCCTCTGGCCGCCTGCGGATCGCGGATGCCGGGGGCGCCCTTGCCCCCAGTCCGCAGCATCCGGGGACTCCGCCGACCCTGCCGACTGAAGCACCGTCCGCCGGGTCTGCAGACTCCGCTGATGGTGCCGGACTGCTTCAGCGGATCCAGGCCGCTGATGCCGCCGCGCGCGTCGGGTTCCCGTTGTCTACCTCCGAGCTGGCCTGGATCCTGGGGGCCCGGCCCGGCGCCGCGGTGGTGACCCGCGCCGGCCTGCGGGCGGAGCGAACGGCGCGGAACGTCTGGCGGTTGCGGTCTGGGGAGTCCGCCGACTCCGGGGACTGAGCGCACCGGGCACAGTCCGGGCCTGTCCGCCGAGTCCGCCGACCCTGCCGACCCTGGCCCCTGCCTCACCGTCCGGCAGGGTCTGGGGAGTCCGCGGACAGTGTGAACACGTGTAACGTGCTCCTTTGTGCAAGGCACAACGTCCGTAGTCTGTTTGTACAGACAGGGACCGGACCCGTGGAACTGATCGCCTACTACCGCGTCAGCACCGCCCGCCAAGGGGAGAGCGGCCTGGGCCTCGAAGCGCAGCGGGCGAAGGTGGAGGCCATGGCCGCCGAGCGCCGCGCGGTGGTGGTGGCTGAATTCGTGGAAGTGGAGAGCGGCCGCAAAGCAGACCGCCCCCAGCTGGCCGCCGCCCTGGCTGAGGCCCGCAAGCGTGGCGCCGCGGTGGCCGTGGCCAAGCTCGATCGGATCGCGCGGGATGCTGAGCTGGTGCTGCGCTTGTCCCGTGAGGCCCAGGCGAACGGGATGGGCGGCTTCCTGTTCTGTGATCTGCCGGACGTTGACGCGACCACCGCCGCCGGGCGGATGGTGCTGTCCGTTATGGCGAGCGTCGCCGAATTCGAGAGCCGCCGGATCAGCGAGCGCACCCGCGACGCCCTGGCCGCGGCGAAGGCCCGAGGCGTGAAGCTGGGTGGCCTGCGTCCCGGCACCATCACCCGCAACGATGCCGCGAAGGATCGCGCCACCGCTCAGGCTGAGGATCTGCGCGATCTCGTGGCGCCGATGGTGGCCGCCGGTTACAGCCTCCGGCGGATTGGCCAGGCCCTGGCCAACAAGGGCAATGGCACCGTCACCCGCAACGGGAAGCCCCTCTCTGCCTCTGGTGTGAAGAACCTCTTGCGGCGGCTGGAGCTGCCCCGCTGAGGCTCACCCCCCTGCCGCGGTGAGGTGGGAGATAAGGGGCGCCAGGAATGTCACAACCCCTTGCCACCACTGCCCGTAAGTATTTCTACCTGTCTTTTGCGTTTCGTGCGCTTTGTTGTGCGTTCGCCGCGGGTTGGTTGCCTGTGGTAGCCCTACCTTTCGAGCGCCATTGCGGCGCTTGGTTTTCTGCCTCAGGCCGGGGGCGCCGAAAAGGCTGCTTTTGGGGATGGCTTAACTGGCACTGTATGAAAGTTGCACATGTTGCCTGCCTTGCATAAAGCGAAGTGGGCCTTATATTGGGAAGCAGTCAGCTCTTTCTGGTTTCCCCTTGGGGGGTCAGCGGCGCAAGCCAAAGGCCCCCCACTCCTGCCAGGGAGTGGGGGGCCTGAATAGAGCTGGCTGATTTCCAGTCACGAAAACCATGAACTCATTGTGCGTGAGCCAAGGGGGCGATAGCCACCCCTGCCGATACGTCGCAACAATCCGTAACAATCCCGGTCAGGGAGGGGCGCCGTCCGATCTCGGTGAGCGCCGGACCTGGTGGGATTGGATGCGTGATGAAACCATCTGGCAGCAGGTGCGGCTATGCCAGCCCTGGCCGAACCCGCAGCCGAATCCGCACCAGATCGCCCGCGGCTACCGAGAGCTCTACGGCCGTTCGCCGCGTGGTGATCTTCGCCGCCCGAAGGTCTACGCCTACAGCCGGGCGGAAGTACTGGAGGTGGCCCGCTGGCTGCGGGAACGTCAAACCTTGGCCAACGTCTTCAGCTTCGGAGCGGGGACGGGGCGGCACTGGGAGAAGGTCTGACGCATCGGCGGGGCCAGCTGGAACTGGGGGGCTGAGCCCCCCTTCCCGCTGAGGCTCAGCGGCCTGCCGACGCCTGCCACCACGGGGTCGAGCAGCAGCTCAACATCGCCCGCGCCGCCGCTGGCTGCCCGTCGGAACCCGGCCGGAGCACGACCGGAAAACTCTGGTGACCCCGTTGAGGTGACCTGATGCCCACCGCCGACTTCCTCCTGGCCGACCTCCGGCGCCCTGGCCGACCGATGGTGGCCCTGCCGGTGAAGATCCCCGCCGATCTGCTGGAGGTGATGGAGTACCGCGCCGACCGGCTGGGGTGCTCCCGTGGCGCCCTGGCCCGTTCTTTGATCGTGCGCGGCATGGAAGCGCTGGAGACAGCGCACGCGGCATGGGGGGAGACAACCCCAGAGGATGAAGAACTGGAGGCCCTTGGAGAAGAAGGGCGCCATGTGCTGGCCGCCGCGGCCTGATGCCGCACGGGCTGGCGCGACGCCCGCGGGCCCGGTTCAATCTTCGCAATGCCCCAGAAATGGGGAAGGGGGCCCCGAAGGCCCCCCCTCTCAATCCCTCCCAGAAGCCGTCTCGATTGGCGTCAGGCCGGCTGCTGGGGTTACCGCCCCCGAGGGGGCTGATGCCGTGCAGCTTACCGACAATCACCCCCGCAGCACAACCGCAACACAGCCGGATCCCTCGCTGATCGGCAGCGGCTGGGATGCCGCCGCCCCAGGGCCCGATGCCCTCGCTGAGCATCACCTGGCCGAGTGGCTCGCGTCAGGCGTCGCGCCGGAGCTGGCAGCGGCGAACGTGCTCAGCCTTCAAGGTTCGGCCGTGCTGGAGTCCCTGGTGGGCGATCGGCTGGCCCAGCTGGGCGGCGATGCCAAGCAGTACGCCACCAAGTCCGTGCGGCGCCTGCTGGAGAAGCTAGAGCCCATCGCCGACGCTGGCGGGTGGTGGTGCTCGGGTCTCGATCCGCTCAGCGACTGGGGCCCGAGTCTCTGGGGATGCTTCAAGCCGGACGCACCGCGATGGGATGCGACGCGGCGCCGGCCGCGGAAGTATGAGCACCCGCTCAAGGTGGCCGCCCGCCTGTTCTGGCTGGCCGTGCCCGCGGTGGTGGCGGAGCGGGTGGCGGAGCGCTTCGAGCTGGCCGTGCCGCCGGATGTGACCGCCGATGCCGACGGCAGCGCTGGGGCGTTCTGGCGGTGGTGGCGCCAGGAACGGCGCCTGCCGCTGCTCATCACCGAGGGCGCCAAGAAGGCCGCGGCCCTCCTCTCGATTGGCGTGCCCGCGGTCGCCGCTCCGGGGGTCTGGAACGCCAGCGCCGGGGGCGTGCTGCACCCTGATCTCGCCGCGCTGCCGCTGGCGGGTCGGGCCTGCTGGGTTCTCTTCGATTGCCCCAATCCTGAGCGCGAAGACCCGGCCGAACCGCGCGCCGCCGCTCGCCTGGGCCGCCTGCTGCAGGCCGCTGGTGCCGACGACGTGAAGGTGGGCACGGTGCCCGGCACCCACGGCAAGGGCGCCGACGACCACCTGGCCGCCGGGGGGAGCTGGGAGGCCCTGGCCGAGGCCCTCGCGCCGCCGCGCCTGCTGCCAGCCCTGCCCCGGCTGCGCCGGCCGGAGATGGTGGCCCCTGATGGCACCTACCTGGGCCGGGCCGTCACCATCCCCCGCGACCGGAAGGTGGTGGCGTTCTGCGCCCCGATGGGCGCCGGGAAGACAGAGGCCATCGCCGAGTATCTGGAGCCTCTGCAGGCCGCCGGGGTGCGGGTGGTGCTCATCACGCACCGGCGCAGCCTGGGCGAGGCCCTCGCCAACCGCCTGGGCCTGCCCTGGGCCGATGAGGCCGCCCCCGGCTGCGACCTCCGGCAAACCGGGATCGCGCTCTGCATCGATTCCCTCTGCCCCGCCAGCCGGCTGCGCTTCAACGCGGCCGAGTGGAGGGACTGCATCGTGGTGATGGATGAGGCAACGGCCGTTCTGGCCCATGCCGTGATGGCCACCGGCACCGCCATCGCCCGCCGCCGCGTGCCCGTGCTGCAGACCCTGGCCGATCTGCTTGACGGGGCCCGGCAAGTCCTGATCGCCGATGCCCAGCTGGATAACGCCACCCTGGGGACGATCGAGGCCGCGGCCGGGGATCGGGCCCTGCTGATCGGCAGCGACCACCGCCCCGCCGCCGGGCGGGAGCTGTTCATCCACGACAAGCGAGCCGGCTGGTACGACGCGCTGCAGGAAGTGCTGCAGCGCCGCGGGCGGGTCTGGATCAGCACCACCGCGGCAGAGCTCGACACGCCAAACAGTGCTCAGAACCTCGCGGTTCTGGTGCGCAGAAACTGGCCGGACTGCAGGGTGCTGGTGGTGGATCGGGACACCGTGGCCGACCCCGCAGACGATGCCCACCGCCTCGCCTCAGACCCCGACGGGATCGCCGGCCGCTACGACGTCGTGATTGCTACGCCAGCCATCGCGGCCGGCTTGTCCGTCACCCTGAAGGATCACTTCTCGGCCGTGTTCGTCGCCGCTGGCGGCACCACCGACCCCGGGGCCGTGGCGCAGGCTGCGGGTCGCGTGCGCGATGGCTGCCCCCGGCACCTGTACGCGCCGCCTCGCTCACCGGGGAAGGCTCTGCGGGTGGGCTGCGGGTCGATCTGCCCGGATCGCCTGATGCTCCATCTCCAGGAGCACCACCACGTCGTGGTGGGCCAGCTGGCCGCCGCCGGCATGAACGTCACCGCCGGCACCACCGGGCCGTGGTTGTCGTTCTGGGCCCAGCTGGCCGCCCAGCAGAACCGGGCCCGGCTGACATACCTGGAGACCGTGGTGGGCCTGCTGACGCGGGAGGGATACGTGGCGCGGCAGGCAGCGAAGAAGCCCGACGCGATCTGCCCGAAGATGCTGCAGGAGCTGGCGGAAGCAGAGCGGGACGCGGCGCGGGATCGGGTGATCGCCGCGAAGCTGCTCACCGATCAGGAGGCCCAGCAACTGGAGAACCGCCGCGGCCGACTGACCCCGGCGGAGCGGGCGCAGCTCCAGCGATGGCGGATTGATCGGGCCTGGGGCCTGGGGGGAGCCGCCCCCTCCCATGCGCTGATCGAGGCACACGACGATGGCGCCCACCGGCGCGTCGTGTTTCGCTGGGCCGTCAGCGATCCGACGGCGGCGCCCCTGATCGCTGCCCACGATCGCCAGCAGGCACGCCAGCAGGCCCCCGACGGCCGGACCTGGGCGCCTGATCTGACGCGCGACACCCTGGGCACGAAGATCGCAGTCGCGCAGGCCCTGGGGCTGGGGGGCTGGCTGCAGCGCTCCGAGTGGTTCGGGCCCGACGATCCCGCCTTGCTGGAACTGGTGAACATGGCCAGCAAGTCGCCGCCAGCCATCGCTCAGACCCTGGGCGTCAGCGTCGCCGCTGCCCTGGGCCGGAAACCCGGAACCCGTGGCACCACGATCCTGCGCCAGCTGCTGGCCCTCGCCGGGGCCCGGCTCGAATCGCGCCGCGTGCGGACCGGGCCGGGCCGGGACTCTGAGCGCTGCTACCACTACCGGGTGGTGGTGGATCCGATCGCCTGGCGCCCTGCCGAGGATCAGCCGCCGCTCACGGATCGAGTTACGCCCGACGGGGTGGTGGCGGCGTGGTGCGCTCAGCTCGGCGCCGATGGTGTCCCAAAAAATCCCCTACATAAGGGAAGGGAGGATTTCGGGACACCGGAGCGGGAGGCCATGGCCTGCTGACCCCCCCCCCAAGATCCTGCGGCATATCGCAGGCAGCAGAAAACACAGCGGCGCGGAATTGCCTTTCTTGCGCCCCTCCCCTGGGGTGCAGCGAATCGCGCAGCATTTCGTGCTGTCACCCCTGGGCGCTGGCGGATCGGCGACTTTTTCGGAGTCACCCATGGCGGGGCGGATGGGCCAGGGAATCCCCTAACCCCGGACCTAACCCCCCCTAACCCCAGACCCTAACGGGGGCAGGGGATCCGGGGGAAGTGTGACCGCCGCGGGGAATCCTGCAGGAGGTTTCCACTGCTTGGCCATGCCATCCCCCGACCCCCTCGCGCCTCTGCTGGCGGCTGTCTTCGATGGGGTGGTTCCCAGGCCCTCGCGCCTGCGACCCCGGGTGATCGGCCGACCCCGTCGCGGGTGGCATGGCAGCCGGCTGTCTGTACCTTCCCGATACCCGTTCGGTATCCGTGGCGCCGTCACTCTTGTCTGTGCCTTCCGTTGGCCTTCCCCTTCTCTTCTTGGTTCCGGCAGTGGTGGCACTGAGGGTGGGGCTGACTTGGGCCCTTTCCCTGTGGGAGTGGTCTCTGGAGCTTCGATGGGGGAGGTGGTGGCCCGTTGCGGCCGCGATCTTGCCCGCGTGTATCCCAATTGCCAGGAGTCTGGAAGAAAACTCCACGGCTCTGGTTCGCTACGGTACGGTAGCTGGACTTCTCCTGGCCGTTGCGGTCATTCAGCTTTATGGCCAAGAACGTAACAACCGAGACAGAATTAAGACAGAAGATCGAATCAACGAACAGCAATCTCTCCTCGGCGAACAGAAAACTCTCCTCACTGCTATCGCTTTTGCAATCGCAGAACAGTCAGATCAGTTCAGAGCTCAGTATCGAGAACAGTCAACTCAGCTCCGCCGTATCGCGGATGGAATCGCAGCTGCGGCAGCTGCGGCCGAGGAATTCAGGCAGGAAGAAGGCGACTGAAGTTCTCCCGGCTTGAGCCTGTCTGCCTCGGGCAATCCTTGAGAGAGTCCCGCGGTTCCCTCTGAGCCCCGCGTGCGCAGCCACTGACCATGCCAGCCGCGGTGATCGGTGGTCGGCATGATCCGCCGGCAGTCCGCTGACTCCGCCGACCGTGACTGACTCCGCCCGCGCCGTGGATGCCGTGCCCGATGGGGAACGGCTGGCCGATCTGATTGGCCGCCTTCCCCTGTCGCGCGGTTCGATCTTCGAGCTGGTGCGGGTCCTGGGGATCCAAACCGCCAAGGGGCCCGGTCCGGGTGGGCGCGGCCGGGTGGCCTGGCTGAGCGCCACCGATGCGGCCCGGCTGGAGGATGCCGCCCACGAGGTGGCCGCCGGCCGCCTGCGGATCGCCGATGCCGGGGGCGCCCTGGCCCCCAGTCCGCCGACTCCGGGGACTGCGCCGACCCTACCGACTGAGGCACCGTCCGCCGGGTCTGCAGACTCCGCCGATGGTGCCGGACTGCTGCAGCGGATCCAGGCCGCAGAGTCCGCCGCGCGCGTCGGCTTCCCGCTCAGCACGGCTGAGGTTGCCTGGATCCTGGGGGCGAGGCCTGGCGCCGCGGTGGTGACCCGTGCCGGCCTGCGAGCGGAGCGCACGGCCCGGAACGTCTGGCGGTTGCGGTCCGCAGCGTCCGGCGACTCCGGGGACTGAGCGCACCGGGCACAGTCCGGGCCTGTCCGCCGACTCCGGCGATCCTGCCGACCCTGGCCCCGCCTCACCGTCCGGCAGGGTCTGGGGAGTCCGCGGACAGTGTGAACACTGGTAACGCTCCCCCCTCTGTACAACCCACAACGTCCGTAGTCTGTCTGTACACCGCAAGGGGTACGGACGGATGGCGAACGGGGAAGCGCTGCAGCTGGTGGCCTACTACCGGGTCAGCACCGCCCGCCAGGGCGAGAGCGGCCTGGGCCTGGAGGCTCAACAGGCGAAGGTGGCGGCCATGGCCGCTGAGCGTCGCGCGGTGGTGGTGGCCGAGTTCGTGGAAGTGGAGAGCGGCCGCAAAGCAGACCGCCCCCAGCTGGCCGCGGCCCTGGCTGAGGCCCGCAAGCGTGGCGCCGCGGTGGCCGTGGCCAAGCTCGATCGGATCGCGCGGGATGCTGAGCTGGTTCTGCGCCTGTCGCGCGAGGCCCAGGCGAACGGGATGGGCGGCTTCCTGTTCTGCGATCTGCCGGACGTTGACGCGACCACCGCCGCGGGCCGGATGGTGCTGTCCGTTATGGCGAGCGTCGCCGAATTCGAGAGCCGCCGGATCAGCGAGCGCACCCGCGACGCCCTGGCCGCGGCGAAGGCCCGAGGGGTGCAGCTGGGCGGCCTGCGGCCCGGCACCATCACCCGCAACGATGCCGCGAAGGAACGGGCCGCCGCTGACGCTGAGGATCTGCGCCCCCTGCTGGCGCCGATGGTGGCCTCTGGTTACAGCCTGCGGAAGATCAGCGAGGCCCTCGCGAAGGCCGGCAAGGGTACCCGCAGCGGTTCGCCCCTCTCCGCTTCCGGGGTGCGCAACCTGCTGCAGCGGCTGGAGCTGACCCGCTGAGGCTCCCGCCCCTGCCGCGGGTCCCTCTGGCGGGCTGATTGTGCCGATCCGTGAGACACCCGGCTTGCGTCTCGATAACGACTCGCCGCGAGTGTGAGACAAGTAAGCCCCGAATAGCGAGCCGGCGGATTATTTTTTGTCATATTGCTTTACACTTGTGGGTCTTTGGTTTGACGAACGGGCCGTGTTGCGCTACGGGGAAAATTGGTTAAGCTCGCTGTATTCGACCTGACCGAGCTTCCCCATGGTCATCGCCTCGCGCCCGGACTGCGCCGGATCCAAGCGACCACCGATCACGGCCCGTCTTCCGCTTGACCTTGTGACCCGATTGGACGCACAAGCCAAGCGATTGCAAACCACGCGGACTGCTCTCCTGCGGGCCTTTGCGGCCCGTGGCGTGGAGGAGCTGGAGCGCACCGCCGCTGCCTGATTCCCGTCCCGGCTGGCGCCACCGCGCCGCAGCCGGTTTCATGCCATGAAGAAGGGCCCCCGAGGGAGCCCTTCTCACAAACAGCCCCGGCGCTGCGCTCGTTTTCTCAGGACAGAGCAGCGACCGGGGACCCACCGAGGGAGGGCCTCAGTGCTTGAGCTGAATAGTACCCGCGCAACAAGCCCAGCGGAAGTAACGCCCCGGAGGACTTTGG
>JBKDSV010000036.1:0-6203 GCA_046340795.1 Cyanobacteriota bacterium | reverse complement strand
TGGTGGATCTGCCCGCTTGTTCGGTGGTGATCGGCGGCCTCAACCTCTGGATGTACGGCCCTGATCAGCCTCCCGAGGAGATCGATGAACCACGGCTGATCGCCAAGCTTCGCCAGAGCCTCAATGTGGGTTCCTTGCGCCTGCGCAAACCGCCCATCCATGATGTTGGCCCGGGCGGCCAAAGCCGCCCGGGCGGCATTCGCAGCCCCGAGTTCCCCAACTGGTTTGTGGCTCAGCTGGACAGAACGGAGATCTTTGATGGCAAGACCTACCGCAGCCGGCCGCTGGTGGAGGGCACCCGCCTCGACAAACGCAAATACATCGATGCCGATCGCAAGGCCCATCGCGTGGTGCCGGTGCGCTTTGTGCAGACCTGCCCCAATGGCCATCTCAGCGATATCGACTGGCGTGAGTTCGTGCACCGCGGCAAGACCAGCTGCCGGGCCACGCTCTGGCTGGATGAGGCCGGTGCTGGCAATGACTTCACCGAGATCTTTGTGCGCTGTTCCAATCCGAAGTGCCTGGAAGAGAAGGGACGCAGACAGCTCTCTGAGGCCAAGCAGAAACTCAGAGGCGAGGAAGACGAAAGACCAGCCCTGGGTTTCTGCCAGGGGCATCGGCCCTGGCTGGGCCCGTTCGGCCAGGAGGCCTGCGACAACGGCAAGGGCAAGGGCGGCAGCTACGCCAATCGCCTGCTGGTGCGGTCCGCCAGCAATGCCTACTTCCCCGAGCTGATCTCGGCGATCTCCATTCCCCAACCGATCGATGCGGTGCGGGAGGTGATCAGCAAGCACCTCAAGGCGTTCGAGAAGATCACCAGCGCTGCCAAACTCGAAGTCTGGCTGGAGGACTTCGCTCCCGACCACATCAAGGATCCTCTCGCTGGTACAGCACCTGCTGAGATCCTCGAAGCTCTGGAAGCCATCCGTGGCGGTGAGGCTGAGCCAGAGAAGACCGAGGCCCTCAAGCGACAGGAGCTCCGCGCCTTGGTCGGTCCCATCGACGGGCTTCGGCGCGGCACAGGCAACAGCCGCTTTGAAGCGGAACAGCTGGATCTGGCAGCCAAACCAACCTGGTTCCAGCAGCGCATCAATCGAGTGTTGAAGGTGCACCAGCTGCGGGAAGTGCTGGCCCTCCTCGGCTTCACCCGCTTGGAGCCGGTGGTGAGCCAGATCGATGGTGATCCCCTCGATCTGGGGGTGAAGCGAGCGAAGATCGACGTGAAGGAAGAAACCTGGCTACCGGCCGTGGAAAACCTCGGGGAGGGAATCTTCCTCGGCTTCGATCCAGGCGCCATCCGCTGTTGGCTCAAGAGTGATGGCGCTGTTCAGCACCTCTCCAAGCACCGTGATGCTTTCAAGATCTGGAATAAGGAGCATGGTCTCACTGAGGAAAAGTTCCAGTGGCCCGGGGGCGCCTACCTGATGCTCCATAGCCTCGCCCATCTGCTGATCACCGAGGCTGCACTTGAATGCGGCTATGGCGCCTCGGCGATCAAGGAGCGCATTTACGCCTTTGATGACATTGGCTACGGCATTCTCCTCTATACCGGAGGCAGCGGTTCCGAAGGCTCGCTCGGTGGCCTGGTGGGCCTGGCTGATCGCATCGATGAACTGCTGGCGATGGCGCTGGAGCGAGCCGCCCTGTGCTCCAACGACCCCTTCTGCGCCAGCCACGATCCCAACAGCGACCTGGAGAAGCGTTATGCCCACGGCGCTGCCTGTCATGGCTGTCTGCTGATTGCCGAAACCAGCTGTGAACGCCGCAATGAGTTTCTCGATCGCGCCCTCGTCGTGCCCACCCTGATCCAGCAGAACGCAGCCTTCTTCACGGAGGCCCCCTGATGGCAGCGGCCTTCCCCAATCTGAGCACCGCTGAGCTGGAAATCCTGCTGGCGGCGCTGGATCCCCACCGCGGCGATCCCGGTTCACTCGCGGCCGACCTGGCTGATCCTCCAGCCTTCCTGGCCCGAATCGGTCTAGCGACTGGCCCCGCCTCTCTGGGTGCCTGGCTGGAGCACTGGCGTGCCTCAGGCGGCAGCAGAGAGGCCCTGCTCCTGTCCGTTCAGGCCCTCTTGGATCAGCGACGCAGTGACGCCGCAGTGCGGTCGATCGAACTGGTGTGGTCAGGGCCTGATGCCGGAGCAGGATCGGTCACCCGCGATCAGTCGGTGCTGATTCGACAGTTGGTGGAGCGCGCCGAACAGCGCCTGCTGCTCACCACCTACGCCTTCTACAACGGGCCCTTCATCAAAGAGTTGTTCCAGCTGATCCGGGCGCGCATGGTGGCGCACCCGACGTTGCAGGTGCGGATGGTGTGCAACATCCACCGGGATCGTGGCGACACCTCCAGCCCTGAGGCCTTGATCCGCAAGTTTCACCAGCAAACCTGGTCACAGCTTTGGCCTGAACCGCCTGCTCCTGCGGTGTTCTTCGACCCCCGTTCCCTATCGCTTGAACGGGAGAACGCTGTCTGTCACGTCAAGGCGGTGGTGGCTGATCAAGCGTTGCTCGTCACCAGCGCCAACCTGACCGATGCCGCCCAGCTCTCCAACTACGAGCTGGGCCTCCACCTCAGCAGTTCCACCCATGCCGATGACGTCTGGGATCATTTCGAACGCCTGATCCAACAGGGTCTGCTGCAGTCCGCTGGATGAGCTCTGTCCCCAGGTGCTCAGCGCCCTCTGGCTCCACGGCGATCGTTACCAGGCCCGGCGGTGGCCGGAGAACTGGATCGCCTCCCTCCTCGGCGGACGGTTGGACGCGGCAAGTTCTTCAGCGAGGCGGCTCACCACAACTGCCTGACGGTTCGACTGGGCGGTCCCTGGGGCGGGCACCCTGCAGCACCAGCAGCAGGAGAGATGGGTGGCACCTGGGCCGGCGCACAGCCACCAATGCATCTGCATTGCCATGGTTTCCGTTCTGCGGCTGGTCTCTTGGCTGGTCTCTTCTCTCCTGATCCAGCCTGCGCCTCCGCGAGCGGGCCCCAAGAGGAGGTGGAATCAGCGCTCACGGATCGCTATCAGACCACCGTGCCGCAAGCCGTGCGGCAGGCTCTTGGATTGCGCAAGCGCGACCGCATCCGCTACGTCTTCCGCGCCAACAGCGCGGTGGTGTTGCAGCGCGTCAACCCGGATCCTGGCGAAGAAGATCCGGCGCTCGCTCCTTTCCTGGCGCTTCTGGAGCAGGACATCGCCAGTCACCCCGATCGCCTCCAGCCCATCAGCGCGGATCTGGTTCAGCGTCTGCAGGATCTGGTGGGGGGCATTGAGGTGGACCGTGATGAAGCCTTGCCAGACGACGAGTCCGTCTGATGGCGAGACCCGCGGGTGGGTCTGCCACGGTGATCAATGGGTGGACGATCGATGCGCACCCCTTGTTTCTGGAATAGCTTGAGGAGTTGATCGTTGCGGTGGAGACGCTGCGCGCCAAGGACCACCGGGGGTATGGCGGCAAGAGCGCCAGCAGGCGCCTGGCAGCCAGCACCCGCCTGATGCTCAAAGCCAGTCCCCGGGACCCCAGCCGCAAGGAGTACCAACAGGGATCCACACTCGGCGCCGGGCATCGCCACTGGCGACGGGCCAAGTTCTTTCAGCAGGTCCGCTTGTTCTTGCGGTTTCACAGCCGCTCGCGGCTGATTGTCTGGGGCTGGGTCAACGACAGCGACAGCAAGCGCGCCTACGGCAGCAAGACGGATGCCTACCGGGTCTTCCAGTCGATGCTGGCCAGCGGCCAGCCGCCGGACAACTGGGGAGAACTCTTGCAAGACGCTGCGCAGGCGGCGGAGCGCTTGCGGCAGCTCACTGATCATCTGCCTTGAGCCGGCCCGAAAGAGGGCTGGCTCCGGGCGTCAGGCCCCCGCTGGGATCGGCCCCGTCGCTGCGCCGCATCTGGATCGCGGGTCGGCCCGTTGCCGGGCGTCGACGGCTGAACGCCTTGCCGCGCAATCGCCACAGCCCATACAACCGCCACAGCCCATACAAGCTGAGGGCCGCGAGCACGCCGATCAGGAAATGGCTGGCGATATCGGCCAGCCAGAGCCCCGCGGCGTGGAAGTCTGCCTGGCCCGCGGCGGCGGCGGCGGGTCGCTGGTTCGTCAGCATGGCCAGCGCCCTGGCGGCGGGCCGCGGACGGGTGGCGGCGGCAAGTCCGCTGAAGCTGAGGGCGGCACCGACGAAGAAGATCGTCAGTTGCAGCGAGCGATTGCGGGCCTTCTCCTCCTCCTCCAGCTTCCGCTGGAGCTGTTGCCCGTCAAGGTCGATGATGGCGCGCAAGGCGCTGATCAGCTGCTCGGCATAGGGCTGCCCCGCGTGGAGCACCTCCAGGTCGTGGTCCATCTGGCGGAGCCAGGTGGGGGTGTCCTGCTGCAAAAAAGCTTTCAAAAAGGTGTCGCCCTCCCACAGCAAAGCCTTGGCGGCCTGAGCGGCATTGAAGGCGTTGGTGTTGAGGGTGAGCCGGTGGGTTGCGATATTCCGCTCACAGCGGGCCAGGTTCAGCCCGAGTTTGGGCAGCGTGCGGAGCGGCTCCTCCAGGCTGGCCATGCGTTGGTCTTGGGAGGGCCATTCAGAGTCGAGCGGGGCGATCTGGCTTGCCCATGCCTCGATCTCTTGATAGTTGTGGAAACCCTCCGCGAAGCTGCGCCGGCTGGCCCGGGCGGCAAACTCGATTTTGGCACGGCAACAGAGCAGATTCACCAGATGTTGTTGATAGCAACCATCAAACTCTTCCTCGATGGGTTGAGCCACGCTATCCAGCCAAACAAACCAGGAGCAGCGACCATCAGAAAACTCCCAGATCTTGCGGCCCAACAGAGTGGCCTCGTCACAAACCACGAGGTCATGCTCACTGACGGCGCTCAGATAGGCTGCGGCGGAGTCAGCGGAGAAAGAATCAGGCTCGTGGAGTTTGAGATAGAGAATGCCGCACTGCCCGAGCGAAGGCTGCAGCGCCTGCTGCGTCGCCGAACGCAGCGGGCAAAGGCTCGTGCCGTGCCATTCCGTGGTGAGGTCCACCACGAAGGTGTCGTGCAGCAGATAAGGGCTGAGGGTGGTCTTGAGGGAATCGCCTTCCGCCAAGGTGATGGTGTTGGAGCCATCGTCGTTCTTCAGAAGGGGGCTCAAGCCGGGGTGGCCCGGGCCATCATCCGGCGGCGGCAGGGTGGAGAAGCTGTCGTGGAGGCGTTGGTGATCTTCAGCCGCGAGGGGGAGAAAGGGGGCGAGCAGCTCTTTGAGGGGGAAGGGGGAAGCGGTGGCGCCTACAGCGGAATGGAGGTGGAAGAGCAGCTGCGTGAGGGTGGCCAGCTCAGCCTTTGCCAGCTCAGCCTTTGGGGGTGGAGGGTTCATCCTTTCGGCTTTGTTGCTGGGGATGCAGCACCACGTTGCGTAGGTTGGATTTGAAAGCTTCGGAGCTGAGCTTGATCGGCTGGCCGCCGATGCCGCGCTGCGGCTGGCCGTTGCCTTGGCCGTTGAAGTGGGCGTGGAAGTGGTCGTCGATCGCGGGCTGATCGAGCAGGAAGCGGCTCAGTTGGGAGGTGAGCGCCTCGACGCCGCCAGAGGAGTCGATCCTCTCGGCGAAGGAGAGCAGGGCGGCCTGCTCGTGGGGCGTGAAGCTGGCGCTGTGTTGCGCCACAAACGCCAAAAAGGCGGAGGGGCAGGCGGTCATGGCCAGGGGGGGGGGCATTGGGAACAGGTTAGGAGGATTGGCTATTGCCCCACGGCGGTGAAGGCGGCCCAGTAGTAGAGGCTGCGGAAGGGGTGGTTGTCGCCTGAGACGGCCGCCTTCTGCTCCAGCCACTTGAGGTCGTGTTCGAAGTTATCCCGCATCGCCTCCGGGATGGCGGAGCGCTGGGCGGACAGGTCGTCGAAGGTAAGGGTGCGGAGCCAGTGTTGGGCTTGCTTGAGGGCCAGGGCCACGTCGCCGGGCTGGCCTTGGCAGGTTTGGGCCATGAGCAGGCGGTAGAACTGGGCCATGAGCAGGCCGGTGGAGATGTCGGGAACAGACCAGAGGCTGCCGATCACGCTGTTGCAACCGGCGTAAAGGAAGCCGCTGCTGAGGCCCACCACTTCATCGCTGAGGCTGTTGAGGTCGCTGAGGCCGGTTTCACAGGCCGAAAGGGCCACCAGGCGGGCCTGGCGCAGATCGAGTTGGAACAGATCCAACAGGGTGAGGCATTCACTCAGATCAATGACGTTGCCATTGGGCTGC
>JBKDSV010000035.1:0-2348 GCA_046340795.1 Cyanobacteriota bacterium | reverse complement strand
CAAGCTGGGTGTGGCTATTGCCCAGAGCACCTATGCTACCGATGCCGGTAGTGAAATCGAGGCTCTGCGGCAACTTCTGGATCGAATTGAACTCAAAGGGCTGTTGGTGCAGGCGGATGCGTTGCATGCAAACCGCCCTTTTTTCTCTACCTCGAGCAGCGTGATGCCGACTTCCTGATTGCGGTAAAGCACAGTCGCCGCAAAGGGTTTCAGCTGATCCGCGATCGACTGACCTACGGCAGGAACATCCCACTGCAGACCCGAAAACACGAACGTGACCATGGCCGGGATCTCACCTGGACGCTGCGGGGAATGCCGCCTCCAGAGTGGGTGGTGGAGAACTGGCCCGGTAGCGCCACGGTGCTTGCGGTGCGCTGCCAGGGCAGCCGTGATGGCAAGCGCGTCGATGAAACGCGTTATTACGTCACCAGTTTGCGCACCAGTGCCAAAGCGTTGCTGCAGCAGGTGCGGGACCGCTGGTCGATCGAAAACAGCTGGCACTGGCCCCGCGATACCCAGCTCAAGGAAGATTCGCACCGCTATCGCGAGCCCAACGGCGTTCGGATTCTGGCGACGCTGCGCAGCCTGGCCATGAATGCCTTGCGCCTTGATGGCTTCTGGTCGATCGCCGAGGGGCTCGCCGCCCTGGCCCACGACATCAGGGGTTTACTGGAACTGCTGGGCTGGAAAGCAGCGGCCCGGGCAATCAGCTCAGCGTGACTTCTAATGGGCCCTGTCACGTCACTGCCGGCTGTGCCCATGAGATTATCCGGATTGCCTGTGCCCGCGATGGTTTCACCCAGGATACTTCCGAGTAAAATATCATCATCTGCAAAACTAATGATTTCCACATTGGCAATCAGATCCGTTCCATCAGGTGATGATGATCGACTGTCTTGCAGGGTAATAATACCCGTCAAAGGATGAATAGTAATAATATAATTAGAAATGTTTCCTCCGTAGCGGGTGATATCAATGCCATCTCCACCATCAATGGTGTCTGATCCCCCATTGCCGCGGAGCAGATCATCGCCATCTCCCCCTAGGATACTTTCGTTGTAGCTGCCGCCATTGATGTTGTCGTTGCCGGTACCGCCGTCTAAATTCGAGCCATTACCCTTGTAAACCGAATAACTTGCCCATAAAGCAATATAGTCATTGCCGGATCCCCCCATGACCGTTGCAGGAGCATAATTATTGTTTACATATGAACTGCCGTAATAAATTTCGTCGTTGTCAAGACCTCCATCGATGCTGCCAGTGCCATAAATTGTGTCGTTGCCAGCACCACCAGATGCCGTATTGATTCCTTCGGAATCATAGAAGGAATCAGCGCCATCCCCGCCCAGAAGACTGTCATTACCTGAACTGCCATAGAGCAAGTCATTACCTTCATCCCCGATGAGCGTATCGTTGCCGCTATTGCCATCCAGAGAATCGTTTCCTGTGCCACCACTGATTAAATCATTGCCATCACCGCCGGAGAGGCTGTCGTTTTCACTCCCCCCATCAAGGGTATCGTTGCCGGCTTCCCCATATATTGAGTCTGCTCCAGCATCTCCTAGCTCACTGTCATTTCCAGTGCCTCCATATATAAGATCATTGCCGAATCCACCTTCGATTGTGTCTGGAGCTCCCCGGCCATATAAGGTATCGTTACCCGTAAATCCTAGAATCACGTCACTCAGGGCCCATTAGAAGTTTTCTCCAGTGGCGCTGGACGGTTCGCCTTCGCTGTGCTGCCATGCGAGGGAACCGCCTTTCAGCGCCTTGACATCACAGCCCGAAAACCCAGCCACTGCAACCGATTTGCTCAGTTTCCTCAAGGCGCTGCCCGATAGCCGTAAGCGCCGCGGCATCCGTTATCCTCAGTGGTGGATGCTGCTGATCGCCATCCTCGCGATTCTCAGCCACCAGGGTTCGCTGCTGGGCATGGAGCGTTTTGCCAAACGGCACCGCATCACCCTCAATGAACTACTGGGTACGCAGATCACCAGGCCCCCATCGGACTCAACTTTTCGGCTGCTGCTGGCTCAGCTGGATGTAGATGGTTTTGAGGCTCTGCTGCAGCAGTGGATGGCGGCTCAGCCTGGTGTGAGCGAGACGGTCGATACCCTGATCTGTGACGGCAAAACGCTACGCGGTTCGATCTCTGAAATCGCCTCTGGTGCCGCGCGGTTCATTGCGCAGGTCAGCCTGTACTCCAACAAGCTGGGTGTGGCTATTGCCCAGAGCACCTATGCTACCGATGCCGGTAGTGAAATCGAGGCTCTGCGGCAACTTCTGGATCGAATTGAACTCAAAGGGCTGTTGGTGCAGGCGGATGCGTTGCATGCAAACCGCCCTTT
>JBKDSV010000034.1:0-8325 GCA_046340795.1 Cyanobacteriota bacterium | reverse complement strand
CCAGGTTGAGCGCTGGTTTGGGATCATCACCCAGCGAGCGATCCGGCGCGGCAGCTTTTCAAGCGTCAAGGAGTTGATCGCCAAAATCGAGCACTTCATCGCCAACTACAACAAGGGCTCAGCTCCTTTCAGCTGGACTGCGACTGCAGATTCGATCCTGGAGAAGCTCCAGCGCCTTTGCTCACAGATTTCTGGGACGTGACACTAGTCGGCGACTGAGTTCGGCCTGACTTTTAATGAGTTCTGCTCACGCTCCGCAGGCCGATCCGGCGATTCTCGCAAGCGCGGCAAGAGCTGCACAAGGTTGCACGGACGGGTGTTGGCATCGAGTTGGGCTGCGATCAAGCGATCCCAGGCCGTTTCCACCGCATCTCGCGACCCTGGCAAAACAAACACCAGGGTGCCATTGGCCACCCCCGCCAGGCAGCGGCTCTGGAGCGTGCTCGTGCCGATCGTTTCAAACGACAGCACGCGAAACAACTCCCCGAAACCCTCGATCACCTTGTCGAGTAGAGGTGCCACCGCTTCAGGCGTGCCATCCCGACCCGCCAATCCCGTGCCGCCGCTGCTGATCACCACCTCCACCATTGGATCGGCGATCCAGCGGCTCACCTCCGCGCGGATGCGATAACGGTCGTCCGGCACGATCACCCGCTCCCGCAGCGCGTGGCCCGCCCCCTCCAGCCTCTGCCGCAGGGCATCGCCCGAGTGGTCATCAGCCAGGCTGCGCGTATCCGATATCGTTAGCAGGGCGATGGACAGAGACACGCGTTCACAGCGGCAACGGCGTCCCATTCTCTCTGATTTCGGCAATAGGCGCTCGGGGCGCCGCGCGATCCATCCCCTGTCCCACCAGCGCCCCTTGCTCCCGCATGGATTGGGCCATTCGTATTGTTTGGCAAATCCACTTGCCAACGAGCAAACCAACTACACTGTGGTCCCTTGACGCTTACAGCGTCGTTTAACCAGCAACCCAGCATGACCACATTGGCCATGGCACGATCCAATCACGACACCAGGCCATCAGCCATTGTGGTTGGGGCGGGGATGGCTGGTCTTTCCGCTGCATTTTATCTGGCCGAGCGCGGCTTTGAAGTGACGGTGTATGAGAAGGAGAAAAGAGCTGGCGGCAACCTTGGAGCCATCATCTCACAAGCAAGAAAAAGAAGGTCGCTTCAAGAGGGTGACATTTTTGAAGTGTATCCACACATGTTTGGCGATTGGTACAATAATTTTTGGCAGATAATGGATAGAGTTGGCATTGGCAAAGAGGCCAGCGACACCTGGAGATCAATGACAGAATTTAAATTCTTGTCTAAACCAAAAACACTTGAAAGAATCGATTATCCGCGCTACAAATCATTGCGAAATAACGGTGCACTTGTCAATCTGTGGTCAAACTTTACCTCTGGCATCATCCCTCTGCCAGACATGATTTTGGCAGGCTATGCGGCTCTTGGGCTGTTGGCAGAAGACTTCAATGATATTGACGATCTTAATATCGCCACCTTCAACGACTTTCTCAACACACGCTTTTATGGTTCCAAATACGTGACTGAGTTTTATCAGATGTTAATTCTTTATATTTGGTCACTCGAGCCGGATGAATCTTCTGTTGTTGCCTGTCAACGTTTTTTCAATTTCAATTCAGACAACCCACTCCCACGGCCTGGGTCTTGAATTCCGGTGATGCTTATACATCTGTCATCCAGCCAATTGTGAAGCATCTTCAAACCAAGTTCCAAGTCACTTTTCAGTTTGACACTCCTGTTGTAGCGGCATCGCTGAACGCAGAAAAAAATCTCGTTGAGCACGTGATGATTATTGAGAATTACAGTGAAAGCTATCGCTGTAAAGTCATACCCACAACCACGAACAATTCATCTGCACACTATTTTGTCTTTGCCGTGCCGCCAGAGACCCTCTCAGCGCTCGTACAAACCCCAATTCCTTCTAACTACGATCACGGCAAGTCTATTGTTGATTCACAAATCATTCTTGGCTCGAATCGATATGGCCTCATCACAGATATCATGTTTGACGTTTTTTCAGCCTCTTCTTCAGAGGACGTATATGAGGAAGTTTTCTCCTCAGAAATGCTCTCTTCTCAGACGGATGGGGTGACGCTTCTTGAGGGCGCTTCCTCTGCAGATTGTGACGCCGAGCCTGCTTTGGCGGCTCCTCTGCCGCTGCGAGCGGCGATTGTTGAAGCGATCCCCGAGCTGGCGACTACAAAAACATTGAGTGCCGAACCAATTCCCGTACTTTACTTGGCATTTAAACAGGGAGCAAAGATCAATCATCTCATCCCTCAGAATTGTTATGTTGGTCTTACGGAATCTAAATATGCTCTTACTTTGGTCGAGATCACCCATGAATTCAAGTCTGCAAATCCCCAGTTTTTATCCTCTGAACCAGCCATTGGCACAATCATTGCCTTGGCATCCTCTGACTTTGGAGAGCTTCCGATCTTTCGCACGCCCCCCAAGAATCTCGACCGTCAAGCTGTTAACTCAACAGCCTCCACTGAAGCGCAATCCCTGGAAGACAAATCGATTGATCTGTTGTTGCAGGAGGCAAAAAAATACCTGCCCTTCCAGGACTCTGATATTCTCTGGAGCTTCTTCCGTACCAATGTCAATCACCGCTTATTCCTTAATGACGTAGATAGTGCTCGCAATCCTGTCAAGACTGTTTACCGACTTCAGGCAAATTCCAATCCGATTATCAGCAATCTTGTCTTTGCAGGTGACTATTGCAGTCAAGATGTGATTATGGCCACCGTCGAAGCCGCTGTTGAAAGCGGCCTCAGGGCAGGCATGGAAGTCTATGCGTCCTACGGCCAACATCCGCGGTCGTCGTCTGTTGCTGCTAACAATATCCATCGCGCTGATCACACACCATTAACGCTGCAAGCGCATCGTGCTTATCCAAAACCTCTGATCACCTATCTCAAGTTAGCCTTAACGCCCTATGCAATGCTAGCAAAGAGTTATTCCGATCTCAATATTATTGCTGAGGAAATGCATCAGATCAAGTCAGAACCCAGCCGAATCGAATCAGAGCTGTTGCCGCAGTTGTTAAGCTATTGGCCACGGCAGGCCTCCATGTGTCTTGGTGCATATCAGGATACCTTGAATACGATGACTTCTATGGCGACGAAGTCTGTTATCAGTTCATCTCAGATGTTTTGGTCTTTATTTAACCTCCGCTGAGTTTCCTTGTTTCCTCAATCAGAGCATACAAAGGTTTTGGATCATTAGCAAAGAGCTCTGCTTCTTTTTTGGCCTCTAAGACAACTTGATCGAGATAGCTTTCCGCCTGGGGTAATTGCATTTGAAACGCAATCGATAAAGCTTGCAGATCGTCCTGTGAGGGATCAGCCTTGCTGAAAAGCCCTGCAACTTGAGGATCACGAATCGCAAGTGCTGCAGGTAGCGTTAAGATCCCATCTCGCAAGTCTTCCACACCGCCACCACCAAGCGCGACGGTTCCCCGCACATCGCCAACATCATCACATCCATGATATAGCAGACCAAGCAATCCTCCAAATGTACGTAGTCGTCCACTGCGATCTGCCAGACAGGCGCAGATTTCAAACATGGATCCCGTATCTTCCGCTGCAATATGGCGCCAATCCTCAACCCCCAAGACCTGGCGCCGCAGTCGCCATTGCAAACATTCAGCTACACCAAGTCGCTTCATCAATTCCGAGAAGAGATGGATGGCCTGCACATCTGTTCCCAGTAGTCTGTAACCTTCAGCCACCATGTATCCGGAAGCCATCAAAGCATCCAGTTCACCAAATTTGTGGTGTAAAGTATCTCTCCCTCTGCGCTTCTTTGACTTGTCTAAAATATCATCAATAACCAAGGTCATATTGTGGAAAAGCTCGATAACTACAGCACAGCGAATCAACCAATCGGGCATGGGTAGATTGGGGACAAGTGAGCGATAGGTTGAAAAGATTGTGAGTGGTCGGAAATACTTTGAACCGGAAATGAATTGCCAGCGCATTTCTGGAATCATTTCTTTATCGCAGCTTTCGACCCAATCGCCAATTTGGGCCTCGACAAGATCAATTTCTTGTCGAAAATTTAAAGTGTCAACAAAAGCAAGAGTCATGGCTGGGAATTTAGGTAATTTCTTTTGTCAAGCTGGATTGGAATGGTCATGATTGTTCTTGGCTTCTGCCTGGGCCAATTGCTCTGTAATCACAGCAAGTTGATGCTGAAAGCTCCTTCCCTCGCGCGAGGCAGTATCTCCAATCTCCCTTAAAAATCCTCTGATCTCATCAATCAGCAAGGATTTCTTATGGCTGGGATCCTGATTGCTGAGATTGAGTTCAAGCAAAGAAGATTGATACTTGTAGATGATCGATTGAACTGAATAACCATAGTTCAACGAACTTGTGCCTGCGGCGCCGAGGGCTTGTAGCAAGGCACGGGAGATGGCCGCACGGTCTGTAGCGCAATCGGTATTCGAATTGTCGCCATCAACCTGGCTTGGAGAGATGAAGGTCTGAGAAAGATGGAGCCATTGTTGAAACAATGAATGAGACATTTTCATAAGCTCCTCAATAGAAGTGGCCATGGCCATGTTCGCTTAACAAGGGTAATGCTATCACCTGGCTTTGATAAAATCTCACACAGATGCGCTCTGATTCCCCGTTATTGTCAGTCCAGTCTCCTCAAATGTTCGATCATCAGCACATCCAGTAATGCGTCCTGTGTTGCTTTGCACCGCTTGTGGAACGGCTAATCCCGTTGGCCATAACTTCTGCTTTCATTGCGGGACGGCCCTACGCACCTTGTCCTGTCCTGTCTGTGCCGCGCAGAACAAGGTGAATGCTACTGTTTGTGAACGTTGTGGCGCATCTCTGCCTGCACAGGGAGATCAGCCGCTTGCAGATCTGTTGGACGAACACAAGTTCATCACTGCGTTTTTTGCAGATATCAAAGGTTCAGTCGAATTACTCTGCGAGCGCGATATTGAGGATGCCAGGCGTCTGATCGATTCTGTCATCTTACATATTAGTTCCTTGATCAGCAGATATGAAGGCACTGTGGTAGATACGGTTGGCGATGGTGTCTTTGCCATTTTTGGAGCGCCTCGTTCGTTGGATGGGCACCCGCGGGCGGCCGTCAATGCGGCCCTGGAGATCCAACAACAAATGCGTGCCCATCACGGTGCAAATTCAATGTTTGCTGATATTCAGCTCCGGATTGGCATCCACACAGGTGATGTCATTTGGCGGCTGCTGCAGGTTGGACGCGAGATGCGTCACCTTCCTGTTGGTCAAAGCGTCAATCAGGCGTCTCGCTTGCAAGACCTTGCTGAACCTGGATCGATTTTGATTGGTGATAGCACCTATGAATTAGTCAAAGACTATTTTAGCTTTACCCCTGTCACTGAGCTCCATCTCAAGGGTATTGCTGGCACCGTTGTTGCTTACAACGTTCTCAAGCAATCCGATGTCTTTCGTCATCTGCAGGTTTCCATCAAGCGTGGCTTAAGCCCCCTGGTTGGACGAGAGCGTGAACTCGAGATCCTGACTGACACTATCCGGAGTTTGGACAGTGGCAAGGGAAGAGCCATCTTGCTTGTTTCAGAGGCAGGAGGGGGTAAGTCACGGCTTCTGCATGAGGTTACTCAAAGCTTGTCGAGCAACTACCGCGTGATTGAGGCCTTCTGCATTTCCCACATGCAGTCCTCACCTTGGTATTCAGTCATTCAGTTGATTCGCCATCTGTTTGAGATTGCACCTGGCATGTCGAGCCAGGAGGTGAAATCTCTGATCACGAACAACGTCTTGGCCTTGGATCCAGCCCTGGAGAAGGATTTGCCGATGCTCTTCCAGTTTCTTGATCTTGAGAATGAAACAATTATGCCGGCGAATGCAGACCCAATAGTTCGCAAGAGAAAATACATTTCTTTGATTCTGCGTCTCCTTGCTTTGCAGTCAGAGACTCGCCCGCTTGTTATTGTCATTGAAGATCTTCATTGGTTGGATCTGCAATCCGCTGATGTTGTGGATGCTATTCGCTCGGTTACAGCAGAGCATCCAGTTCTTCTTTTTTGCACAAGTCGGCCTGAAGGTGTGACGGCGGCTTGGAGATCAGATCCGGATTCTATTTTGAAACTGAATAATTTAGATCTTGCTTCTGCCCGTCAACTGATCACCAGTCTCGTTCCCAATGACAATCTAAATGAGCGGGCAATTATGAGTATCCAAAATAAAACACAAGGAAATCCCTTTTTTATTGAAGAAATCATCCGCTCCCTGCCCTTGAATCACTCGACCACTCTGGACGGTGGTGAGCTATTGCTAGATCGTCTGACCATGCCATCAACAATCAAAATGGCGATTGCTGAGCGTATTGATCGCTTGGAAAAAAAGCCAAAGAAATACCTGCAAATGCTGGCTGTTGTTGGCATGAGATGTCGGGTTTTTCTCTTTGTCAAGTTGATTGCAGAGGAGCAGGATAATGTCCTCGAGATCCTGTCTAGCCTGCAGGAACTTGGCTTTGTTATTCGCTCAGAGCTGGATCATCAATCCCATGTTGAGTTTGCACATGTTTTGACACAGGAAGTTGCCTACTCAACTCTTCTGAGTGATCGCCGTGCAGAGTTTCATGAGTACATAGCAGATACTTTAAAGATTGAATACGGTCAGATTGTGCAGGAGATCTTGCCGGATTTAGCGTATCATTATCAGCACTCCACCAATGATCTCAAAGCTGTTGAACATCTGCGCATGGCCGGTGAATCGGCGATCCAGCGTTCCGCCCATCAGGAAGCCCAGCACTATCTCAGACTTGGTCTCGCGCGTTTGGACAAAAACCGCAAACTTGTCGACAGGCTCTCTCATCTCGCCCACCTTTGGCTGGCCCTTGGCGTCTCCCTGCAGGTGACACAGGGCTACGCGGCTGACGAGGTAAAAATCGCCTATGAAAATGCGGTTGAATACAGTGAGAAAGCCGGAGTCTCTGAGAATCTACTGGCGGCACTACGTGGATACGGAATCTTCAATATTGTCAAAGCTAATTATATTGAAGCAGCAAAAATTGCCGATCGTCTTAAGAAGCACGCCAAGGGGGATCCTGGCTTTGCTCTTGAACACTTGATCCTCAACGGGCTGTCATCTTCCTATAGTGGAGATCTCAAGGATGGTGCTAAATACTATCAAAAGGGCCTCTCAATTTTGACAAAAACCGCAGATGTTACCACAATTCAGCATTCAGGCTATTCACCTGGTATATGCTATTCTTATTATGCTCTTAATTCTCTCTTTGCCGGTCGCTTGTGTCTGGCCAGAGAGTATGCGATAAGAGGGCTTGAAGTGGCCTTTGCCAGCGGAATTCCAATCGCTGTTGCCCAGTCCCGTGGCATGCATGCCAATGTGCTGTTCAGTTTTTGCGAATTTTCATTGGCTGAAGAGCAGCATCAAGTCAATGTTGCATTCGCTCATGACAATGGTTTTTCCTACTGGGATTTGTTGGGTCGACTGTTGATAACATGGACCAATGGTTACCTGCGGGGAGAAGAATCTTGCCTGGATGAATTTCAAGAATTTCTCTCGGCTTATCGTGCCAGTGGGGCCTTGATCGGCCTGCCATGGTTCCTCAACCTCTACGCCGAGCTTCTTTGGCGATTTGGCAAGACCAGAGAGGCTTTGGTGGTGCTCGGCGAGTCGGAAGACATTACTTCCCTGACAAAGGAACGTTTTTTCCTGGTGGATACCTTGCGCTTGAAGGGCGACTTGCACGCCACTCTGTCTGCTGATCCAGCCTCTGCCGTGGCGGCACAATGCTTCCGGGAAGCAATTCATCTTTCTCGCCTGCAGGGCTCCTGGCTGCCCGGCATGAGAGCTGCCATTCGCCTGGCGCGTGTGCTGCAGCGACTGGGTGAGGTGGATGAGGCCAAAGCGCTAATCACCTATCATTACAAGCAACTTTCCTGGATCCAATGCCCTGATTACGAGGAGGCTCGTGCCTTGATCAACGAGCTCTCACTCCATCTCTGATTCCCTTCTGCTGGCGTTTTCTACCCGAACGGCTGCTCTCCTCAGCCTGGCTCCCCGCGACGGTGTCCACCCTTTCTATGAATCCATAGCCTCTAATCATCTACTTCACTCTCCCCTTGGAATGCAGGGCTGATTCAAACTTGCCACTCTGCGTTCAGGTGCCCAGCAGCTCTGAGGAACTGAGTCCCGAGCTCATAGGGGTCTCAGCGTGGGACCTGAATCACAATCGTGGCCTGGTGCCTCTATCCAACCACTCTAAAGCAGCCCTGGACTGGTGGGCAGGTGGTTGGTGGCGGCGT
>JBKDSV010000033.1:0-7433 GCA_046340795.1 Cyanobacteriota bacterium | reverse complement strand
GGCTGCCTCAAGGTCAAGTTGAGGTCCCGCAAATGGAGCTGAAGAACGCGGATCGTCCTGGCTGGGCACAAATGACGACGGGTCTGCCGATGAACAGGCGCCCTGATCCCCAGCTTCCACAGGACTTTTGGTCAGCCCTGGTCCAGATGCCGTCCTCAGCAAGGGCTCCGGGCGAGACACCCAGCAAAGGATCCAAAGCGCATTTGCGGGACTGCAGACTAGGCGTCTGTTACGCATAGATTGTCCATGCGAGGATATCGAGATAATTCGAGACCAAGACAGAATTATTCCGCGATAAATCGAGAGCCGACTCGACTGGATCCAGGTCAAGGTCAACTCTGCTTCCAAAAAAGGATTTCTGGAGAAACTGTTTGATTGGACCATCTCAAGGGCAGCTCGAACAATCACTTTTGGCCTGCCGCGACTGGCCAGCGAGGTCAGTGACAGCAAGGGAGTTCACTCCGGGAGGCGAGGAGGAGGCGAAATTTTTCGAGGTGCCCTCAATGAGATCCTCAACAGCTCTTGGTTGGTGCGTCGCGCAGCTTTTGGATGTGACCGTTGACCCAGTTTTTCTATGCGCAACGGGCTCCTAGAGGGCATCGATCCTGGCCATGATGCGGAGCGTAGACTCACGAGCGAAAATTGGCTTGTAAGGTAGGCTTGAGCATGGCAATCCAAGAAGCGCGCACTGCCGACTGATAGGGCGTTGAGAATCTTCTTTCTCAAGCAATTTTCCTAGGTCATGAGCATCACAGCTGCCGAGATTTTTTGAGCCATTCCAGTTCCATCTGCAATCTGCCAATTGACTGTTTCTTCCACTGGTTCACCTGGATTGGAGGCAGCGCATGCTCAGCGGCAATCTGCTCAAGGGTCTTGCAGCCATTGATCGCTTCTATCGCGACCTTTGCCTTGCACTCTGGACTGTGGGTTCGTCGCCTGCTCATCGTTGGCAGTCCCTTGGTTGGGGCGGTGCCCCGCCACGGAGGTTAACGATGGAGCCTGTTCGGGGACAAGCCAGACCAGCTCAGTCCTGGCCCCCATCGAGGCCGTCCAGCTCCCCAAGTGGCAAAATGGAAGCTGGTGCGTCAGTCGTCCGATGGGTTGCGGAATGGACGTCTCCTTGGCCAGCCGGGACCTCAACCATCCAGTCTTGCTTCGCTCTGTGACTGGGCAGCAAGAATCTGTCGTGGCTGGATTTTGGCCATCCAGCATCGCTCAAGAGAGCTCCTGCCACCTGACCGCTTATATTCGAATCATATGAGCTCATCAGACCAGTGGTTCGACACCACGAGATTTTGAAGCCAGGCCCTCCACTGGAAGGGATGATTTACTCATGCCTGCGCACCAGAGGTCTGATGTTGATTGAGCCTCCGTTTGTTTTTTGCTCCAGCAGGAGTCAGCGTCCATGATTCCTTTGCTGGTTGCAGCCTTGGGAGGGGTTGTCGTTGTTGGAGCTGTCTCGGTTCGGCGGAGACAGCCCTCGCTGGTCGACAGGCTTACCTCAGCGGGGCAGAAGCCGAAAACGCAGCCCAAGCAGGAGGATGAGGCTGACAATCCTGCTCCTGCCCAAGATGGTCTTACACCTGCACAAGCGGAGACTGGTCCGATCCGCGCCACCCTGGAACGGTTGGACAACAACTACCAAGACCTGATTCAGACCCACCTCGACCCCTGGTTCGCGGGTCAGTTGCGGCATGAGCAGATGAAGGCGTTGACGCAGGGCAAGCTGCGTGTTTTAAGTCCCAGCGAGAAGCGTAACAACCGTAGCCTGGCTTTGGGCACAGGTGGATTGGCGATGATTGGCATGGCGAATTTGACAGGCCTACCGCTGATTCCTTTTGTAATCGCCCTTGGTGTTTACAATTCTTTGCCAGCAATCCAGCAAAGCGTGATGATTGCTGTTAAAGAACACCGCTTCAGCATCACTCACCTGATGCTGCCTTACTTCTTTCAAATTTGGCTGGGTGGCTTCTATGTTATTGGAACAGTGGGGCTGATCTTTGGAGGCCTTTGTCAGAAGTTTGAGCTTCTTACCCAAACCGTCACCCGCCATAGTCTGACCCATCTGCTCGGCGAGCAACCAGCAAAAGTATGGATCGTCAAGGACGGTGTCGAGGTTGAAATTCCATTTGAACAACTCCAAATTGACGATATTTTAGTGCTCACCGCTGGCCAACCTGTGCCTGTCGATGGTGTTGTGGTGCATGGCACCGCCATGGTGGATCAACATCGCTTGACCGGCGAGTCACAGCCGATTGAAAAGGTTAAGGATGATTCTGTGTTGGCGGCCACCCTGGTGCTGGGCGGAAACATCCATGTTCGTGTCGAGAAGACCGGGGCCGAAACAGCTGCAGCCCACATCGGAGAAGTGCTCAACAATACGGTTGAACATCAGGAAATCACCCTGGCGGAGCAATTCAAGGAGGTCGAAAAGTATCGCTGGCCTATGTTGGCTGGTGGTGCCCTTGGCTGGCTGCTCCGAGGACCAACAGCGGGTGTGGCGATGCTTGGTTGCAACTTTATGTTGACTCAGATTCCCCTTCGACTGCTCACGCTACTGAATGGGCTGGGAGTAGGAGCGGAACGGGGCATTTTGATCAAGGATGGTCGGGCATTGGACCGTCTCTCTAGCATCGATACCGTGATCTTTGATAAGACGGGCACGCTAACGCTGGAACTTCAGCAGCTGGCAAGCATTCACTGCTGCGGAAACTACAGCGAGACCGATGTCTTGAGATTTGCTGCCGCAGTCGAACAACGTCAGAGCCATCCCATTGCCCAAGCCATTCTCGTGGCGGCGACAGAGCGGGGATTGTCGCTTCCAACAGCTGATGATGCCCATTACGAACTTGGCTTTGGGCTTAAAGCTCAGATCCAGGGACAGCAGGTCAGCGTGGGCAGTGAACGCTTTCTCACGGCGCAAAATTACGAGATACCAGCAGCGCTCCAAGAAGCCCAAAAGATCGCCTTCGCAGAAGGGCGTGCATTGGTCTTTGTTGCTGTGGGGGAGGCGGTGGCGGGAGCGATTGAATTAGAAGCCGTTCTGCGAGCGGAAGCCAAGGAGATTGTCAATTGGCTTCGCCACAAGGGGATGATGCTGTATATCCTTTCCGGTGATCAAGACGCGCCAACAGCAAGATTGGCTGCAGATCTGGGCATGGATGGTTACTTTGCAAACACCCTGCCTGAGCAAAAAGCCGAACAAGTAAAACGCTTACAATCGGCAGGGAAAAAGGTCTGTTTTATTGGCGATGGCATCAATGACGCTATCGCTTTGCGCCAGGCTGAAGTGTCGCTTTCCCTGAGGGGTGCCACTACGGTGGCCACGGATGCCGCCCAGGTGGTGTTGATGGATGATGATCTCACGCAACTGAGGTTGTTGTGGGAATTAGCCGAAGGCTTTCAGCGCAGTATTTCTAGCAATGCGCGTCGTTCAATGCAGTTGAGTTTACTGGCCGCCGCTGGAGTTTTGCTATTGCCCTATGAGTTTTGGACAGTGAGCATCATGGGAGTCGTTCAAGTCTTCGTGGGAATTGCCATCTCACAGCGCAGCCTGGAGCCTTCCGAAATCGCCAAGGAAAGCATCAATGAAGACACGCAGCACGATTCAGGAAGCCGTTCCCAGGCCGGCATGGCAGCCAAGCAACTCTGATCCGCTCAAACCCTTGGCAGCGACAAGCCTCTTGCTTGCATCGCAGCGCAAGACGGATCGGATGACCTTTTCAGCGGCTGAGCGTTCAGACGCCGACGGGCTGGCGACTTCCTCCAGGGCGACGCGATTGAGGCGGCGGGCCATCCAGGCCAGGAGGTTGTCTGGAGAGCTCTGGAGATCGAGGGCATCGAACCTGGCATCCAGCAAGGCCCGAGCCCTTCCTGTATGGCGCTGGCTGCTCGGCTGATCCTGGTGAGCTGGGGAGCCTTGTTACGATCAGCTCCTCGGCAGAGCGTGTATTCATTGTGAGCCTTTTCATCAGCAGAGCTGGACTGATTCTGTGCGCTGATCAAGAATATATTGGAGTTGATGTTGTTTTAGAGTCATTGCGCTGGCCGAATCAATTCTGTCCCAGTCGTCACAAGAACAAATGAATTTCATTGCACTGATCACAATCGGAGGATTGATTGTTCCCTGCCTAATATGGTTTTCATTAATACTTAAAAACGACAAAATTCATCGGCGTCGACAGGTTCACAGGATGAAAGCCAAAAATTTTTTTCTGCTACTTTTTGTCATTCCTTTGGCAAGCAGAGCGTTAGGTTTTCTCCTCGCAATAGGTCTCCAAATTGCAATACCAACACCATCAGCAATGATGAAGACAAATTATGAGCGAATTTTATTTTTTACCTATGCAACTCAAGTGCCCTCTGATGTATATAATCAATCAATCGCTGCCATCGCCTGGAGCGTGACGTGGCCGCTGATCTGCATTGCAGTTGCACTTCTTTTCGACATCTACTTTAGGTCGTTAGCCCTGCCTCGGCTGCGCGTTCCATTGCTGATCGCGTTCACGCTTTTTGGTGGTGCATTATTTTATAGTTTGCACTTCTTTTTTGATGCTCGTGCTACACAAGCAGGATTGATGTCCGCCGCCAGCTTCGCTGGACTGCCAGTTCCCCTTTGGATTATTAGATCCGTGAATACACTTGCCATCCTATCAAAAATATCACTTTTGTCAATCTTGCTTCTTCTGCAGAGTTATTTGGGACCCATTTTTACGGCCTATCTGCTTAGCGCAGGCGTCTATCAACATCTGGTCCAGCAAAAATCTCATTTGCTTGCCTCAACGGGAGCTTTCTTCTTTGATCAACCGCCACTCTTGATGGATCCAGCTCTGAATTGGATTTTCAAGGGCTTTCCGCCCTGGTCTCCTGAAATTTTTCTGATGCTGCAACTAATCTACAATATACTCATGAATGGTGGCGAAACGTTTGGGCAACCCATTTCTAGCTTTATCCAATCCTATCTACCCCCACTGATAGATGGAATCAAAAATTTTATCCGCAGCCTATTAACTCGCTTCAGAGGTTGGCAATGGACTTCGATAAGCCAGCACTATTGGCATGAAAAAATTAACCAGGCTCGCCGCAATCTAATGCCCACAGTCAAGCCCGCTGATCCAGGTAACGTGATGCCCGCGGCCAAGTCTTCTGATCCAGCCCAAATCGGCTTGGAAGAGTGGGAGCAGGAACGAGAGGCGATTACTAATAACTTGAGCAAGTTAGATCCATAAAGCAGATCACAGGTCTTTGCATGAGTGCGAATCCGCCCCGGGCTCTGAGGGAGGGGCAGGGCGCCATCGGCGGAGATCGCACGGCGCCCGCCTGCATGGCGCGAGCGGAGTCGTCATGGATCACCAATGGTGCCTTGGGATCTTTGGTTGCAGACGCCTATCGTGGGCGGGCTCCTTCGACACTCGGTTGGGGTGTGTGCCGCTGATCCATCCGTTGATGCGGTGGCCTGCCGTCGTTCCAAAGGAGCGCGGGTCGTTTGGCGTTCTTTGGGCCTTGCCCTGTCGACCGCTCTGCTGATCACTGGACAGGGAGCGAGCGGGGCGGCGGCCCTGGGGCCTGCGGGCCGTCGCCCCGCTCGCTCCGCGCCGATCACGGCCGAGGCCAGGAAGCCAGCCCCCGCCGCTGCCACCTGCGATTTTTCAAATCCCCTGCTCCTGGTCAGCGAGCCGGCCAAGGTTGTCGGCGGGTGTCCGCAGAGGTGGGGTGTCTGGGGCTGGCTCCCGGTGGTTGCGGTCCTGTTCTTTGTCACGTTGGAGAAGCTGGAGGTTCTCCACAAACTGATCCACCGGCTCACGCGAACCATCCGGGGGCTGCTTTCAGGCGGGCGAAGACGGCCGCAAGGGGCGAGGACAGGTCAAGGGAACAAAGCACGGCCCGTCTCCCGAGTCGAAACCACCCAGCCAGAGAGCCCACCAGCCACCAGCACGACGCCGAGCCCCCCCCTTTCCCAGCCCCAGCCGCCGACACCGATACCGATACCGACACCGACACCGACACCGACACCATCGCCAACACCATCACCATCACCATCACCATCACCATCGCCAACACCATCACCATCGCCATCGCCAACGCCGCCAGCTCTGCCAGCTCTCCATCCAAACCCTGCCTTTCCCCCTGTGGGTGAAGGCAGCAGGGAAGCAAACAGCCCCTTGAGCCGGAGGAATCCCTTTGGCGATCGCGGCTGCATCCGTGATCCAGAGCGCTTTTTCAATCGGCAGGAGTTGTTGGCCGACATCTTTGCTGAGTTGCGCAAGGGATCCAGCCTGTCGCTGGTGGGCGAAAAGCAGGTGGGCAAATCCTCGCTGCTGGCGATGATTCAACATCATGGCCCCAAAGCGCTCGGACGTTCAGTCGAGCAATTCATCAGCATTGACATGCAAGTGATCCGTAATGAGCATGAATTCTTTCGCGCCTTGTCTGATCAGTTAGGCTTCAGCAATACCCTGAGTGGCTATGACTTATCGGTGGCTCTGGAGGGCAAGCGGGTGGTGGTTTGTTTGGATGAAATCGAAAAGATGGTGAACCGGCAGTGTTTTTCCGGTGAGGAGCGGATGCAATTGCGCGGTAACGCCAACGGGCCCGACAGTCCCCTCACCCTGGTGATTGCCAGCCGCTCACCCCTGGCCAGCTTGTTTGAAGATAATCCACATTTCACCTCGCCCCTGGCAGACCTCTGCTCGACACAGCGGGTGGGACCCTTTTCCCAGGCCACCAGCGATGCTTTCCTGCTGCAGCGGCTCCAAGGCAACGCGGTGGCATTCACCGCCAAGCAACGGCAGTGGCTCCATGAGCAAAGCCAGGGCCATCCGGGCCGCTTGCAGGAGGCGGCGGCCGATCTTTATCGCCAATTGGCCCCTTCCTAGCGCTGATGCCAACCTTTCCAACCTGGCCCGGGGAGCTGCCACGCTGCTTGGATCCGTGGAATTTTCGACATTATTTCTTGCTGCTGTATTGGATTTATTGTCGACCGACGGCGTTGAAATGTTATCTGTATCGAACCGACCCTGAGCTTTATCGCTCTGGCCATCGCCAGGGGGTCGTGCGCCTCCTTTCCACTGCTGCGTATCGCCAGCTGATGGTGGTGGCAGTGGGCTCAACGTTTGCCCTGGCCTTTTCTGCCGCAATACTAATCAATTTTCTAATAATTAGTGCCGGTTCTTTCCTTTCGCCAACTCATTCAGACTTGCTTCATGGCTTGTTAGAGATTACTTTGGCTCAGATGATTAAGATGGCTGTAACGGTGGCTGGAGGAGTGCTCCAGGGGTTGATCTTTCCGGTATTCTATATACTGTTGTTCGGTAGGGGCAAGGATTGGGCCTTCGGGGTGGCCTTCGGGGTGGCCTTCGGGGTGGCCTTCGGGGTGGCCTTCGGGGTGGCCTTCGGGGTGGCCGGAGGGGTGGCCTTAGGGGTGGCCTTATGGG
>JBKDSV010000032.1:0-8203 GCA_046340795.1 Cyanobacteriota bacterium | reverse complement strand
GAGCCATTCCCTGGATCTTCACCAGATGAGGGGTGATCAAATGGCGCATGGATTAAGGACCATGTTTGCCATGCGTGATCCACGCCAAGTTATCCTGCCGCCAGGGGCTCAACTTCGGATCAGTCAACCCCCTCTGGTTGACGCCAACTCAATCACTCTCGGATTTGAGGAAGTGCTTGGCAGTCTCCCTGCTCCATCCAAACCTGTTGAGACACTTATCACAGCACCTAATCCAGATAAACCAGACAGCTTTATTCTGGACTATGAAGCACTGCTTCTTTTTACAGTGATTAGTGATGAATTAATCCCATTGAAGCAAGATTCGCCCTATCTGCCGCTGCAATCAAACATCAAATCAGGATGCATCTACCTTGTCAGCAAAGGAAAACTTTCTAACCCATACGTTGTTCGAGATGGTCAAAACGGGAGGGTGTTTGAATTGGATGCCATTCAGCTCGAAGACGAGACACGGATTGGAACAACAGACTATTACTATTGGCGACTAACGACTATACAGCAAGATGAAGAGGGTTTTCAGCTCTTATGGAAAGAGAAAACCACTGGACAAGATCTTGAATCAAACACAGTCAAGTTCTTTGCAAAAGGACTTGAAATCCGTTTGATTCCAGCTCTGGCGACGCCAAAACTAGGAATTGTGACTTGCAAGGGAAAAGAGCAGAACCTTGAGTTGTTTGCTTCAGCAAAAGGCGGAAACGCCGTTTTTAACCTGATCAACGATTCTCAGCCTGCCGCTGTTGAGGTGTCAAATCAGTATAGTGTTTCATGGCACAGACAAACTGCTGGCATTGATACTCTCCATGTGGTCAAATACTTCACTGATGGCCAGACCCTTTGTGCATCCTTGGATGTGCCATCACACTGAAGCCCAATATCTGAATGGGATTCTTGGTTGGCGTATGCGTTCAGGGGTCGGGCCAAACCACCGCGAGAGACCGCTCCATCGGCAGCTTCTCAGGCCGCGGGGGAGACCCGGCTGGCCGGCCGCGCTTGCGGCCACTGCCTTTGCGCCGCTCAGGCGCCTTAAAGCCAGGCCCATCAGTCGAGGGTGGCTGAACGAGTTACGGGAACTGCGGCCGACTCTCTCCCGCAGACTTGCCAGTTCTGTCGCCAGGGCGGCGAGCTGGCGTTGCAGCTGCTCCATCTGCTACTGCTGGGACACGATCAGCTCTCTGGTACCGGCGGCCGGCCATGACAACAACTCTTCTCCTGAAATCCCGGTCAGTGGGCCGCCCATCACAAACTGTCCCTACCTGAGATGTAAGCAGGTTTCAGGCTTTCGTTAATGGTGTAGCAGGACCGAAGGACGTCGAGAGTCATCCCAACCTCTGAACGGGTACGGTTATGCTTGATGTAAAAACTTTTTTTCCGCGGCACGCAAGGCCCATTTCGACACCGCACAGGTCCTGGCTTGCCGGCTCACAAGAAGCCTCTTCTCTTCATCTGAGGCAGTGCGCCAGAGCTTCGAATACGAATTTCGATCTTTGTAGTTCGGCATGTCCTCCGTTGTCCAACTGCTGCTAAAGGGATAATATTGCCACGGCTCGGTATAACCTGGATCTTCTTTGTTGATTTGGCTAAAATCGGGTTTCCAGTTCGAGACAGCGAGGAACTCAAAATTGTCAAACTCCGTAGGAGTTCCTTGATGGTAGACGTGATTCGCATGTGCAGGAGCACCCATGTCCTGGACCAGGTGCAACATAATCCCTACAAGGAAATAGGCTGTCTCTTTGTTGCCTGCTTGATATGCATTCAAAGCCTCAGTCCACCACCCCTGGATGTCATCCGTGCCTTCATTTGTTCCCTTGTGGCGAAGGCGTGCTTCCTCCAGATTCAAGCCATGCTCTTCTCCTCGAATTGGCAGCTCATGCATCTCTTGGTTCGCCCCATCAATGATGACTTGACTGAACTCTTTCAGTTCCGGATAGGTGTCATCTAATTGATCAATGGCCCATTCGGTAAAATAAGAGTGCGTTGGATGAGTTGGATTAAGCCAACTTTTGCTGTCCCATGCCAATGCTGGGCCAGGTGCCAGCGTGACTGATAGAAACAGGATGAGAGTGAGTAACGAGGAGAAGTATCTTAAGCGGAGCGAGTGAAGGCTGCTTAAAGCGTCCATGTCGTCATAAAATTGGTATACTACCACTAATTAGAGCCACGATTGAATGAACAGAATGAAAATGAAACAATCTTCCATGTTCCCCGCCGAGCTGTTCTTTCGCCATTGATCTCCAAGGCTGAACTCCTCACGCTTGCGGCTACAGCGCACATCGGGACTCCCTCTATGGGATCAACCCTTAGTAAACCGACACGACATCCTTTCTTGTTGAGCGCCCAAAACACTCTTCTGCGGACCAGAGCCTCCCACTCCGAGACCATCAGCCTCTATGAGGACAAACTCATTTCCCACATGGCGCTGGCAGTCACTGGCCACCATTTCCAGAATTAGAGCGCATTCTTTTGGCCGCAAGCCAAAACCCCTCACCTGAAACGCTCCCTGTTGGATTTGAACCAAGAATTGGCTGCAGGCCAGCATTCAGCAGACTCAGCCGGCTCTGCAACCAGATTCAGGTGCTTACCAGCGATCGCAGCGATCACACCTGGCGCGAGGTGTCACTTGGGCCCTTGGACGAGTGCGATGCACCGGCAGAGGATCCGTTGAGGAATGACCGCTTTCTGGTCGCCGACGTCGTCAATCAGTTCCTCTATTGCTCTGCCTGTTATGCCTGTAGCTCAGCTCTTGTCCGCATCTGGGAGCAGTAGGGTGAAGTGTGTGGATGTCTCCCATCGCCCTGAATTCAAACCAATCCATCGACGCAACCTGCAGCGCATGGCCGTGCGGTTCCAACAGAAGGATCCTTTGTCACCCGATGGGTTTCTGGCCGGGTGCATGGCCACCAAAGCCCTTGTAGGTGAGTTGTATGACGGCTGGGACCGGAAGACCCAGCGTTATGAGGCATCTTCTGATTGGGGCCTGACAGAGTGCAAGGGAGAACTTGATAGCAACGGCAAGTGCCAGAGGTGTGAGATCGTCTTCAGCTCCTTCCCGGAAGCTTTTCGCACCTTCCTGATCGACACCGGCTATATCAAGCCATCTGGCCAGCAGTAACTCCTGATCACTCAGGTTTCGGCTGTTTCGGAGAGTCGCAGCTCTGCCTTGGCGAAGGCGTCGTCCACCACGTCATCCCCGCACCAGCGGCTGTATATCGCCAGGTGGGTCTGGACGCTGTGCCCCATGGGGCCGCAGCCACCACCTTGGGCGGCAGGTCGCAGATCACGTGGGCACGGTGGGCGTAGCCGTGCCGGCAGGAGTAAAGAACCAGCTTTTCGCCCTGGGCGTCGTACTGGCGCCGCAGGTTCTGCCAGTGCTCGCGCCGAAACAGATAGCGGCTGAACGAATCAGAGCCAAAGCCAGCTCGCATCGGTGGTAGCAGGGCCGGCTCAAAGGTCTCGACCAGGTTCCAGGCCGCTGCCCATGAATCGCACGGCAGCAGCCGAAGGGGCCTGGGTTTGGTTCTGCCGCGCGTGGCCACCTTTTCGTAGGTGCACCAGAGCCGCCCCTGGCGAGGCTGCAGATGTTGCAGCTCCTCAGGGCGCAGGCCAAAGGCATTGGTCAGCTGAAAGGCGCGACGCCAACGGGGATCTGGGATGGCCTTCACCATCGCCAGGATGTCCTCCACACCAATCGGTGTGGTGACGGTCTTGCTCTCCCTTGAGCGACCGATCGTGCTCGCCAAATCAGGTGGCGGAGCCCAGTGGGCTGGCAGGAGCCCTTCGCTCAAACCCCAGCGCAGCAGTGCTGCTGTGTACTGAATCTGGAGCCGTCTGGTGCGCCAGCCTGGGCGTTGGCGCCAGAGATCAGCCTGGGCTTTCAGCAAGTGCTTGGCGTCCCGCGGACTCGGAGGTCCTTTCGCTGTTTTGAGAAGCAGCGCCATCCGCGGCTTGTACAGCCGCTCCCAGGTCGATTCCTCGATTACGCCGCTGCGCAGCTTGTGCTGCTGGTAGCGGCGGATCAACCCAGACCAATTAACTGTTACCTGGCGGCCTGCTGCTGCGGGGATCGGTGCACTGGTGTGCGGGGCTGAGGTGCCGCTGGTCAGGCTGGGCGTCTCGCGCCTGGCCTGCGCCTCAGCCATGGCAGCCCGGATCTCGGCAATGGCTTGCTCCAGTGGGACGCCCTGCTGGAAGTCCCCGTAGAGCTTCACGACGCCATCATGGATGGCCTTCAGCTGGTTCGACTCCCACGAGTGGGGCAGCAGGAGCTGCCTGCGATGGCCACCAGCGGCACGGGCCGTGATGTGGAGGCGAGCCCGTCCCCTGAAATTTGAGACCGTCCAGCCGCTTCGGCACCCCCTTTGGCTGAGGGCCCGAAGCACGCCGCCACGGAGCAGAACATCCCATTCCGGGACCGCTGGCATGTGAGAAGGTCCTGCTCACAGCCTGGCACGGGCGAGCATGGGCCGGCAAAGGCGGTCAGCCCTAAAGCCAGTTGCAGCAAGGCTCTTTGGCTGAAAACTCAGGCTCTGATTGAAACGCCCCCTGTTGGATTCGAACCAACGACCGGCTGCTTAGAAGGCAGCTGCTCTATCCAGCTGAGCTAAGGGAGCCCGATTCCATCTTGCCAGCTCCAGCACCTCCGTAACAGCGAAGCGGGACCTAGAATTGCAGACCGTGCCCGAAAAGCCCCATGGCAACAGCCAGGCTCATCGACACCCAGAAGCAGGAGCTGGTGCGGCGGTTTCGCCAGGGCGAGAGAACTCACGCGCTGGCAGATCACTTTGGCTGCAGTGCTACCACCATCACCCGATTGGTGCGGGCGGAGATGTCTCCGGAGGACTACGCCGCCCTGCGGGACCAGCGACAGCGAAAGGCGGGACGGGACCGTCAGATTCCTCTGGCCATCGGCAGCGCGTCTGGAGTGGGCGCCGTGGAGTTGGATCTCGATCCCACGCTTCCGGCGAGCGTGGCAGACCTCCCCGCTCTGACGGCCAAGCAAGCGTCCCTGTCCGACGTCGAGGCTGGAGGAGGCGAGGTCCCAACCGCAGCGGCCCCCGAGCAGGTCCACCCGGCAGTCCCGCTCCAGCAGGCAGGCGAGAACGCTCTGCCTGTCTCTACCTCCCCCGCAGACCCTGCCGCCGCAGAGCCTGAGAGTCGTGGCAAGAGTACGGAAATCCCTAACGAGGAGGAGGCGATGGAGCCTTCTTCGGCAGGGTCCGCGGTACTGGCGATCGATGACGCGGATGATTTCGCTGACGAAGGCGAGAGCGAGGAGGATCTTCTGGCCACAGATGAGGATGCGGACGAGGAGGGCGTCTCCACCAGTCAAGAGTTTCATCCCGTCGCGGTGCTCCCCATCGCGGTGGACGATCAGCGGGAAACCCGGCCCACTCCCTGGAGGCCCGAGGTGCTTCCCAGCTGTGCCTACCTGCTGGTGGACAAGACGGTCGAACTTCAAGCCCGTCCCCTGGGGGACATCCCAGAGCTCGGACGGCTGCCCAGCGAAGAGCAGGAGCAGCAAGCCCTTGTGCTGTTCACCAATCCCCGCCAGGCCAAGCGTCTCTGCGGCCGCACCCAGCGGGTGATCAAGCTGCCTGATCCTTCCCTCCTGGGTCGCACGGCCCCCTACCTCCGGGCTCAGGGCATCAGCCGGATTGTGATTGAAGGGGCCCTCTATGCCCTCCCGGAGGGTCAATAACCATCTGGCGGATTGTCTGCGGAGTCATCTCGGGCCACCGCGACCACCCCGCCGCCGCTGACCAGACCCGCCGCCAGGGCCAACCCCAGCAAAAATCCGCTGGGCAAGGGGGCCATCCGTGCCGTCCCCAGCCGCAAGGCAGGTCGCTCGTTGAGATTCTGAGCCCCCAGACAAACGGCCAACACCACCAGCGCCGCCCCCACCAGGCTGCTTACCACCAGGCGCACTCGCACAAGCATGGCCGCTCAAGCGGAAGAGGCTCCAGTTTCGCCGACCCCCGAGCGATGCAGCAGGGCATAGAGGTCCCGGCGGCGATGGCCCGTGCGGTCAGCCAGGCGCTGACTGGCCTCCTTGGCGCTGTGTCCTTCGGCCAGCAGAGCCGCCAACGCCTCTGTCAGCACCCCCTCCTCCCAAATGGGCGCCGTCGGCCTCGCCGCACCCAACACCAGGGTGCACTCCCCCAGGGGGGGGCGGGCGCGGAAGTGGGCCAGGGCGGCGCTCACGGTTGGCCCCACCTGTTCCTCGTGGCATTTGGTGAGTTCTCGGGCCACCCGTAGCGGTCGATCGCCCAACACCGCCAACAGATCCTCCAGCAGAGCAATCAGGCGGTGGGGCGCCTCAAACAGCACCAGCGTGCGTTCCTCCTCCGCCAAGGCCCGCAGGCGCTGGCGGCGCTGGGTGGGCTTGGGCGGCAAAAAGCCCTCAAAGCAAAAACGCTCACAGGGCAGGCCGCTGCTCACCAGGGCCGTGGTGATGGCGCAAGGTCCGGGCACGCAGATCACCCGTCTCCCCTGCTGCCGGGCCGCCGCCACCAACCCCTCCCCCGGATCGGAAATGCCTGGCAGTCCGGCATCGCTGATCAGCGCCACCGATTCGCCCGCCGCCAATCGTTCCAGCAGCTGGGGAATGCGGCTGGTCTGGTTGTGTTGATGGAAGCTGATCAAAGGACGCTTCAAGCCCAAGGCCTGCAGGAGGAGTCCAGAGCGGCGCGTGTCTTCACAGGCCAGGTGATCCACGGCCGCCAGCACCCCCCGGGCTCGGGGGGAGAGATCCCCCAGGTTTCCGATCGGTGTGCCCACCAGGTAGAGCACGCCGGGGGCGGGTTCGGCCAACTCCACGACGGGCGCCTCCTCAAAACTGCTGCACAATGACCCCTTTCCGTTCAGGATCAGCGTTCATCATGACGTCCTCCCCCGCTTGGCCTCCCCAGATCCCCCTGCCAGAGGGGGTGGAGGGGGACGCGCTGTTGGCGGAGCTGCGCCACCTCTCCTGGGGCGCTTCGGCCATCCTGCGGGCCTATGCCCGCGGGGAGACTCCCCCCCATGGCTTCCCGCGAGCCCTCACGGTGGAGGAGGGCGGAGAGGGGCCGGTCTCGGCCGCGGATCTGGCCGTCAACCGCTGGTTGCTCGATGGCCTCGCCGCCGCCTTTCCCCAAGCGCCCTGGACCCTCCTCAGTGAGGAGACGGCGAAAGACTGGCTTTCCAGTGGCCAGCCCATCGCCAGTGACTGGCTGTGGGTGCTGGATCCTCTTGATGGCACCCGTGACTTCTTGCAGGGCACCGGTGAATACGCTGTGCATCTGGCCCTGGTGCGGGGGCAGAGCCCTGTGCTTGGTCTGATCCTGTTGCCAGAGCTGGAAGAGCTGTGGATTGGCCTGCCGCCCTCCTCCGGGGAGGGATCCAGGGCTGTTGGGATGGCCTGGTGTGAAGACCCCAGCGGTGCCAGTCAGCCGCCAAGACTGAGCGAGAGGCGGCAGACCGCTGAGTTGGTGCTGGTGGCCAGCCGCAGCCATCGCGATCAACGGCTGGAGCAGTTGGTGGAAGCTCTGCGAATTGGACCCAGCCGGGTCATGGGCAGCGTTGGCGGCAAGGTGGCCACCATCCTCCGTGGCGAGACGGACGTCTACATTTCGCTCTCAGGCAAGACGGCACCGAAAGATTGGGACATGGCGGCCCCGGAGGCGGTGCTGCGTGCCGCTGGCGGGGCCTTCAGCCACGCAGATGGGAACGCCCTCCTCTACAACACAGGGCATGGACTGCAGGCGGGCTGCCTGATCGCCAGCCATGGTGTTGCCCACGGGGAATTATGTCAACGCGCCGCGGCGGCGATGGCCAGCATTGATCCAGGGTTTCCGCTCTAAAGCGGATGTCTCTCTAGGGCATCTCGAAAAATACCGGTTTCGTCTGAAAGCGCCGATTGAGACTCATGGGCACTTCGAAAAATCACTTTTGGCCTGCCGCGACTGGACAGCGAGGTCAGTGACAGCAAGGGATTTCACTCCGGGAGGCGAGGAGGAGGCGCACTTGTTCGAGGTGCCCTCATGTCTGGGTCGGCGTTGGCCGTGTCCAGTGGTCGCTGCAAAGCCGATTTTTCGAGGTGCCCTCTAGTATGCAGTCCCGCAAGTTCATGCGTCATCTTCGGCTTGGTCCGTGCCTCCAGATGCTGTACTCAGCAAGGGCGCCGGGCGAGACACCCATCAAAGGATCCACA
>JBKDSV010000031.1:0-3247 GCA_046340795.1 Cyanobacteriota bacterium | reverse complement strand
GACGGCCCGGTGTGCTGGGGAATCCGTTTGTGGTGGGGAGGGATGGCAGCCGCCAGGAGGTGATTGGCAAGCACAGGCGGTGGCTGTGGGCGCGGTTGCAACAGCCGGGGTCGCCTCAGGAGCGGGAGCTGCGGCGGCTGTGGGAGCGGGCGCGGGCAGGGGAGTGGGAGCGGTGGTGTGGGTGCTCTCCGTTGCCCTGCCATGCGGAGGTGGTGCGGGGGGGGCGGTGCTTTGGTTGGCGGGGGGTCGAGGAAGGATCTGAGCAAATATTGATGGCTTAAGGAAGAGGGAATGGCGCAAGGATCATGCACAGCGGGTCATTGTCTGCCTACTAAGGAAGCTCTGGACAACCGGTCACCGGCGGAAGTTGTCCCTTGCACCAACTGGGAGCTCCGCGCTCTCACAGGTGCCGCCGAGGGGTTGTCCAGAGCCTCCCTAACTGCTCTGACCCTTGGGTAGTGTTGGTCACCCGAACCCCTTGGCAGAACCGGAAGACTAGAGGGCCCTGGCAGCTCTGCCCTGGCAGCTCTGCCCTGGTGGCTCTATTGCCACTGGCCAGGGGAGAATGATGCCTCTTCAACATTTTGGTTGTGATTCAGGCTCGGGACGCCACGAGACAAGCTGTGCGCCTGACCCGTTGCCTGGGTCTCCTGCTTGTGGTGGCCCTGGTGGGAGCCACGGGGGAGCCGGCCACAGCACAGGGGGCCAAGGGAGCCGTGCCGTTGGCCCAGCCCGTGAAGCCATCCAGCGCAAACAGCCCCCGTCCGCCGCGGGATGTGCCCGTGGCCAGCCTCGTTCGACATCGGCACTGGACTCTTGCCACGGGCGGCCTGGTGGTGGCACTGTTAATCGCGGATCGGCTGGTGCTTTGGAAACGGCCGCGCTGGCTGCTGCGCCTCCCGGATGAAGGGCTGTTGTTGCCGATCGGTTGGGAGAAGGTGCTCCCCGTGGGTTCCCGTTTGTTTCGCGCTCTGAAATATCGCGATCGGGTTCTGGACGCCTGGATCAGTGCTCACCTCGGCACGATCAGAGAGCGCTTCGGGGCGTTGACCACGGTGGAGCAACGGCGTCACCACCTGAGTCTGCCGGTGAAGGTGGGCCAATCGCTGGTGCCGGACCTGACGCCGGAGCGCTTGCGGGAGCTGGGGGGCGCCAGTGGGCTGGTGTTGATCAGCGGCGAAGGGGGCGTGGGCAAGACGAGCCTGGCTCTGCGTTTCGCCGGCTGGGCCTTGAAGGGCACGCTGACGAAACAGCCGGCGGTGCCCGTGCTGGTGGAGACCGACCTGCAGGGCGAGGAGTCACTACTCAGCCGGGTGCGCAGCACTCTGGCGGGGCTGGTGGAGGGGGCAGGCCGCGAGGGGGTGGAACCGGCGCCCACCCTGCCCCTGGTGCGAGCTCTCCTGGAGCGAAAGCGGCTGCTGGTGATCCTGGATCACTTTTCCGAGCTGGGCGATGAGAGCCGCCGCCGGCTGCTCCCCACCGCCGATGACTTCCCCTCCGCCTGGGCGATCGTCACCTCCCGCCGCCGGGAGAGCTTCGGGGGGAAGGTGGTGCTGCATCTGGAGCCCCAGCGGCTCACGGCGGATCGACTCTGGCCGTTCTTCACCGACTACCTGCGGCTGGTGCAGGCGGAGGAGGCCCTGGATTTCGATCTGCACGAGCGGGCAGTGGGGCGGCTGCGGGAGATCACGGCGGGCCTCGTCGATGAGCGGCAGGCGATCACGGTGCTGCTCGCCAAGCTCTACATCGATGTCGTTTTGGCGGAGCGGCGCGGGGGTGGGGGGTCGCTGTTGCCAGCCTCGGTGCCGGCGCTGATGCTCACCTACATCCGCCAGATCAACGCCGCCATCGAGGAGGAACAGCGGCAGCCGCCGCAGCTGGTGGTGAGGGCGTTGCAACATCTGGCCCAGGCCAGTGAGGAGGCGTTGTTTCGGCCTCGGGCGGTGCGGCGGGAGGCGGCGCTGCGGGCCCTGGTCCGTGCCCGCGCCGAGCGGCAGGGGATGGGGGCGGAGGCCGGCGGCCAGCCGCCACGCGACGGAGAGCCGCTGCTCGACTATCTGGTGAAGCGCCTGCTGCTAGTGGAGGAAGCCAGCGATGGCGAGGATGTGCGCCTGGTGCTCGATCCCCTGGCTGACTATCTGGCAGCCCTGGGCTGGCTGCGCCAGCTCGACCATGGGGCTGACGGCGCCTGGGATCAGTTTTTAGAGCACACCTTGCCGGCGGCGGGCAGCGAGCGGGCGGCTCTGGCCCAGGGCTTTCTGCGGGCTCTCTATGACTGCGCCTTGCATGTGGCGGATCCGGCGGTGCTCGGCCTTGAGCTGGAGCCGTCGCTGGTGGCGCGGCTGGCAGAACGGGCCTCGATCGATCCTGCGCGGATTGCCCGCGAGCGGGAAGGGCGTCGTTTGCGGCGCTTGATCGACGATCTGGCCGAACCGGAGCTGGCGGTACGCATGCAGGCGATCAAGGAGCTCTGCCGCCGCCGCTCCGCTGATCCGAGGGTGACGGAGGCGCTGGGGCGGGTGTTGAGCAACGGCCAGCAGGAGCAGGATCTGGAGGCGCGCCAGGCGGCGGCCGTCGCCCTGGCAGCCCACGGGGGCGTGGCCGGCGCCCGAGCGTTGGCAGCGGCGCTGGAGGCGCTCCAGCCGGTGGAGGCCGAAGCGAAGGAGGCGGGCTTGGAGGTCGTGGCGCTGCGCCGCACGGTGTTGGAGGGGTTGGGGTTGGCCCTGGCAGGTCTCCGGGGGATGGAGGGGGATCTGGAGAGGGAGCAGCAGCGCCTGCGGTCTCTTCTGGAGGAGCAGCTCCGCGCCGATGCCCTGGATCTGCTGGTGGAGGGGGAGGAGGGCTGGGCGGAGCACGACAGGCGACTGCCGGTGTTGCAGGGAGCCTCCAGGGCATTGCAGCTGGCGGCGTCGGCGGATCTGCCCCTGTTGGGCAGCGGTCCCGGCCGAAGGGTGGCGATGCTCACCCTCACTGCCCTGAGGGAAGGGAAGGGCCTGTGGATTCGCACGGAGGTGGTGACTCCGCCGGTGTGGAAGTTACCGCTGCCGGAATGGCCAGGGCTGGAGCCGCAACAGCTGGAGCTGGTGGTGGTGCCTGGAGATGCCTACGAGATCGGCTCGCCCGAGAAGGAGGATGGGCGGGATATCTACACCCAATTTCGGCAGAAATGCGAGGGGGTGAACGTGGAGGCCGAGCGCCGGGTGAGCCTGAAGGCGTATGCCCTGGTGCGCCATCCGATCAGCCAGGC
>JBKDSV010000030.1:0-2320 GCA_046340795.1 Cyanobacteriota bacterium | reverse complement strand
GGGCCGCGTCCCTTTGAGTGGTGTAAAACCCGAGGCCCGAATGCCCTGATCAGAGGGTGAACAGGGTGGAATGACGGGCTGTCATTCCGGAGGTGCAGACGCGCCTCATCTGGCCACGATGAATCGGGACGATTCACTTGTCAAGTCATTCGCCCGATCGCGGATGTGTTGTGAGTTGGCGTGGTCTTTGCTGCCGGAGAGGGCAGCGGTCGGCCCCCGGACGGCGATCAAGGCCGCTGCGCCCTGTGGGGGCGCTGCAACCTCGATCACCTGGGGCCTGCGTCTTGCACTTCTCAGGCGCTGGCGCTCAGCCGGGCAGGGATGTCGTCCAGGTCCGGGATCGCCACCATGCTCTCGGCGGAGAACATGCGGCGGCCCTCCAGCTGCCAGTGCTCGTGCTGCTCCAGCAGCACCGACCCCACCAGGCGGGTGATGGCGGCATCATTGGGGAAGATGCCGACCACACGGGTACGGCGCTTGATCTCTTCATTGACCCGCTCGAGCAGGTTGGTGCTCCAGACCTTCTTCCAGTGCTCCTTGGGGAAGTGGCGGAACGCCAGCACGTCCTCCTTGGCCTCATGCATGAGCGCAGCGGCCTTGGGGAAGCGCTCCTCCAGCGAGGCGGCCAGATCATCCCAGCGGGACTCGATCTCAGCAGCGGTTTCCTGGGCGAACACGCTGCGCAGGGCGGCCGTGACCATGCCCTGGTGCGCTTTGGGGACGCACTGCAGCAGGTTGCGGGCAAAGTGGACCCTGCAGCGCTGCCAGACGCAGCCCTGCAGCTGCCTGCGGATCGCCTTGGTGAGCCCTGTGTGGGCGTCAGAGATCACCAGCTTGACGCCAGAGAGGCCTCGCTCCTTGAGGGAGGTGATGAACTCCGCCCAGAAGGACTCGGTCTCGCTGTCACCCACCTTGATGCCGAGCAACTCCCGACGGCCGTCGGCATTGACGCCCTTGGCGACGACGACAGCGCGGGAGCAGACTTGCTGAGCCTTGCCCAGCCGCCCTTTGAGGTAGGTGGCATCGAGGTAGACGTAGGCGTAGCCGTTGCTCTCCAGCGGCCGGCTCAGAAACGCCTGCACCTGGGCATCAATGTCCTGACAGATGCGACTCACCTACGACTTGGAGATGCCGCTCTGGGAGCCCAGGGCCGAGACCAGGGCATCGACCTTGCGGGTGGAGACGCCACCGATGTAGGCCTCCATGATCACCGCATACAGGGCTTGATCGATCCGGCGGCGGGGCTCGAGGATCGTGGGGATGACGCTGCCGGCCCTCAGTTATCCAAGCGGAAGACCTGCGGTCTACCGGGATCTGCAACGCGATGTCGCCCACCTGGGTCGTCAGGGTGCGGGTCCGGTAGCCGTTGCTGTGGCCGAGCCGCTCCTCGCTGCGTCTGGTCCCCTGTCGCCTGCGTCGACGTGCCAGGCGGCACCAAGGAAGGCGGCGAGCTCCAGCTAGATCAGCTGCTGCAAGCCATTGCGAACCATCCCGGGGATCAGCTCCCCGGCGCTGCTGCCATCCAGTAGCGAGCTCAGATCAACTGCGGCAGTATGGGGGTTGGGCATGGTTCGTCTGGTTGAGGTGGTACTCGAACCAGGCAAACGAACCTGCCCACCCGGGGTCCCCACCCTTTGCAAGGCCGGCCGTAGGACCCGCCGCCTGAGGTGAGCGCCCTATTCAGCGGCTTGCGGCCGAACAGGGCGCGCGGTTAGCGACCCTTGGCAATGGGAAAATTGACGCTCCATACCGCCAAGCTCTTGTCATTGCCCACCTCGGCCAGTCCTTGGACAGCTCGGCTGAACGCTCGGGCGTGCTGGGATGCCCCGCGGCGGTCCCCAGCGGCATCAGGGCGCTTCAAGGCCGCCGGAGCCCCTGCGCTGGCCGGGCGAGCCCGATCGACCGGGACCTCCTGAGCGGCAACGGCTGGGGGCCCCGTCAACGGCAGCGGCCCTTCCTATGACGATCCAACCCATTGGGGCCCAGACTCAGCTCAGCCGTCCTTAGCCCCACCACGAACCGAAAGCGCCCTGGGAAGCTGATCGAAACATCCCTACCCAGCCGCCTGGCAAGGGCGTGTTGATCGTGGCGCCTGGCAATCCGGCGGACAGCGACGCGCCTACGCCAAGGTGAATCCCATCTCTGCCGCCCACCGGCCCATGAACGCCACCGTCGCACCGTTGGTCGCCACCTATCTGGGCGCCAACGGCTGGTTGCTGGATTTCAACGGCTTGCGGCTGCTGGTGGATCCCTGGTTGAGCGGTCCCCTGAGCTTCGGCGCTGGCGACTGGTTGCTCAAAGGCGAACTGGCCTCTCCCCA
>JBKDSV010000029.1:0-1400 GCA_046340795.1 Cyanobacteriota bacterium | reverse complement strand
CTAGGATCATGAGTTGATTATCACTGCTCTTCAGGACACACTCTTGAATGGTGACCCAACACTTACCCGCATGTGGATCCCATGCTGTCGTTGTGCCACTGAGCAGATTGCGGCCTGTGATGCTTTCTGTAAAGATCCAGGCATGGTTCGGGTCCGGCGATCCAATCCAATCAACAGAGCCAGCGAGTTGCACACCATCGGCTAAACGCCCTGAGATCTCCGTCTTCATCGTGCTTTCCCCATTGACTTTCATTAAGGGGATCCTCAGGCCAGCAGAAGAAGTTGTGGATGCCAGTACAAACTGCAAGCGACTCTTGACTAGATCTTTGTCATTCTGGGGATCCAGAACGGCAGGCGGGCAATCTGGATCAACCAATGGAGTAATTCCTGAAAACAATATGATTTCAGGACTGGCCATGCTGAAGTGGAGTTTATTGGCATAAAATGTCCATAAGCCCTTGGAGTCGAGGCGCAATTCAATACCATTGTCTTGAGGTCTGGCTTTGTGGGCACGATCCAGGCCGAGGCGCCAATGCCATTGCAAAGGTGTGCTCCCGCTGACTCCCACCTCAAAAGGATCCTGCTTGGGGACGAGCGTAGTGTGCTCTGATTTGCAGATCGGCCAGCGCAGCCATCCCCAGTTGGACTTCAGCTCCTGGTAAGACCAGAGGTAAGCACCCTGTAATAGCTTGGGATCATCTTGCGCGCCAACCAAGGCCAAGGCCAAGGTTGGAGGGTCCGAGCTGGGTAACGCGAGAGCCAATGCATCATTATCCTTGCTCCAGGACAGACATGGGGGGGGGGCTTCCGTCCTTTCTGCATCTGATGGGATGTCAGTGAAACTGAAGTGAGACATCTGTCCTCCGTCAGCGGAGGAAACAATGGTCCAGGTTGGCACCCATGTGGTGCCTCCTAGTCCTGTAAAAATGACAGCGTTTTGAAGAACGTATTGGAAGCTATCCTCGTTCACACGCAGAACACCCTGCGCGGGACCATAGGGGGCTACAGAGAGTTGGAGACGGGAGCACGTCACTTTGGCGATAAGTATTAATGCTTAAGAGAATTTATCTATTGGTCAATGGGGAGTTCATCAGTGAGAATCAGAGCACGCTCTTTCCACGGCAACAGTATGACTCCTGACCAGCAAGAAGCCCTCAACGCCCATGTGCAAGCCATTGCCCAAATCTTATATGACGACAGTGACCCCGCTGCGATCCAAACCCTGGAGGGCATCGAAGTGACCATCCGCAGCCAACTTCGGAAGCATGTCAGTCCAGCATTGGGTGTTTTTTTATCCAAACCGTTACCGGCAAGACATCGGGCAAACCTAGACAGCTGAAAAGTACACTGGGCGAGTTGGTGATCACCGCGAAGCAGGCCGAGCAGCTTCAAGTTAAACC
>JBKDSV010000028.1:0-3617 GCA_046340795.1 Cyanobacteriota bacterium | reverse complement strand
CGCCAGCGACCGCGACGCGAGAGCTGGCCGTGCTGCCACAGGTGGAGCGCCAACAGGTGCTGGAGGACTGGAACGCCACGGAGGCTGATTATCCGCAGGACCGTTGTATCCACCAGTTGTTTGAGGAGCAGACCGAACGAACGCCGGATGCTGTCGCCTTGGTGTTTGAGGAGAAATCCCTCAGTTACGCCGAGCTGAACACAAGTGCCAACCGTGTAGCTCACCATTTGATCACGCAATGAATCCGCCCTGACGACCGTATAGCGATCGGTGTGGAGCGCAGCCTGGAGATGGTGGTGGGCCTGCTGGCAATCCTCAAGGCTGGAGGGGCGTACGTCCCCCTGGATCCGGCCTATCCCGAGGAACGGCTGGCCTTCATACTGGAAGACAGCACACCTGTGGCGCTGCTCCTGCACGGGGCGACTCGGGAGCGGTTTGCCACCTTGGCGCAAGGGGTGCCGGTGGTGGATCTAGATCGAGATGCCAGAGCTTGGGCGGAACGTTCCTCCACGAATCCCGATCCAGCCGCCTTGGGCCTGAGTCTGAGTCAGCTGGCCTACGTGATCTACACCTCGGGATCCACGGGCAAACCTAAGGGAGTGCAAATTGAGCACGGGAACCTACTGCATTACGCCCTTGCTGCCAGCACACTTTTCAGTGTTCAGAAGGAAGACCGCTTCCTGCAATTTGCTTCGTTCTGTTTTGACCTGTCGGTAGAAGAGATTTTTCCAACATTACTTCGGGGTGCAACGTTAGTGCTCAGGAGTGAATCTTGTATTGGTAGTCCTGCTGATTTCCTGGCATTTTGCCGCGAGATGAGACTGACCGTGCTGGACTTGCCAACTGCCTATTGGCACAGTCTGCTTGCTGATGCAGCCCTGCTGCGTCGTGACTGGCCTGGCTCAGTGCGGTTGGTTATCATCGGTGGCGAAGCTGTAGCCGCAGAAAGCGTGCGGAATTGGCTCTCTTTGTTCGGCGATTACCCAGTGCTGCTGAACACCTATGGGCCTACAGAAGTCACGGTTACGGCAACTTGCTGCCCGTTGACCCTGAAGAACGTGGACAGGGTTCCCATCGGCAAGCCTTTAGCCAATATCCGAGCCTATGTGGTGGACGGCTGCGGACAGCCGCAACCCATCGGGGTTCCGGGCGAGCTTGTGCTTGCGGGCGCAGGTGTGGCCAGGGGCTATCTGGGACGTGCCGAGTTAACGGCGGAGAAATTCGTCGAATTGGATCTGGGCCATTGTCACGAGCGTGTCTACAAGACCGGTGATCTGGCGCGTTGGCTGCCGGATGGCAACCTGGAGTACATCGGCCGAGCTGACTTCCAGATCAAGATCCGCGGCTTCCGCATTGAGCTGGGCGAAATTGAGGCGGCACTGCGGGCCTGCAGAGGCATCCATGATGCGGTGGTGCTGGCCCGCGAGGATCGGCCCGGCGAGAAGCGCTTGGTCGCCTATCTCACCGTAGACACGGCTGCGGACGACCTGGATGTCGCGGCACTACCGGCAGTGCTCAAGGCTCAGCTGCAGAGCCGCCTGCCGGATCACATGCTGCCGGCCGCTTTTGTCGTCCTCGAGAGCTTTCCCCTCACGCCGAACGGGAAGCTGGACCGCAAGGCGCTGCCAGCGCCTGAGGCAGACGCCTACGCCCTGCGGGCCTACGCCCCGCCAGAGGGGCCGGTGGAACAGGCCCTGGCGGCGCTGTGGAGTGAGCTGCTGGGGATCGAACGGGTCGGCAGACAGGATGACTTCTTCTCCCTGGGAGGCCATTCTCTGCTGGCGGTGACGCTGGTGGGGCGGATGCGTCGCCTGGACATGCCGCTCGACGTGCGGGCCCTGTTCACCACGCCGACCCTGGCGGAGCTGGCAGCGGTGGTGGGCGATGGGGTCGAGGTGGCGGTGCCGGCGAACCGCATTCCGCCCGATTGCACCCGCTTGACGCCCGACCTTCTGCCCTTGGTGACCCTGGAGCAGAGGGCGATCGATCGGATCGTCGCCACCGTGCCGGGCGGTGCCGCCAACGTTCAGGACATCTATCCCCTGGGTCCCCTGCAGGAGGGACTCCTGTTCCATCACCTCCTGCAGAGGGAGGGTGATACCTACGTGTTGGCCGCCCTGTTCAGTTTTGACACACGAGAGCGGCTGGAGGGCTTTTTGCGGGCGTTCGAGGCGGTGATCGCCCGCCACGACATCTTCCGCACGTCTTTTGCCTGGGAGGGGTTGAGTGAGCCGGTGCAGGTGGTGTGGCGCAACGCGCCCCTGCCGATCGAGGAAGTCACCTTCCGTCCAGACGTGGTGGATGTGTCCGCAGCTTTGTTGGAGCGTTTTGATCCCCGACGGCAGCAGCTGGATCTGCGCAGGGCTCCTCTATTTCATGCCACCATCGCCGAGGATCCGGGCCAAGGCCGCTGGCTGCTGCTGCTCCGCGAACACCACCTGGTATCAGATCACACCACCTTGGAGGTGTTGTTCGAGGAAATCGCCGCGCACCAAGCTGGCCGGTTTGACACGTTGCCGCCACCGCTGCCCTATCGCAACTACATCGCCCAGGCCCGCCTGGGACTGACCAGCGAGGCCCACACCGCTTTCTTCCAGGAGCTGCTGGGCGAGGTGGACGAGCCCACCGCGCCGTTTGGCCACCTGGAGGTCCGAGGCGATGGGACTGGGATCGAGGAATCCCGGCGCCGTCTAGATCCAGCTCTCGCCGCACGGCTGCGCCACCAGGCCCGGCGTCTGGGAGTCACCCCGGCCAGCCTGTTTCACCTGGCGTTCGCCCGGGTGCTGGCGGCCACCTCCGGCCGGAGCGAGGTGGTGTTCGGCACGGTGCTGTTCGGGAGGCTGATGGGAGGTGAGGGAGCTGACCGGGTGCCGGGGCTGTTCATCAACACCCTGCCGGTAAGGATCGATGCCGGAGAGGAGGCTGTGGAGGCGGCCGTGCGGCGCACCCACCGCACCCTTGCGGGGCTTCTGCGTCATGAGCATGCGCCGTTGGCACTGGCGCAGCGTTGTAGCGGCGTGGTCGCGCCAACACCCTTGTTCAGCGCACTGTTCAACTACCGCCACAGCCCCGAGCGCAACGACGAGGATGTCGTAGTGATCGGGGAAGGCATCACTTTGGTGCATGCGGAAGAGCGCACCAACTACCCCTTGGCCGTCAGCGTGGATGATCTAGGGGAAGGCTTTGCTTTGACGGCCCAGAGTCTGCCGGAGATCGGCGCGGAGCGACTGTGTGGCTACTTGCAAACGGCTACCGAAAGCTTGGTTGCCGCCCTGGAGAGCGCGCCAGCGACCGCGACGCGAGAGCTGGCCGTGCTGCCACAGGTGGAGCGCCAACAGGTGCTGGAGGACTGGAACGCCACGGAGGCTGATTATCCGCAGGACCGTTGTATCCACCAGTTGTTTGAGGAGCAGACAGAACGAACGCCGGATGCTGTCGCCTTGGTGTTTGAGGAGAAATCCCTCAGTTACGCCGAGTTGAACGCAAGCGCCAACCGTTTGGCTCACCATTTGATCACGCAAGGAATCCGCCCTGACGACCGTGTGGCGATCGGTGTGGAGCGCAGCCTGGAGATGGTGGTGGGCCTGCTGGCAATCCTCAAGGCCGGTGGGGCGTAC
>JBKDSV010000027.1:0-4071 GCA_046340795.1 Cyanobacteriota bacterium | reverse complement strand
CTCCCGATCCTGGTGAGACAACCTGCCACCGCTCTGGCCATCGCGCTGGAGCAGCTGCTGCAGGGCATCTCGATAGCGCAGCAAGTTCTGCTGATTAACAACATAGGGTTGCAATACATCAGCCTCGATTTGTGCCGCCAGCTCAGGTTGCAAACCGAGTTCACTTCTGTAATCTTCCAAAATTATGCGGTATACAACGGAAATAACGCCGCGGCTTTTTTCCGCCAGCTCCTGCACTTTCTGCCGATAAATATTGCTGGGATCCCGGCGCACCCGGCACACCCGAATGCTTCCCCCCTCCTTGATGGGGAAAAACTGTGGCGTCATTCCCGCAGACGGGATCAGTGTCAACAGCCGCTCACTAACATAATGATGCAAATCCTGCGGATCGCACCAGCCCCGGCGCCGTCGATCGGCCTCGCCTGTTTGGATGCCTTCGAGCAGAAAGCGAGTGTATAACGAAAGGCCGTCGCCACTCTGGGGGGCGCGCGAGGTCTCGATCCGATCAGAAGAGGTCAGCACAGCCCGTCCCTTGCCGCCAAGCATGGCTTCCAGTGGCAGAATTCCCCCATCCTTGTGGCTCATCCCCTCAGCAAAAGCGCCGCTGAAACAACAGTCGAGAATCACCACCTGGCGCGTTGAACGGCTGCGTTCCATATGACGCCGCACAATGCTTGCCGGAAGGGTTGTCGCGATCTGAACGCTTGTGATGCCATCCACCACCACCTGCTTGCTTTGCCTGGTGCTCAAGAGCAGTTGCCGCTCCTCATCGCGGAAGCCATGGCCGGAGAAATAAAACAGCAACACATCATCTGGCGCTTTGTTGGCATAGAAGCTTTCAATGGCGATCTCCATACTCGTGCGATCCGGATCGGTCAACAGCTGTAACTGCTCTGGCGGAATCTCCCCCAGTTGCGGATCCAGCAACACCTGCTGCAAGGCCTCCACATCCAAGCGGGCGCTGGGTATGGGCTGCAAGCCTTCCCCATAGGTGCTGATGCCGATCAACAGCGCGTGCCTGCTCGCCATCTCAACGCAACCGCCGCACAACATCCTCCGCCTGAGTGAGGAACGCGTCCCGCTCCTCCCGGTTCCGCGCCGAACCCTCCAGCTCCACAGTCACCTCCGCGCCATCACTGTCCCTGGTCGACAGCTTCAGCCGCACGGGGTGGGGCTGACCCAGCAAGAGGGAGGCCAAAGCACGCACCACCTTCAACGCCACCAGCTCCCCATTCACCTCAGCGGTCAACACCCCGAGCAGCAGCGGCCCCAGAGCCGCCTTGCTACCCGGCTCCGCCAGCTCCCCCACGGCGGAGGTGGCCCGCACCCCCTCAATGCCATTGAGATCGGCCACAAGCCCGGCGATAAAAACGTCGACCGCTCGCTTCTCCTCTGCACTACTCTCGGCGGCACCGTCCAGAGTCAGCGTGAAGAGTAGACCGTTGTCCATGGCGACGAAGGGGAGGCTGGCCAAGACTACCGAGCAGAGAGCAGCCTCTCAGAACAAGAGTAGCAAGCTGACAGGAGCATTTTAGGCTGATTGGGAGGCGAAACAACTGGCTTCGGGGCCAGGCTGGCCATAGCAGCTGGCGCGGGATGTTGTTCTGCGAAACTACGCCAATCCGCGCCTTCAAAACTCCCACCCCCAGCTGCACCCTACACAAAAAGACCACCAGCTACCTGGGTTAGACCCAGGGGGCAGTGGTCCAGGGATGTGCGGATCGGCAAGCCGATCACAGGAACGGGTCTGGACCCTTCGTGTGCTCCCGCTGGAATCCCTTCCAACAGCTCTGACGATGAAGGGTGCTGGGGGGAAAACACAGAGGCGGAAACCAACGTTGTCGTTGCGGTTGTCTTGATGCCTCCTGTTCCGGTAGGCCGACCGGCAGTTCCTCGGGTGATTGAACCAGGAGCCGCCGCGCAGCAGCTGGGCGACCCGCCCCGCACTCATCTTAGCTCAGGCGCGAACGAGAGGTTCTGGAAGAGACGACGGCGAAGGTTGTGGGTGTGACCATGGGATAGGTGGGCACTCCAGCTCTGGAGGGAAGCGCGGGCCGCTTCAGCGGTGATCAAGCCAGCGGCCACACCAAGAGCATGGGCTCGCAAACGGCGACGGCCACGAAGAAGGTTGTGATTGCGAATGCGGATGACTCTGCGTATCACATGGAATCCCACAAAACTGGCGCCATCGCGAGTGCGACGAATCTGAGTTTTAACCGGGTGCAAGCGCAAACGCAATGCCGCGAGTTCTTCCTCAATCAGCAGTCGGGCACGTTTCAGTGGTTCAGCTTGATCGGCGAAGAGAGCGCCATCATCCACATAACGCAGATAGGCGCGAATTCCCGGGAGGAATCGAACTTTGCGGTCAAAATCATTGAGGTGAAGATTAGCGAGATACTGGCTGGTGAGGTTGCCAATCGGCAGGCCCCGGGGTCGCTCCAAGGGAGTGAGCAAGGAATCTCCTGGAAAAGAATCAATCGCGGCTCCGCCTTCTGCGCCATTGGCTAAAATCAGCTCCAGGAGCCAAAGGGTGTGGGAGCAAGTAATTTTCCTTCTAAGCTGCGCCATCAGAAGCTGATGATCGATGCTGGGGAAATAGAGGCGAATATCGATCTGCAACACCCAACGGTGGGCCTGGCAGGCGCGGGCAAACTTGCCAAGAGCTCGGTGGCTGCCAAAGCCAAGGCGGTTGGCATAACTTGTTGCCAGGAATTGGCGCTCCAGCGGAGGCCCGATCACAGCACAAAGAGCGTGATGCACTACTCGATCACGATAAGGTGCGGCAGAGATGACGCGGGGTTTGGGATCGCGGATATGAAAACGCCTATAGGCGCCAGGGACATAAGAATGCTCGTTCAGTTCGCGCTGTAGACGAAAGAGCTCCCCTTCCAAGTTGGCATTGAAGGCGAGCACATCCGTGCGATAGCGCTTGCACTTCTGCGCGCTTCTTGCGGCTGCCAGCAGATTGGAAAATGCCGTAATGCGCGGGAAAAGATTTCCTAGCGGGGGTGGAGCCATGGGGTCATTGCGACGGGATCACGAGCAAGCGGTGGTGGCGTCAGCGCTGGTTTCTTGGCGCCGCCGCTGGCCGATCCAGCCGGTCAATTGACGACCTATGCCTTGCAATAGACGGGAGGCGTGCTCGTAACGGCGCTCGTCGATCAGCTGGAAATCATGCAACAGGCGAGTTTGAATCTGGAGAAGATCAAGATTGGCGGCGAGAGCTTGCAAGCGAGGCAGCTTGACGCTGCTGTAGCGGGCCTTGACCAAACCTTCCAAAAGATCGTAAAGCCCGCTGACGAGGCGCTCGCCGAGGGCAAAGCGATGATCCCTGGGCATGCGGTTGAGGAGGGGCACAAACCAGCGGATCAGATCCGTGGTGGCCTGAATGATCGGCAGCTCGCCACGACTCGGAGTAGGCATTGCAACGCGGCAGAGAATTCTGATCATGGAGCAACCCGAGCCTGTGGAAAAAATTTTTGGCGCCTTCGGCGCCAACAGCCAAGGGTGGAAAGATTTAAGGGCCAAGGGCTTCAGGGCTTGAGGGATCAAGAAGCAAGTCCTGGGGGGAAAACACAGAGGCGGAAACCAACGAAGGCGAAGCGGTGGCCTGGAAGCCACCTGAACCGGGACGCCGACCGGCAGTACCACGGGCGATTGAACCAGGAGCCGCCGCGCAGCAGCCTCAATGAATCATCATCATTAGAGTTGATCCATGGACCACCATCTGCGGGTGCTTCATTATAAGTGTTATGCCAGTGATCGGCGCACCATTCCCAAACATTGCCGTGCATGTCATGCAATCCCCAGGCATTGGCCGGAAAACCACACACATCTGTGGTTTCCTGCCTATAGATCCCCTCGGGACCAGAGGCGTAGCTATAATTGCCATCGTAGTTGGCCACCTCTGGTGTCAGCGTCTCTCCAAAGGCAAAGGGTGTTGTCGTCTCAGCTCGGCAGGCATATTCCCACTGGGCTTCGCTGGGCAAGCTGTACTCCCAGCTTGTGTGCTGGCTGAGACGTTGACAAAATTCCATCGCCTCTTGCCAACTCACCTGCTCCACGGGGCGG
>JBKDSV010000026.1:0-14179 GCA_046340795.1 Cyanobacteriota bacterium | reverse complement strand
CTGATTCAAACTTGCCACTCTGCGTTCATGTGCCCAGCAGCTCTGAGGAACTGAGTCCCGAGCTCATCGGGGTCTCAGCGTGGGACCTGAATCACAATCGTGGCCTGGCGCCTCTATCCAACGACTTTAAAGCAGCCCTGGCCCGGCGGCCCCCTCGCTCCTGCGCTCCTCCTCTGGCAACCCGCCGAGCTCGCGCCGCAGCAGGGCGCGGCCGATGGCCTGCTCCGTCTGGGCCGTGAGCAGGGCAGCCTGGCTGGCCTGCAGTTCTCGCTGCACCAGAAGCACCTCCGTGAGGGGTTCCACCTGGGCCCGATAGCGGAGCTGGGCATCACTGAGGGCCCGCACAGCGGCCGCCACCGCCTCCCGCGCCGCCGCGATCCGCGCCGGTGATGCCTGCACCTGCTCCCAAGCCTCCTGCACGCTGGTGCGAATTCGCCGGCGGGCGACGTCCGCGTCGGCGGCGAGCACAGCGGCCTCCCGATCCGCCAGGGCCCCCCCATCGCGGGCGCGACCGCCATCAAAGAGGGGCTGCCGCAGTTGCAGCAAGCCACCCCAGTCGTAGAAGTTGCCCTGGATGTTGCCAGGGGTGTCGATGCTCGGCAGGGTGACGTTGGTCGGGCCCGCCTGCAGCCGGCCCGTTGTCTCCAGCACGGGCACGTCTATGCGGTTGGTGTTGAGACCCGCGCCCGCCAGCAGCGAAAGGCTCGGCAGGAGCGACGCCCGGGCGGCCTTCGCCCGCTGCCGACTGGCTTGCTCCTGCAGCCGCAGGGACTCCAGCAGGGGACGATCTGCCAGGGCCCGTTCCATGGTCGCCTCCAAAGCCAAGGGCCAGGGCCGCTCCATGCTCTGAATCGGATCGGCCGCTTCGGGAAGCTCCGTCGGCGGCAAGCCGAGCAGCTCCGCCAGTCGGCCCTGGCTGGCGGCCTTCTGAGCGCGGGCGGTGATCAATCCCCGGGTGTCGCCCGCCCGCAGTGCGCGGGCCCGCAGCACGTCGATCCGGGCAGCCAGGCCCTTGTCAAAGATCTGCTGCACATCCTTTTCCAGGGCCGTGGAGGCCCGCAACGCTGTCTCCCACACCGGCACCAGGGCCTGGCGCAACTGCAGCTCCCGATAGGTGCTCTCCAGCTCGAAGCGCACCTGGCGCTCGTTTTCACTCAACTGGCGGTCGGCCGCCAGGCGACCGCTCTTGGCGGCGGCCACCTGCCAACCCTCGCTGATCGGCAGCAGATTGGCGCTGAACACCACGCCACCACCGGCAAAGAGACTCTGGATCACGGCATAGCCGTTCTGTCCGAGGCCGAAGCTGAGATCGCCGAAGGTGGGCAGGTTGGTGAGCACGCCGATGGAGGTGCCCACCTGGGTGCCACTGGCGCTTCCCACCAGATCCAGCCGTGGCCAGAGCTGGCTGCGGCTGAAGCTTTCGGCGGCCGCACTGCGCTCCACCTCCCGCCGCGAGCGCTCCAGGTCCGCCGAGACCGGCATCCCCCGCTCCAGCACCTGCGCCAGGGTGAGAGGCGCGCCGTGCAGGGGCGCACCGGCCAGCCAGGCGAGGGCGGCAAGCGCGATAGGAAGCGACCACCCCTTGACGCCGGACGGACTCCACGACAGAAGCCGGGGGAGCCTGGACCTCGAGGGGATGGCGCGGGCCAGGGTGGGGAAAGGAGCCGGGCCGCACCGGGGAAACCGCACGAATAAACGGGAGAGAGAGTGGCCTGGACCTTAAGGACACCCCCCCGATCACCGCTAGGGTCGGCGCAGAAGTCATGCAGGGTTTGCCTTCCGCCGACGCCGTCACCGCTCCCGACGCCAGCCCCGCTGGAACAACCGCGTCTGGCGACGAGAGCCGGCCAGACCCAGAGATCGCTGAAGGCCCTGGCGGCGGGTCCCTGGAGCACCTGCCCCGGCTGCTGCCGGTGGCTGTGGTGGCCAGTCTCACCGTCCTGTGGGCTCTCACGCCCTCGATCCCGGTCAAGGTGCGCGGCAGCGGCTTGCTGATGACACCGCAGAGCCGCCGCGCGTTTTATGCCCGCGGCCCCGGCCAGGTGCAGGCGATCAAGGTGCGTGTGGGCAGTGAGGTGAGCCAGGGCCAGCTTTTGCTCACCCTCAACCGGGTCGGCCAGGCCGCTCCTGGCGGCGGCGCGATCACCCCGGATCCGCAGGTGATCCAGGCGCAGTTGCGGGCGATTGAGCAGCAGATGGCTGGCCTGCGCGCCCAGCGGCAAGCGTTCACCGTGCAAGACAACGCCCTGGTGAAGCGCCGTGGCGAGCTAACCATCACCAATGCGCCTGTGAAACAACAGTTGCGGGCTCTGGAGGAACTGCGCCAGGAGGCGGTGATCGCCCGTTACAGCCCGTTCTGGGTGGGAGCCCAGGATCTTTATCTGCGCAATCGGGCCGACATCGCTTCCATTGATGGCCAACGGGCCCAGTTGCGCGCCCAGATGGCGGAGCTGGATGCCCGTGCCGCCGAGCTCCGCTCCCAGCGGGCGGAACTGGAAGCCCAGGAGCTTGCTCAGGATGTGTTCAGCCCGGCGACGGGGCGCATTCTGGATCTGGCGGTGGAGCCAGGCCAGGCGGTGCTGCCAGGCCAGCGGTTGGGGAGTCTGGCCCTGGCGGGGGGGCAGGATCGTCGGCTGGCGGTGGTGCTCTTCACCAGCGCCGACGCCACCCGAATGGCTCCTGGCGAAGAGTTGGAGCTGGATCCCAAGCTGATGAGCCGCGACAGCTATGGCGGCGCCGAGCAGCGATGGGGCACCTTGCGGGGCACCCTGCTGCGCCTTTCGCCAGCGAGTGTCGACCTGGAGGATGTGACGGCTCAGGTGGGGGGCAAGGAGGAGGCGGCGAATCTCATGGCCCGTGCCCGCCAGCAGTCGTTTGGCGATGGCGGGGATCTCACCTCCCAGCTGCCGGATCGGGCCGGCGCGCCCTTGGTGCTGGGGGTCGTGCGGCTAGAGGCCGCCGGCACGCCAAGCGGGCTGGCCTCGAGCCGGGGCACGGGGCCCCTGCGTGCTCTGCCGCCGCGTACGCCGCTGGAGGTGTCGGCGGAGGTGGAGCGGCGCTCGTTGCTGAGTTACGTGGCCCCCTTCTGGCGCTGGCTGGCGGGATCGCGGCCATGACGCGTCCCCACCCTTCCCTGGCGCGTCTGCTCAGCCCCTGGCTCAAGCCCTGGCTGGCTCCCTGGCCGTGGCTGAGCCTGGGCCTGCTGCTGTTGTGCACGCGCACGGAACCGCCACGGCTGTGGTTTTGGTTGGCGTTGCTTCTGATCAGCCTGCTGGTGGGGTTGATGCGGGCCCTGGCTCGCGAGCGTTGACCGGCTCGGTGGCCTTGCGTCATCCGCTGGTGGTGGCCCTGGCGGCGGCCCTGGTGTGGAGCATGGCCCATGCCTTGGGCTTTGGCTCCGGAGCGGCTTACGGGGTGGTGATCGCCGCGATTACGGTGCCGCCCGATTTTCGCCGCCTGCCGGCGCCTCTGTTTGCGGTGTTGCCGCTGTTATCCGCGCTGGCACTGGGGCTGGGCACGCTGCTCAAGCCCCTGTTGGAGGCGCCGGTGGTGTGGGCGTTCGCCATCGTCACCCTGTTGGCCCAGCTGATGGGCCAGCTTCTGCCCGATCGCTTGGCCATGCTGCGCAGCGTGTTGCCGATCCTGGCGATCCTGCCCCTGTTGGGGAGCAACAGCACCTGGCTCTCGGCCTGGCACGAGCTCCTGGCGATCGTCCTGGGGTTGGCGGTGGCCGCAGCGCTCACCGCCGCCTTCCGCCTGCCGCAAGACACGCCAGAGGCCAAGGAGAGCCAGCAGGGCAAAGGAAACAAGCCAGCGCAGACCGCGCCGGGCAGCCTGGCCACGGTCCCGGATGGTCGCAACGCCGCGCAGCGGCTGCGGGATCCTTACTTCTGGCGCAAGGTCATCGCCTCCAGTCTGGCGCTGGCCGTGGGACAGGGGTTGGGAGCTGTGAATCCAAAATACGTTTACTTCGGTGTGGTGATTCTGCTCAACGAGAGCCTGGGGGCGACGCTGGCGCGCGTGCGCGACCGTATGGTGGGCGTGAGCCTGGGGGTGCTGATGCCCTGGCTGGTGTTCAACATTTTCGGGGTGAACAGCGTCTCCCTGGCGCTGGTGATGGGCGGCACAGCCTGCCTTCTGCCAGCCCTGGGACTAGGGGCCCATCTGCGCACGGCCCTGATCTCCAGCGGCGTTACCTTCGCTGGCTATCAGGCCCTCAGCGACTGGTACATCCCCACCCGTTGGATCGACTATCTGATGGGTTGCGGCCTGGCCCTGCTGGTGTGCCTGGCCATTCAGCCCACCTCCGCCCTGCGTCGCTTCGAGGAGCTGGCCGCGGAAGCCCAACGCAGCGGCCAGCCGCCGCTGTCGGCGGAGCTGCAGGCCCTGCTGCCCAGCGCCCGGGAGGAAGCCCTCTGGCTGGGGCAGGGGCAACGGTTTGACGCCCGCTTGGCGTCCTTGCGGGCGGCCAGCGAGCCTGGCGCTGGCCGCCTCCCTTTGAGTGGTGCAAAACCCGAAGCCCGAACGCCGTGATCCAGGGGTGAACAGCTTTGCGCACATCGCCCAAAGAACCGTGGGGAGAAGGGAGGCTGAACGATCAATCGGGCGGCGAGGCGGCGGCTCCCCCTGTGGATCATCTGCATCAGAGGCGGCGCAATAACTCCGCTTTTTTGGCGGTGAATTCCTCTTCGCTGAGGATGCCCATCGCTTTGAGCTCGCCCAGTTTGGACAGGGCCCCGAGCACAGCGGCCTGTTGGCGGTCACGTTCAGCGTTCGCCGTTTCGGCCGCGGGGACGGGGGTGGGCGTTGCGGCTGCCGGCGCCTCCGGCAGGCTGGAAAGGGTAACGATTCCAGTGCTGGTGGTGAAATAAAGCTCCCCCTCGTCACCCCCCTGGCAACAACCAGAGATCTGCAGATCGCCGATGTCGCGCACGCTGACGCGGCCATGGCTGTCGACCGCCAGGCGAGCAGTCGTGGGGAAGAGAGCATAACGCCACTCCTTCTGGGCGCCGGTGGAGGAGGGCGTGCCCAGCTCGGGTGGCCACCAGGCTTCGATCGGAGCCATGCCACCCATGGGCGGCAGGCCCGACATGGGGGCCAGACCCGTGTTCAGCTGTTGCTGTTGCTGGCTGCCACCAGCGGAACGCTGAGCCTGCTGATGGATGCCACCACCGATGGAGCTCTGGGCCTGCTGGTGCACGCCACCAGCGACGCTGGAGAGGCTCGCCAGGCTGATGCTGCCTCCGGGGGTGCTGAAGGCCACGGCGCCGCCGGGCACCTGCTGCTGGGACAAGCCAGCGATGTGGTGCTCCCCGGTGTCGTAGACGGTCACCCGTCCGTTGGCTTCGACGGCGAGCCGACCCGGCGACGGGAAGAAGGCGTAACGGAGGTCATTTTGGCTGCCGATCGCGCTGGGGGTGCCGAGTTCCTCGGGCCACCAGGTGTCGCGGGGGTCGGGGGTGAACAGGCTGTGGCCCCCCTGGGCCAGCGGGGCCATGGCCATCGGCATGGCCCCGGCTCCACCCAGCTGCATCTGCTGGCCGCCGCCACTCTGGCTCTGGGATTGGACGCTGCCAAGGGGGAACAGCTCCGGTTGACTGGCGAGTTGGGCGGCGATCGCCTGGCAGAGCCCATCGACGCGGGCCTTGAGGGCATGGTTGAACATGTCGCCCAGCATCAACATCCCACCGCGCATCCATTGCCCCGAACCGGCAAATTCAGGATGGTTGAACTGGGCCATGGCGCCCCTGCCGCGGAGCATGGCGAACATCATCTGGATCACGGCCTCCTGGCTGAAGCCGTAACGCTGGGCCAGTTCATTGACGACCCGCAGGCCCTCGGGGGTGAGTTGTTCCACAGCTGATCAGAGGCTTTCTTCTCACAGTAGCCACGAGCGTCTGGCCTGTCTGTAGGAAAGACGACGGGCAAAACCTCTGCTCGAGAAGGCGAACATCGCATCGCTGACGGATCAAAGCGTCCATCCTCATCACATGTGAATGGCTGACGTGTTGTGTGAGATCAGAGCTCTAATCCATTCTCCGCAATCAACCCGGTGACCGCCCTGGCAGCGGTTTCCGACAACATCAGCCCAGGAAATCGTGAGATGTTGTCAAGCCGCCTGGTTGTGCTGATCGGCTTGCGACGGCCAGCGGCAATGTGTGGAAGCCTGCGGCACAACCCGGATCATCAGACCATCGATTACAACACCGCTGCTGATTCTATTTGCAGCCAGACAGCAATAGAAAAAGACTGCCCACCGCTGCCATCGGTGTCAGTGATTGTGACCTTGGCGCCACCCCCTGCTTCACCGAGGCAGGAACCGCCACAGCGTCGGTGGGCAGGCCCGGCTGGCTTGGGTCATCCGCCTGTGGCGCTTCTGTTGGCCAATGCGCAGACCCGCTTCACCCAATCCCCCTTAAGATCAGAAGGACGTCCACTGTTGTTTTGATCGGTGTCAAGGCTTGAACGTTTCCAGGCCAATCCTGCCATCCTGCGCGCCGTCGAACAGCACCGCTTTCGCGTCACTGTGGGCGATGTGTCTGCTGCGACAGGACTGGGTCTACGCCAGGTGGAGCAAGGTTTATTAGCACTGGCAGCGAATGCGGGTGGGCATTTGCAAGTGGCAGAGGACGGAGAAATGGCATATGTTTTTCCGAGAAATTTGAGGGCTGTTCGCCTTGGCCGCGTGTGGCGGAGACAGTTGCAGTCCGCTTTGCACACGGCATGGAAACTATTTTTATATCTACTCAAGATCTCCTTTGGAATCGTATTGATTTCATTGATTGTTGCCGTGCTTGTGGCGCTGATTGTGGCCATGGTCGCAGTCAGCATGTCAGGTTCCAACAGCAACAAGAGTGACAGGCGCACATCCACTAGTGGGGGACCATTCTCCCTCGATGCGTTTCTTTTTTTTGATCCTAGTCAACCGCGACAATCTCAAAAAGCGACACGAGCAAAATCTAGCCAGAGAGTCAATGGTAACTCCTCTGTCCGTGAATTTAATTTTCTTGAAGCTGTATTTTCTTTCTTGTTTGGCGATGGTAATCCCAATGCGGATCTGGAGGAAAGGCGCTGGCAGGCAATCGCCTCAGTCATCCGTCATCAGCGCGGGGTGATTGTTGCTGAACAACTAACGCCCTATCTCGATCAGCTGAAAGGTGCTCTCACGGATGAAGACTATGTCTTGCCCACGTTGGTGCGCTTCAACGGCCAGCCCCACGTCAGTCCTGAGGGCGATCTGGTGTATGCCTTTCCCGAGTTGCAGGTCACGGCTGGAGAGCCTCAAGCGGTCGATCGTCCGCGAGCTAGCTCCTCCAGCGGCAAGGACTCGGCCTCCCTTGCCGCTGGCGTCCCCTCCCCCCCTTTTTTACGGGAAGAACCCTGGCCGTTCAGTCGTGCAACGACGGGGCAGCAGATCACGGCTGGAGTGCTAGGGGGCGTCTTGCTGGCGCTTTCCATCTGTCTCCATGGCTATGTTTCTGTCCATGCAACGGTACTGGCTGGTTGGCTGGCTCTGTTTTCAGGATTGGCAACGGTTGGCATTGCCTACAGCCTGGCCTATTTACTCGTGCCACTGGTGCGTTATCTCTGGCTTCTGCAACGTAACAAACGCCTGCAGAAACGAAATACCATGCGTCAAGCGCGAGCCTTGACCGTTCAGCAGCCTTCCTCCAGCCTGTCCCGCAAGCTGGCTTATGCGCATCGCCATGGTGGCCAGCGCTTGGTGGACGCCACAAACCTGGCTTATACAAGTGAAAAGGATCTGATGACTCAGGAAGCGGAGAATGCCGACAAGATAGATGCGGAGTGGCAACGGCGTTTAAAGCAAGCTGAAGAGAAAAAATTATAATTGCTGTTGAATTTAATCACAGATAAGGACATCTTTAAAAATCACTTTTCGCCTACCACGGCTGGCCAACTGAGGTCATGGATCAGGGCTGCTTCAAGGTCAAGTTGATGTCCCGCGAATAGAGCTGAAGAACGCGGACCGTCCTAGCTGGGCATAAATGACGACGGATCTGCCGATGGACAGGCGCCCTGATCCCCAGCTTCCACAGGACTTTTGGTCAGCCCTGGGTCATGGACAGGAAGAGATCTTACTCCAAGACACAAAGGGAACACTGGATTTTTGAGGCGTCCATAAGGGAAGCTCTGGACAACCGGTCGCCACTGGAAGCTGTCCCTTGCGCCAACTGGGAGCTCCGCGCTCTCACAGGTGCCGCCGAGGGGTTGTCCAGAGCCTCCTAAGTATCCAAAGCAAAACTTCAACATAGCCGCGATGATAACTCAAGCAAGTCGTTGGCATGCCTCACGCCTCATGTCATGTTTATTTCTTCTAGTTGCTTAACTGCACGGAAAATATTTGATGGCGAATCATGGCTTGTCTATTGGGCACCTCGAAAAATCGGCTTTGCAGCGACCACTGGACCAGGCCAACGCCGACCAAGACATGAGTCTCAATCGGCGCGTTCAGGCGAAACCGGTATTTTTCGAGATGCCCTATAGTATTAAAGGATATCTAGTCTTCCATCCCGGAAGTTCATGCATTGTCTTCGGCTTGGTCCGCGCGTCCAGATGCCTTCCTCAGCAAAGGCCCCGGGCGAGGTATTCAGCAAAGGATTCACAGCGCATTGGCAGGACGGCACACTAGAGATAAAGGGTGCCTCAAAAAATTCCGCATCCCCCTCGCCTCCCGGAATGAAATCCCTTCCTGTCACTGACCTGGCTGGCCAGCTGCGGCAAGCCAAAAGTAATTTTTTGAGGTGCTCTAAAGAGGAGAAAAGAATAGCTTCCCGGCACAATATGTGAACATATCACTACCCTATGTGTCGACCTTTGCATGGTGGCTCAATTTATTAGCCTGCTTAAGAAGAAGCGTTCTTGTAGTTGTGCTTTAAAGATTCCGATCCAGTCGGCTTTTGGATCATGCAAAACTGTCTCGTCATAGAGCTTATCTACATCTAGGCTAAATTCCATGTATCTTCTCAGCACAAGCTGAGCGGCTTTATTCTCAATCGACGATTGACCACGATCCAGCTTATTGATGATCTTGAGTTTATAGTCATGAGACTGTTGATGGGTGTCTGCAGAATTAAACGCTGACCCCTGGCGTCTATAATAGATGTGGAGCTTTTCCGGGATTACTCCAATGCAATCAAGTCTGTTGAAGAACGACATCAAATAGACAAGATCCTGTGCTCTGAGCAGATCAGGATCATAGTATAAGTCTGGGATTTTTGATCTGTCATAAAGATAAATGGTATAAGTCTGCAGGCAGGCGGGAATGATCTCCTTGACCGTGGCAAATTCTTGGCTTGGCATCTGATTGTATTGTTCAAGCAATGCATAAGTGTCATTATCTCTAAACTCAATGTCACTGATTGCAGCGCCATATTTTTTGGCCAATGGCAATAATTGAGATAGTTTTTCTGGTTTTAATTCATCATCTGCATCCAAGGCTGCAATATATTGACCTCGGGCAGCACTTAAGGCTTTATTCCTTGCAATGCTGGATCCAGAGCCGATGTGATTTGTCGATAAAAACCGTAAGCGTTTATCTACTATGTCTAGATCTTTTAGTATCTGTTCATAGTTCTGCTGATCATCACTCACGATAAGCAGCTCCCAATCGGAAAAGCTTTGTCGCAAGGCACTGTCGACGGCCCGTTTGATTGTTTTTTCAGCCTTGAAAGCTGGTGTGATAATTGAGATCAAAGGCTGGGACATGATTTCCAGAATAAATTTTTAGCTGGCTCAATAAAATACGAACATCACTGGCTCCTACTACGGTCTGCGCTAGACGCACTGAGGAGTGGACTGGCAAGATCTTTAGTAATGCTGGACTCTGCCCGCGTATAGATATAAGTTTTTGGTTCGGTTAATTTATGTGTTTTGAACTTTTGTTCAGCCCTTTCCCAAAACTCCGTATCCTCACCATAGGCACTTGGCTTGAATCCCTGCAGTTCAAAAAACACCCGCCTCTTACCAAAGAACGTGGGTCCTAAAACACATTTACTTAAACCAATGAGCCTGTCTGGACGATAGTAGTCGACGACCTGTATTTCTTCGGCACTATAAAAACCGCCTTGAATTAAATCAATATCTGGATTGACTAACATATACTCCAAACGTGAGCTCAAATGATTGGGGCGATAGGTATCATCACTATCCAGAAAAGTCAGATAGCGGCCAAGCGATGCCTGAATTCCAATATTCTTTGCATAGCCCAATCCCTTGTTTTTGTGCTTGCAATAGCGAATGTGACCATGTCCTTCAAGATATTGATTTACGATCGCAAAAGTGTTGTCCTGGCTGCCATCATCAACGATTAAAAGTTCCCAGTCTTTGAACGACTGGTCAAGTAAGCTGTCAATGGCGTTTGTGAGATAATGAGCGCGGTTGTACGTGCAGAGTACAACGCTGATTTGGGGAGTGATGTCAATGCCGATTGAAGTCATGAAAAAACTCGTGATGCATGGTTGGTGTAATCATGATCCTAAGGCAATTAGCTTTTAATCGTCAGATTTTGGCTAAAGTGTGAGGATTGCATTCTTGTTGATTAATCTTATCAATGCAGGTGCTTGCGTCTACAGTTGCTTTATGGCGGGATGAATCTGTTTTCAAGCCAATTAAGGACTATCGGCATTACAATGAAGGCCATAATAAAAGTCTTCATCGGGATTGGCTAGCTAGAATCCTTCCCATGCTAGGCACAGTGACAACGCAATTCTCCTATCGCCTTAACATGGTGACGTAAACTTCGCGTCTGCTCTATCGGGCAGATTTGAGTTGAAAGGCGCTGCAGCCTAGTTTATCGTATCCGTTCAGGGGATGGGACGACCACGAAAACACCATCTCCAGCAATGATTCTCGCCATTTTTAGATAATTAACCTCAACCAAGAAGGGGTTCTGGATGCCTCGATGGAGCCACCTCGGAGGTCTAGGAAGGCTCTGGAAAACCCCTCGGCGGCACCTGCGACAGCGCGGAGCTCCCAGTTGGCGCAAGGGACAGCTTCCACCGGTGACCGGTTGTCCAGAGCTTCCCTAGAAGTCGTATGGAGACTGCCGATAGCCTCCCCAGGCCGGTCAGACCTTATACCCACCCTCTGAACAGCTACAGTTTATCAACTCCTCTCAGTGAGGCCATGGTCCCGTCTAAAAGTGACGATCGCTTGGGATGCGCAGTTGAGTAGCTGACACATTCTGCATAGAGTCATTGATGGACTTGCGGCAGTTGATATGGCAGTCTTGCAGATCCTGATTTGAGGCTTGCGCATCTACCATGGCTTTCGATTCCTTGAGCAGCGACGCCGTTCAGGTCGCTTGGACGATGACAGCTCTTGTCCTGATCAAGTTGAGCAAATAGCAGATGTTGTCGATCTGGCTCGGATGTGGGAGCATTTTCCTCTGGCGACAAGTATATCTCCTCAATTCCTTAGGATTTCTCCCCTCCTCCGTGTTGGCCGGTGGGGATGGTGCTGAGACGTGGGCACCTGTCTGAGCTTGCACCTCGGCTGAGCTCCACCCTGCCAGGAGTTGATCGAGACGCCGCTGCACGTTGCTGAAATTCAAGGGGAAAGGCCCATCGACAGAGCGGCCTCAACGTCAACTTGAAATTCGGCAAATGGGGCTGAAGAACGCGGACTTTCCTGGCCGAGCGCAGGGCTGCCTCAAGGTCAAGTTGAGATCCCGCAAATAGAGCTGAAGAACGCGGACCGTCCTGGCTGGGCATAAATGACGACGGATCTGCCGATGGACAGGCGCCCTGATCCCCAGCTTCCACAGGACTTTTGGTCAGCCCTGTGGCCGAGCGCAAATGACGATTGGTCCGCTGATTGACAGGAGCCTTGGTCATCGGCATCCACGGAACTTTTGTTCGAAGGATCCAGGCTTAATGATACAGGGCACCTCGAAAAATTCGAGTTCCGCGCGGGCTGACCAGCGAGACCCACTGCAGCAACTGGAGTGGATGGGGCCCAAGACCACGCCAGGGCCTATTTTTCGAGGTGCCCTACAGAGAGTAATCGAATCATACTTAAAATTCGCACCCAGCCCCAAAAAAACATCAAGCGAACGACGAATATAGGCCAAAGTGCTCTAAGAATATGCTAAAATAATGTCAGCGTACAGCTATCGCAACCTCAACAGTACACAGCACATCCAATATTAATGATGGTTTATGCTGGCGAGAGGATGCGGAACTCACAGCTTTCTACGCGAATCCTCAAAACGGCTTGGCGCATCGGCCCTGAAGCCTGTACAGTCAGAAAACTGAGTGAGACCATGATCCCGCTGTATGCTCACGATCCAACATTACAAAGAGAGTCTAAGCAGGGCTTATATTACGGCTATTGTCGGCAGTGCCCGACAGCAATTAAAATGGGGTTCTGAGTATGATTACGGAGTAGACGGGCAAGTTAAAAGGATTATTAACAGGAATGGGAGGCACACCGAGGCGGGATTTGGATTTGACTTCCAAGCAAAAGCATCTACTGATTGGGAGCTTCGTCACGACCACATTATTTATGACCTTGAAGTAGATAACTATAACGACTTAGCGCAGCGATCCGAAGATAATCGAGCAATGCCTCTCATATTAATCCTAATGTGCCTTGATAGGGAGGAAAGCAAATGGCTCAATGTTGATGAAAGTCGGCTAATGCTGCAGAAATGCTCATATTAGCTTCAAATCAGCTCTGGCTTCAGCTCGAATCAAACCTCCCAGCGAGTAAAGATACCAGTTTGTAATGCTTGTTCCCCTAATACTGTCATTCAACTCCTTGACGACATTGAAAGCGGGAGCCTTCTGCCATGACCAGTAGTCAGCCCTCCTGTGACATTAGCCTTGAGAAGCTTTATCGTTTTCTAGAAGATAATGATTGGAATAGAGTGGATCATCCAAATGCACACATTAATGTCTTTGAGGGCTTGGATCAAACTGGGGAGCATACGAAACTAGTTTTGCCAGCGACGGCAGACCTGGTTGATGCCCAGTCTCTTATATATAATGCACTAGACTTGCTCTCAGTTTCTCTTAACGTATCTGTCGACTCGCTAACAGCATTTCTTGTCCAACGAATTACCGATGTTCTTCGTGCAAGATCGTTTAGGTTGGTGGGACATGATGACTCGTTGCCACTTGACATTGCAAGTGAATGGATTTCGAGGATGAGGCAATTGCTTGCTGCTTCGGCGTATACAGAACATGAGCCGAAACCATCTTTTGAAAAGACAGGACCTCTAGGGTCTGAATTCGCCCATCACTGCAGATTTGGCCATACATTTAAGGGAAGTTTTGGTCTATCGATTGAATCTCCTGTATTTGTAAACCCATCAATCCCAGAGCTTGAGGCATCTGCACGCCAACCGTTTGAGCGGAGAGTGTTTGAAAGAATAGCGCGTGGAATAAAGAACTTGCGAGATGCAATTAAGGAGGATTCAATAGATATAATGCTGGAATCATACACAACCGGTCTTAATGCGAATATGTGTAGAGCACTGTCCGAGGCATATGAAGCCGTTGATGGCAGACGTATTGAGTATTTATTCACCTGGAGCTCCGAGATTCCTGTAGCTGATGACATATCGAGTCTGAATCCTTTTACATTCGATGGTAGAGCTTATGAATTTGCAAAAGCTACTGCGCTCCAGCTCGAGCAGCAAGATGATTATGAGGAGCAGCTCATTGAGGGGAAGATATATCAGCTAAAATCAAAAGAGCCTGTCAATCCCACTTTCGAACTCCTGCAGACTGATAGAGTGATTACAGTCAAGTGGTGTAAGGAGGGATCTCCTGATAAATCTATTCGAGTCCCTCTATCCTCAGAAGATTATCAATTGGCGTGTGATGCTCACCGAGATGGCCAAATGATTCAAGTCTCAGGAAAGCCCCAAAAGAATGGAAAATTTTGGACCCTACACAACGTGCATGGATTTAGAATTAAAAGTTCCAGCGATTAGCCGTACACTCTACTATCCAAGATGTCTTATATGTCATGTCGCGTAATCACCCTGGTCATTTACTATGATTCCTTGAGGTACCGCTAAGAGCAGATTGGCCTTTGTGCTTTGATGTCACCTTGGGCACACTTCTCACCTGAGTAGTCACATAGCCTTTTCTTTAATGTTGAGCGATAGGCTTGGCCCTTCGAACACAAAGATGCAGCGGACGGCGGCAGA
>JBKDSV010000025.1:0-3363 GCA_046340795.1 Cyanobacteriota bacterium | reverse complement strand
CAGCGACACCCCCGCCGACGCCACCATCACCACCGTGGCCCTGGCCCAGCCCTTCACCGACCAGAAACCGGGCACCTCGGGCCTGCGCAAGAGCAGCCGCCAGTTCGAGACGCCCCACTACCTGGAGAGCTTCATCGAGGCCTCCCTGCGGGTGTTGCCGGGCGTGGAGGGGGGCACCCTGGTGGTGGGGGGTGATGGCCGCTACGGCAACCTGGCGGCGATCCAGACCATCGCCCGCATGGCCGCCGCCCACGGCGTGGCGCGGTTGATCACCACCACCGGCGGCATCCTCTCCACCCCGGCGGCCTCACACCTGATCCGTTGCCATCAGGCCGTGGGGGGGATCATCCTTTCCGCCAGCCACAATCCCGGCGGGCCGGACGCGGATTTCGGCGTGAAGATCAACGGCGCCAATGGTGGCCCCACCCCGGAATCCATCACCGATGCGATTTATCAGGCCACCCTCCACCTGGAGAGCTACCGCATCCTCTCGGCCGCTCCCCTGCCCCTCGACCGTCCGGGCACGGCACGGGTGGGCGCCATGAGCGTGGAGGTGATCGATGGCGTGGCCGACTACGGCGCCTTGATGCAGCAGCTGTTTGACTTCGATCGTCTCTCAGCCCTGCTCAAAGGCGACTTCCGCTTTGCCTTTGATGCCCTCCACGCCGTCACGGGCCCCTACGCCACCCAGCTCTTTGAACGGCAACTGGGCGCGCCGGCCGGCAGCGTGCGCAACGGGGTGCCACTGGAGGATTTCGGTGGAGGCCATCCCGATCCCAACCTCACCTATGCCCACGAGCTGGCCGCCCTGCTGCTCGATGGTGACGCCTACGACTTCGGCGCCGCCTGTGATGGCGATGGCGACCGCAACATGATCCTTGGCCGCCGCTGTTTTGTGAACCCCAGCGACAGCCTGGCGGTGCTCACCGCCAACGCCACCCTGGCGCCGGGCTATGCCGCGGGGCTGGCGGGTGTGGCACGCTCCATGCCCACCAGCGCCGCCGCCGATGTGGTGGCCGAGGCCCTGGGCCTGCCCTGCTACGAAACGCCCACGGGCTGGAAGTTTTTCGGCAACCTGCTCGACGCCGGCCGCATCACCCTCTGCGGTGAGGAGAGCTTCGGCACCGGCAGCAACCACATCCGTGAAAAAGATGGTCTCTGGGCCGTGCTCTTCTGGCTGCAGATCCTGGCGGTGCGCGGCTGCTCCGTGGCGGAGGTGATGACGGGGCACTGGCAGCGCTACGGGCGCCACTACTACTCCCGTCACGACTACGAGGCCATCGCCAGCGAGGCCGCCCATGGCCTCTACAGCCGCGTGAAGGGACTGCTCCCCTCGTTGGTGGGCGAGCGCCTCGCTGGCCGGGCCATCGCCGTTGCCGATGACTTCGCCTACACCGACCCGGTAGATGGCTCCAGCAGCGAAGGGCAGGGCCTGCGCCTGCTGCTGGAGGATGGCAGCCGGGTGGTGCTCCGCCTCTCCGGCACCGGCACCCAGGGGGCCACGCTGCGGGTGTATCTGGAGAGCTATGTGCCTCCCGGTGGTGCCCTGAATCAGGATCCCCAGGCGGCCCTTGGAGAGCTGATCTCCGCCATCGACGCGCTGGCAGAGATCAAAGCGCGCACCGGAATGGACACCCCTACGGTGATCACCTGATCCGCCAGGGCCAGTCCATCAGGGGCCGTCGATCCTCCGCGGGATCGGAGGCCCGAGGCGCTCACCAAGCAACGGCAACCACCCTTCAGGGCGATGCCGGCCATGGCGCCCAGCTCCGCGATCGAAAGCGTGGTGACAGCTGCCAACACGCTGGCGGCGCTGACAGAGCCAGCCAAGCAGACAGAGAAAAAACTTCAACACACCAGTGACAACAACCCAAGCAGTCGCTGGCATGCCTCGCAGATCATATTATGTTTATTTTGTCGGGCTACTTTTGGGCCCCTCGAAAAATCACTTTTGGCCTGCCGCGACTAGCCAGCGAGGTCAGTGACATCAAGGGATTTCACTCCGGGAGGCGAGTGGGAGGCGGAGTTGTTCGAGGTGCCCTTATGGGCCCCTCGAACAATCACTTTTGGCCTGCCGCGACTGGCCAGCGAGCTCCGTGACAGGAAGGGATTTCACTCCGACAGGCAAGGAGGACGCGGGATTTTTCGAGGTGCCCTTAAAGCCTGATAAAAACACAACAAAAAGGAGGGCTTGCGCCCTCCCCATGAATTGACCGTAAAACGGAAGCGAACGACGGATCGCGGTAACGATCAGTAGTCGAAGTCGCCGCCGCCCATGCCGCCACCGCCGGCGGGGGCAGCTTCCTTCTTCTCGGGCAGGTCGGCCACGATGCACTCGGTGGTGAGCACCATGCCGGCGATCGAGGCGGCGTTTTGCAGGCCGGAGCGGGTCACCTTGGCGGGATCGACGATGCCAGCGGCCAGCATGTCGACATACTCGCCGGTGGCGGCGTTGTAGCCCTCGTTGAAGGGCTTGTTGCGCACGTGCTCGGCGATCACGGCTCCGTTGGCGCCAGCGTTTTCGGCGATGCGCTTGAGGGGGGCGTTGAGGGAGAGTGCAACGATCTGGGCACCGATCAGCTCCTCGCCGGAGAGATTGGCGGCGGCCCACTCTTCCAGGGCGGGGGCCAGGTGGGCCAGGGTGGTGCCACCACCGGGGACGATGCCTTCCTCAACAGCCGCCTTGGTGGCGTTGATGGCATCTTCCAGCCGCAGCTTCTTGTCCTTCATCTCGGTTTCGGTGGCGGCGCCCACCTTCACGACAGCCACGCCACCGCTGAGCTTGGCCAGACGCTCCTGCAGCTTCTCCTTGTCATAGGAGGAGTCGGTTTCTTCCATCTGGGAGCGGATCTGCTCACAGCGGGCCTTCACCGCCGCCTCGTTGCCTTCGGCCACGATGGTGGTGGTGTCTTTGTTGATCGTGATGCGCCGGGCGGTGCCGAGCGAATCGATCTTGGCGTTCTCCAGCTTGAGGCCGGCGTCTTCTGTGATCAGCTGACCGTTGGTGAGCACGGCGATGTCTTCGAGCATGGCCTTGCGGCGATCACCGAAGCCAGGAGCCTTGACAGCGGCCACGTTGAGCACGCCCCGCAGACGGTTGACCACCAGAGTGGCCAGGGCTTCCTTCTCGATGTCCTCGGCGATGATCAGCAGGGGCTTGCCGGTGCGGGCGATTTGCTCCAGCACAGGCACCAGATCTTGCACCAGGGTGATCTTTTTATCGGTGATCAGGATGTAGGGCTCATCCAGCACCGCCTCCATGCGCTCGGTGTCGGTGGCGAAATAGGGGGAGATATAGCCCTTGTCGAAACGCATGCCCTCGGTGACCTCCAGCTCGGTGGTCATCGACTTGCCTTCTTCCAG
>JBKDSV010000024.1:0-16276 GCA_046340795.1 Cyanobacteriota bacterium | reverse complement strand
ATCGAAACCCGATGCACGGAACTGGCGAACGTGGTGACGATCACCCGCCCTTCCGCCTTGGCGAAGTGACGATCGAGATTGGGGAAAACAGCGCGCTCAGGAGGTGTGAAGCCAGGCAGCTCAGCGTTGGTGGAATCGCTGAAGAGGCAGAGCACGCCCTGCTCTCCGTAGTGGGCCATGCGCTGCACGTCAAACACCTCACCATCGACGGGGGTGTGGTCAAACTTGAAGTCGCCCGTGAACACCACAACACCCACCGGGGTGGTGATCGCCAAGCTGAAGCTGTCAGCAATGGAGTGAGTATTACGGATGAATTCCACCTTGAAATGCTGCCCCACCTGCACCACATCCCTGGGAGCAACGGTTTGCAGGATGGTGCGATCCGTCACACCCGCTTCTTCCATCTTGCCCGTGAGCATGGAGAGAGCAAGCCTGGGACCATAAATCACAGGAATATTGAAGTTTTTTAGGTGATAAGGGATTCCACCAATGTGATCTTCGTGACCATGGGTAACAATCATTCCGCGAATGCGCTTGTGATTTTCCCGCAGATAACTGGTGTCGGGCAACACGACGTTCACGCCATGCATGCCATCACTGGGAAAGGCCAAGCCGGCATCCACCAGCATCAGCTCATCACCATATTCAAAAACACATGTATTTTTACCAATCTCGTGCAATCCCCCGAGGGGAATCACACGCAGGCTTGGCTTTTTGCCATCTGGTGCCATTGTTTTGGTCGCGTTGCCGTTGGAACTGGTCATGAAAACGGGAAATCAGGACAAACTTGATCGGTTTGAAGCCTTGGCGTCAGGTGGGACGCAGGGCAGCGAGGATGGAAGAGAGACGTTCGCGAACCTGGCTGTCAGCGGGTAGAAGCGGCAGGCGAGGGGCTCCCACGGCCCAGCCGCGAAGTTCAAGAGCGGCTTTCACGGGAATTGGATTGGTCGTGCAAAAGAGAGCTTTGAAGAGCGGGAGCATCTGCTGATGGAGCGCCAGCGCCTCCCCGTTTCGTCCAGCCAGAAAGGCCTGCATCATGGCCTGTATTGTCTCGCCAACCAGGTGACTGGCGACGCTCACCACCCCGTCAGCCCCGACGGCGAGCATCGGCAGGGTGAGGGAATCATCGCCGCTGTAGATGGCCAGTCGGGCGCCGCAAAGGGCCCGCAGTTGCTGCACTTCGTCCGTGGTGCCACTCGCGGCCTTGAAGGCCACCACGTTGGGGCAAACCAGTAAGCGCTTCACCGTTTCCGGCTCCAGATGGCAGGCCGTGCGTCCTGGAATGTTGTAAAGCATCAGGGGCAACTCCGGGACCGCTTCAGCGATGGCTCGGAAATGGGCCTCCAGACCAGACTGGGGAGGTTTGTTGTAATAAGGCACCACCACCAGGGCCCCATCGGCCCCGATGGCGGCGGCGTCACGGGTTGCTGCCACGGCCTCTGCGGTGCAGTTGCTGCCACTGCCGGCCAGAACCACCCCGCGGCTGCCCACCACGCCCTTCACAGCCCTGAAGAGGGCATGCTGTTCGTCCCAGCTGAGGGTGGGGGATTCCCCCGTGGTGCCGCACACCACCAGTCCATCGGAGCCGTGCCGCAGCAGGTGGTCGGCCAGTTGCTCGGCCAAGGGCAGATTCAACGCTCCATCAGGACCAAAGGGGGTGACCATGGCGGTCAGCACCCGACCGAAGCGGGGAGGGGATGGGTCCAGGGGAAGGCCAGTCAAGGCGCACCTCCCTGGCCTGTCATCAGGAGCTCGGCAATCTGGATGGCGTTCAGAGCCGCTCCCTTGCGGATCTGATCGCCGCAGAGCCAAAGCTCAAGGGCGCCGGGATGGCTGAGGTCTTGCCGGAGGCGACCGACCGCCACCGGATCCCGCCCCGTCACATCCATGGGCATGGGGAAACGATTGGCCACCGGGTCGTCAATGATCGCCACCCCCGGGGCCTCCGCCAGCAGGGCACGGGCCTCCTCCACGGCCAGGGGCGCTTCGAACTCGATGTTGACGGCTTCCGAGTGGGCTCGCAGAACAGGCACCCGAACACAGGTGGCGCTGAGCAAAAGATCAGGGCGTCCCATGATCTTGCGGGTCTCGCGCAGCATCTTCAGCTCTTCTTCGCAATAGCCATTGGCCTCCAGCGGTGAGTTGTGCAGGAAGAGGTTGAACGCCAGGGGATAGGGCAACACTTCGCTGTGCGCGGTCCCTCCCGCCAACACAGTGCGCGTCAGCTGGCGCAACTCCTCCATGGCACGGGCGCCAGCGCCGCTGGCTGATTGATACGTGCTCACCACCACCCGCCGAATGCGGCGTCTCGCCTCCAGGGGAGCCAGCACCAGGCAGAGCAGAATCGTGGTGCAATTGGGGTTGGCGATGATGCCCCGGTGGGCGAAGGCCGCTTCAGGATTGACTTCCGGCACCACCAGCGGCACATCGGCATCCATGCGGAAGGCGCTGGAGTTGTCGATCACCACCGCCCCGTTGGCCACCGCCCGCGCTGCCCACTGCCGCGACACCGAACCGCCAGCGGAGGCCAGCACAAGATCGAGCCCCTGAAAGCTGGAATCCTCAACCGCTTCCACCGTCAGAGGCACATCGCCCCACATCAGCTGCTGACCCGCGGAGCGAGGGGACGCCAGCAGGCGCAACTCGCGCACCGGAAACTGACGTTCCCGAAGCAGATGGAGAATCTCCTGACCAACGGCGCCCGTGGCGCCAAGAAGGCCGATCCGCAGCGGGCGCGCGGGGAGGCCGCCCCGGGGCACGCTATCGGGCTGGGAATCAGGGCCGGAGCTGAAGAGGGTGGTCACCGAAGGGAGAGCACGAAAGTGGGGCCTGGAAGGCGTGGGTGGAGGGGTGGGGCGAACCGCGGCGGATCAGAGAGGGGAACGGGTGCACCGGAGAAAGCGCCAGAGGGGACCAACTTGGCCCATCGGCGAGGGTGTCGTTTGAAAAACGGCGGGCCCAAAAACAGCTGACCTCGACGGCGCAGGCAGCTGGGTATATCGACTCGACTGAGCGTCCTTCCTAGAATACGCTGCCGAGAGATCCAAGGCCAGTTTCTAGGATTGGCGATTGCGCGCCGTTCGGCCCTGTTCATGACTCCAGCTGCCAGTCCCTCCACCGGCCAGGCCTCCGGCCTGAAAGTGAGCGCCCAATCACGCCCCGGCTGCCGGGTGGCACTGGAAGTCGCCATTCCCGGGGGACGCTGCCAGGCCAGCTACGACGCCGCCGTGGACAAACTGAGTCGCAGCGTGAAGGTGCCGGGTTTTCGCAAGGGAAAGGTGCCGCGCTCGGTGTTGATTCAACAGCTGGGCCCCCTGCGCATCCGAGCTACCGCCCTGGAAGACCTCGTTGAGAGCGTCTGCAGCGATGCGCTGGAGCAGGAGCGGATCGACCCCCTGAGCCGACCGGAGCTGCAAGAGGGGTTCGCAGCCGTGCTGGAACGCTTCACGCCCGGCGCCGATCTGGTGCTGACGTTGGAAATGGATGTAAGACCCACCCCCACGCTCAAAACCACGAGGGGGCTGAAAGCGGAAGCCGTTCCCGTCGCCTTTGATCCAGCCAAGGTGGAAGAGCTCCTGGAGCAGTCGCGCCGCGAGCTGGCCGCTCTGGTGCCGGTGGAAGGACGGCCCGCCGCCGCGGGCGACGTGGCCCGGGTCCGTTTCAGCGGGGTGTTTGCCGATAGCGGAGAACCCGTCGAAGGCGGTAAAAGCGAGGGGATGGATGTGGAGTTAGAGGACGGACGGATGATTCCGGGCTTCGTGGAGGGCATTGTCGGCATGGAGTTGACCTCCAGCCGGGATGTGAGCTGCGTCTTTCCCGACTCCTATTCGCAAAAGGAAGCGGCCGGACGTCCGGCGATCTTCTCGATCACCCTGCTGGATCTGAAGTCACGGGAGCTTCCCGCCCTGGACGATGCCTTTGCCCAGCAAGCCAGCGACAAAACAACGCTGGCGGAACTGAGAGCCGATCTGGAGGAACGGCTGAAGCAGGATGCGGAACAGCGCCACCGCGCCAACCGGCGCGAAGCCCTGGTGGAGGCCTTGGTCGCCGAGCTGGAGGTGGAGCTTCCGGAAACGTTGGTGCGCCAAGAGGCTCACCAGCTCTTGGAACAGACGATGAGCCAGATTGCACGGCAAGGCATCGATGTGAAGAAAGTTTTCACAAACACCATGATGCGCAGCCTGATGGAAACCTCCCGCCCCGAAGCGGAAAAACGCCTGCGGCGCACCTTGGCCCTGCGCGCGTTGGCCGATGCCGAACAAATCGCGGTCTCAGACGAGGAGGTGACGGCCAGGGCGACGGAGCTGCGACGGGAGCTGGGCCGCAGCGCCGAGATTGACGAGGAGCGGCTCCACAGTGCTGTCAGCAACGAACTGCTCGAGGAGAAGCTCCTGAGCTGGTTGGAAGCGAATGCCTCAATCAGCGAAAAGGGTTCTGCGACCAGCCCCGAGGAAACAGCCGGTGCGCTCGAGGCGGAGGGGCAACAGGGGGACGAGCCGCAGACCCAGCCGCAGGACGTGGCAAACGCGGAGGCCCCTGACCAGGCGAATAGTTGAAGGGCAGCGGCAATCCACCGAAACCCATAGATTGCGTACCTTCACCATTCCTTTCCCGCTCCCCGCGTGTGACCCTGTCCCACCCCGACTCCGCCCCCACCCCCTTCGGCCCCGGCGGAGTCCTTCCCCATCCTGTGCACAGCCTTTGGCAAGCCCCCCTGCCGTGGGCGGGTTCGATCCGCCCCGGGGCCTCGCCCGGGGTCCTGCCGACTGTGGTGGAGCAATCCGGCCGCGGGGACCGGGCGTTTGATATTTATTCCCGCCTATTGCGCGAGCGCATCATCTTTCTCGGCACCGCCATTGACGACCAACTGGCCGACTCCTTAGTGGCCCAGCTGCTTTTCCTGGAAGCCGAGGATCCTGAAAAAGAGATTCAGATCTACATCAATTCCCCAGGTGGCTCGGTCACAGCAGGCCTGGCGATCTACGACACCATGCAGCAGGTCAGTCCGGACATCGTGACAATTTGCTACGGACTCGCCGCCAGCATGGGGGCGTTCCTGCTGTCCGGAGGAGCCAAAGGAAAGCGTTTGGCTCTGCCCAACGCCCGAATCATGATCCATCAGCCTCTCGGAGGTGCCCAAGGCCAAGCGGTGGACATTGAAATCCAAGCCAAGGAAATCCTCTACCTGAAGGAGACCCTCAACACGCTGCTGGCTGAACACACCGGCCAGCCCTTGGCAAAGATCGCTGAAGATACGGATCGCGACTATTTCCTTTCGCCGCTGGAGGCGGTTGAATACGGATTGATCGACAGGGTCGTGGAAGGGATTCCCTCAGCCACCCCGGTTTGATCCTTAAGGACCGCTTTGCAGCGGACACCTGAGGGCAACTTGAAAGCGGGGCCGCCCCGTACGCTCCCCCCCCCGACCACGTCCATGGCCAAGTTCGACGCCCATCTCAAGTGCTCCTTTTGCGGCAAGTCGCAGGATCAGGTGCGCAAATTGATTGCTGGGCCAGGGGTCTACATCTGCGACGAATGCATCGATCTCTGCATTGAGATTCTGGATGAGGTGCTGGTGGAAGGCCAAGGTCTTGGCCATGGCCAAGGCCATGGCCATGCCAGTCGTCCCTCTGCGGAGGCCGGTCGCAAGGCAGCCCAGAGGAAAACCTCCAAGCCCGCTCCCACCCTGGCCTCCATCCCGAAGCCGCAACAGATCAAAACCTTTCTCGATCAGCAGGTGGTGGGTCAGGACGAGGCCAAAAAGGTGTTGGCGGTCGCGGTGTACAACCATTACAAACGCCTCGCCTGGCAGGGGGATGGCCAGGGGGAAACAGATCGCAGCGCCACGCGCCTGCACAAATCCAATATCCTGCTGATCGGCCCCACGGGATGCGGCAAAACGCTTCTGGCCCAGTCTCTGGCCGAACTACTGGATGTGCCCTTTGCCGTGGCCGACGCCACCACACTCACGGAGGCGGGCTACGTAGGAGAAGATGTGGAAAACATTCTGCTGCGGTTGCTGCAGAAATCGGAGCTGGATGTGGAGCAGGCACAGCGCGGGATCATCTACATCGACGAAATCGATAAAATTGCACGCAAAAGTGAAAATCCTTCTATCACGCGTGATGTTTCTGGTGAAGGGGTGCAACAGGCCCTGCTCAAGATGCTGGAAGGCACGGTGGCCAATGTGCCGCCGCAGGGAGGGCGCAAGCATCCCTATCAAGATTGCATTCAGATTGACACCAGTCAAATCCTTTTCATCTGTGGCGGGGCCTTTGTTGGCCTTGAGGATGTGGTGCAGAAGCGCATGGGGCGCAATGCCATCGGTTTTTTGCCCGCGGATGGCCAAAGCCGCCCGAAAACGGGCAAAGATCGCCATGCCGCTGAAGTGTTGCGTCATCTCGAGCCCGACGATCTGGTCCGTTATGGCCTGATCCCGGAATTCATCGGCCGTTTGCCGGTGACCGCCGTGCTGGAACCCCTGGATGCCTCGGCGTTGGAAGCGATTCTCACGGAACCCAGGGACGCCCTGGTGAAGCAGTTCCAAACGCTTCTGAGTATGGACAATGTGCGTCTGGACTTTGAACCGGGGGCGGTGGAAGCGATCGCCGCCGAAGCCCACCGCCGCAAGACGGGCGCTCGCGCCCTGCGGGGCATCGTGGAGGAATTGATGCTGGAGGTGATGTACGACCTGCCCTCCCGGCGTGATGTAAAGACGTTCACTGTCACACGGGATCTGGTAGAGCAGCGCAGCCGCTCCAACGTGCTGCCGATTCCCAGTGCCAACAGCAGAGGCGATCATCGCGACCATGAAAACCAGGCCACGGCCTGAACAACGATCGTTTCCCCTGCCCTGCTCCAACTCCTCGGGCAGGCTGTGCCTTGCTGGACAGCTCAGGATTCTACGGTGACATCCATGCCATCCAGTCGATAACGCAGATTCATGCCAGCAGCGAAGGCCTTGCGGCGCAGCTCAGCTTTTTGGCCGTGATTGAGGCCATCCCAATAGGCATTAAACAGACGCTCAGAGATTTTTCCGACCCCTAACACGCCGAAGATGCCTAAAGGCAGGCTGAGCGAGGGAAGCAGCAGCCGCAGCAGGCTCAACGACAAGCTGAGGCTGAAACTTGGGGGAATTCCCTCCTGGAGCGACGGCACGAGGCTGTTCAGGACAAGGTTGATCTGGCGACGGCGATTGAATTCACCTCGGCGCACGCTTGACTCCGTGCGGAGGGTGGTGAGCACTGTTTGGTAGGCGGCGCAAACAACCACGGCACCGATGGTGGATTCGCCGAGGACCCGCAGACGGGGAAGAGCTGCCGCACAGGGGGGAAACGGGATCCTGACTAGAGCGGCTAGAGGTGCAATCTCCAGCCCGGCACGGGGGATGGGGGGAACCTCAGGGTTGTGTGGCATGGTGTCTCAAGGCTGCGTGCATCCAATCTTGCTGCAATCGCCATGCTCCTGGCAGGAAACGAGTGCGGCGGAGCAACGTGGTACACCCACGTGCTCCGCCAACTTCAGGGCCGAATGCCGCTGAAGTTGCTGCCTACTTCGGCCGTGCCCTTTTTATAGAGCTGTTCATAGTGAGCGCGAACTTTTTCCGGGTCGAAGGTGAGGAACGTGTTGCCCGACTCAAAGTGCTGGACGAAGACCTTGCCCAGGGCATAGGTTGAAGCGGCGCCCATCAGGCCACCGGTCACCGCGCCAACAGCCGCCGTTGGACCTGGCACCAGTTTTGTGATGCCAATGGAGACACCCAGAGACAGGTCGCTGCCTACCAACGCAGCGATCGCCGACTTGCCAATTTCGTGGGAGAAGTTGACGCCGTAGATGGCTGCCAGATGGCGCAGCATGTTGAGTTGGACCCCGGTCAGGCTGACCAGGCCAACCCACGGGAATGGCAAGACACCGGCGACCACGCCCGCCAGCATGTGGCGCTTGATGGATTCCCCGGCTTTGGCTGAAACGTCAGAGGCAGTCATAAGTCACCTGTTCAATCAAAGAATTTCCAGTCTTCGACATAATTGCCGAAGATAAACTTGGGATAACCAGGATCAGCGCGATAAGTGACCATATCGTAGCGGATGTGCTGACTGCCACGGAAGAAAAAGACCTTGGCGTTACCCCAGTAAACCGCTGCATCAATCCGATCAAAGTTAAGGCCTGTCCAACGTTTACTGGTTGGCTCTGGATAGCCCTCATCCACTTTATTTGTCAGCATGTTAAAGCGCACATACTGATTGCCAAGAAAGAAATAAATCGCTTCTGGCGATACATTCATCGCGGCATCGATGCGTTCAAATGGAACCCCAGGCCAGCCTTCGGCTATGGATTTTGGATAGCCGGAATCCACCTGCATAGCATCTACATCTACACGAATGTATTGATCCCGATTAAAGAAATACAGCTTGCGATCAAGCTTCTCACCAGCTTGAGACACCAAATGTCTACCAAGAAATGCCGCATCCACATGGCCAAAATCAAGTTCAGCAAGCATCGGCCATTTTTCCGAGATCTTGCGTTCTGCACCGGTTTCTCCAGTATCTGGATTGTAGGCAAAACAGTTCTTGCCACGAAATACATGTACTCGCTTATCCAAATTGAAAACAACTCGAATAGGAGTAAATACGGTTTCTTCTAGATAGGCTTTGCGCAGGGCCTCTGCCTTCTCATCGTCATCGACAAGAGTCCAGATTCCAACCGCATCAAACTCAATGACTTGAGGGTTATTTTTGATCGTTGCTAGCCACTGATTATAGCTTGCTTCATCGAGGGAGCTCAATGTGGCGAGCATCAACTCATCACCCCCCTTGCCGATCACAGTACACTCAGAATTGTTTTGTAGCTTCTCCTTTGCGCTAGCAGAGGCAGCATTCGCATTGCCCGAACCAACTCCAGCGAAGCTGGCCTTGATGCCAGCTTTAATGTCTTCTTTGCTCATCGAGGAAGATTTGGCAACAGTGAAGGCCAGCATTGCCTTTCCGCCAACCCAGACACGCCTGATATAATGGGTGCCAAAACGATCAAAGAAGCGCGCATAAGCACGACGAAATGCTGGATCGTAGGGGGTTGGAATTTCTAGGTCAAAATCACTGTCAATGAAGCCACGTTCGTCCGGGATGTAAATAGACCAAAGAGGAATAAATGAGCTGCGCAATGCATAATACGCGTCCTCCTCTGAGCGAAGTTGACTGCTCTGACTCGCATTGACATCCACACTGACAGGGCCGTTGCCCACAGCAGCGGTGAGGTCAAGACTGGTGGATTTTTCAAAGCGCTCCCACGACTCTTCGATCCGCATTTGATTCAAGGCCTGGGAAGCCGGCATCGGCGGACTGTCATTGATGTCGTAGCCGTCAGGAACCTGGTAGATTTCTCCAGTTTCCTTTGACGGATAGGTCTGCCAGTTTTCACGGTGAAAGAGGAGACCTCGCAATTCAAATGGCTGTTGTGGTCTTAAGTAGACGCCACGTCCCACCATATCCAAGCCAGGAATGAGAGGAAGATCTTGCGATGGGTCAGCCATGTCTGGTTAGTTTCACTGTTGTGAGCATTGTCTGGAGAAAATGATCAGAAGCACAAAGGCAGCCTAGCAAGGCCAGAGGAGCTAAGACGAGTTCCTCTGAGCTAAAGATTTCGCCTGTGAGATAAAGTCACGAGCTGAAGCCAGCGAAACTCGTGGACCGAGAATTTGTCTCAGAGCCGCAGGTTGAAGCGCAGCCAAGGAAGCAAAGTCACTCACGCCAACACCACGAAGTCTATTAGCATAAATAGATCCGATTCCGTAAATTATTTCTAACTCTGAAATTGCATATACTTGTTGTTTGGTATCCGGTTCGGCATCGTTCAAGCGCGAAACTGTCGTGACAGCTGTCTCAGCATCAGGGCTGGGATTCGTAGGACGTTCCTCGTTCTGGGGGCTGGAGATGTCTGCCAGCATCTCGTTTTGTGCGGTGGATCTTTCGATCGGCTGTTCATCGCTCTCTGGGCTGAGAACTTCAGGCTGTTCCTCACTGGCACGTTCAGACTGTTGCTCCTCCTGCCTTCCAGTTTCAAGTTGGCCGTCATTCTGTGGGCTGAACGCTGCGGGCAGATTCTGATTCGTTTGATCGGAAGCTTCGGATTGGCCCTCAGCCGAAGGATAGAAAGTTTCCAGCTGATCTTCACCTTGAGACGCCGATGCCTGGAGATATTCTGCGTCCTGTGGCCTAGAGGTTTCAGACGGGCCCTCAGCTTCAGTGCCAGCGATTTCGGTCTGTTTGTCGTGCTGTGGACTGAAGGCTTCTGACTGTTCCTCCTCCTGCGTGCTGGGAGCCTCAAGTTGTCCATTGTTCTGCGCGCCGCCGGGGGAAGCTGTGGGCGCGACGGCCGGAGGCAGCAGCGCAGGACTTGGCTCAAAGTTTGCCAAGGTACCGCCAGACTCAAAATGACGGATGAAGATTTCACTTGTGGCCAGAGTGGTGCCGGCAAAGCCGCCGGAATACCCTCCCCCCACAAGGGTTGTCAACCCTGGGACGGTCATGCCCAGGCCAATCAGCACGATACCCCCGCAAGATACGGCGCCGCAGGACAGCAAAGACGCCAAGAGCGGCTTCGCTAGCTTGGCGTCAAACGGCACCTCGTAGAGATGGGCAAGATCATGCACAAGCTTGACTTGTAACGCCAGAACGACTGCGATATCGAGAAGCGGGAAAGGAAGCAGGGGGAGACCCGTAGCAATCAATACATAGTGTCGAGAAAGATTTTTTGCTTCTGCCAAGCGTTGGGCACGACGAGCAGCCAGGATCCGGGCTTCAGGATCAGCAATCGAACGGAAGGCGCTGGTGGGATCGCCTGAAAAAGGGGGGGGTGTTGAGTCAGAGCGCGGGTTGTTCATTCGCAGCCAAAACGTTGGAGAGGGCCTGGGCGAATGAGTCCCAGTCCTTGGACGCAGCGTCACGGAGGGCAGATGCAGCCAGGGCCTGCCTCTGAAGCTCAGAACTCATGATAAGCTCATGCGCAGGAACAGGCTCGACAAGTCCAAGAGCTGTAACTTTTTTGAAAACTGATCGACGCAGATCGATTTGACGACCATACAGTGCGGGAGAAGTGAGTTGATAATAAACCGCAAACAAAGCAATAGCCTCCTTGTGATGGACGGCTTTAAAGCATCCTTCCAAATACTCAGAAAGAATCATTTTTACTGTTTCGCTCACAGCAGGGGCCACCTCAAGATCGCGACCAAAAAGCCAAGTGAGCTCGATATTCAAATTTGCGCAGTATCGAACTGCGCCTTCTGTGAGAGCTTGAAGAGCCGGATCTGGCAACTCCATCACCCAAGTCTTGAGTTCCGGCGCAGTTGTGAATGATCCATCAATCCACGCACGAAACTGTAAAGCCCTTGATTTTTTTTGGCCAAATATCTTGGCAAAACTCAGCTTTAACCTGAACCAAGTAAAATAGAGATTGAGGCCGATGGTTTGCGAGAGTGTCCGCAACCATTCTCTGAATTGGTCTGATGATGAAATTCTTTCAACGGGAATCAAACCCAGAGAAAAGGCAAGCACAACGGCCAGTATTGACGTTATTAGTATTGCTATGATCATGGGCATTCCTGGCAGCAGCCACGAGACGATAAACCAGCAGGCACCGTGAGAAGGGCAATGTGATCAAGGTCAGCCGACAACGGCTGCTGTCACCGTAGTGGCTTCGGCCGGTGGTTCCGCATCCTCTTTGACAGGTTCTTGCTTGAGCTCTTCGTTGAACATTTTCTTAAACCACTCAGAATCGATGTTCAGCAAACTACCCTTGGCTTCAAAGTGCTTGATGAAGACGGCGCCCAGTGCGTAGGTAATGGAGGCGGAGGATAATGCAATGCCGCCACCCCCACCCAAGGCTCCCAACAAGGGGACAGCTTTGGACAGACTGTAAAAACCTTTGATCAACAAGCCGCCCGTCAGGCCAGACAACAAGGAGGCAATAAGCGCACGCACAACATTGGCTTTGAAAGGGACGTCGTAATGCCTGGCCAAGCCGTGCACCATCTTGACAACCAAGGCCATCAGGGCGACCTGGTCGACGAGAGGAAACGGCAACAAGGCAATGGCAGCAGAGGTCAGCGTGTAGTTCTTGACCAAAACCTGAGCGCGCGCCAACCTCTCCGCACGAGCAACAGTTGCTAATTTTTCGTCGAGAGGAACGTGAGTTGGTACTGGTGTCATGGTGCACTCCGAGGAAAAAATCGCAGAATGATTGCCGGAAGGAGACCTAGGCTAGTTGAGCAAAGCGTTGCGATCCGGCTTGAATGGTTCTCGTCCTGCATGAAAGGGTTGATCCAATAGGTTTTCCCACGCCCGATAAAAATTTCAGGGCAGGCAGAGAGAGGCACCATTCCGAAAATGCGTTTGACGCACTCCAATCTTCCCCATTTTACGCCGATTGCCGACCGGACGCAACAGCCCGTTGGCCAGAGCCGCAAAAATAGGCCTGGCGGGCCTGGTCTGGCTTTCGGGCCCTGGCGGCAGGAATGCGTGAGAACTATTTATTGGTGCCACGGGTTCGCGGATGAGCGGACGGGCACTTTACACTTTCCCGTGTGCTGAGAACAACACCAGTCAAACAGGGTTCATGCCCTGCCTGGGAAGCCAGAAAGAAAGCAAGCCCACACGAAGCATCACGAGAATATTTTTCAACAGGACTTGCTTCATCATTCAAGGGCAGCTCGAAAAATTCCGCATCTCCCTCAACTCCCGGAGTAAGATCCCTGACTGTCGCGGACCTTGCTGGCCAGTAGTGGTAGGCGAAACGTGATTTTTCAAGGTGTCCTCAAAGAAGACCTGAATCATTATTCAAAAAAGACTTCAATCGCTGCTCCCGCACGGAGCAGAGCATGAGCCCCCTCGCCTGCAAACATCCGCAATCGTTCGACAACATGTAGTTATTTGATACAGTAGATTGCTGTTCAGCTTTTTCACGCCTGGGATCGCAAATGGCAGGTATTATAATCGTGAACTGTGTCGCAAATAGCCATCTAAAGCATGAAAAAATGTTCGAAATTTTTATGTGTAACCTGCCGTCAATGACCCTGATGCTTCCATGAGACTGCTGATTTTATTCGGCACTATTGACTAGGGCAACCCCGGCGATCTATCAGTAAAAGCCCTTGCCTGGGCTCCGATTACTCCGGCAGCCAGATCAAGGCAGTTGTTGATCGTAGGGCGCCTCGGAAAATTCCTCTTCCTCTTCGCCTCCTGGAATGAAATCCCTTCCCGTCACTGATCTCGCTGGCCAGCCGCAGCACGCCAAAAGTGATTGCTCGAACTGCCCAGTAGCGGGCTGGCTTTTTGACACAGCAAGGCCATCGAGGCGGAAGCGGCACAATTGTTGGTCGATGACAAGATCATCACCTGGTTCCGATGACGGATGGAATTGGGGCGGTGCGCCTTATTAGGGAAGCTCTGCACAACCGGTCGCCGCTGGAAGCCGCCCCTTGCGCCAACTGGGAGCTCTGCACTCTCACAGGTGCCGCCAAGGTGTTGTCCAGAACCTCCTTAACACACCAGTTGCCAGAGGGGTTTCCAGCGGCAACAAGCGAAGTCATCAACCAGCACCTGCAAGCCCAAGGGATCACCCATCAGTATTTATGCTTGAGCCACTACGACAAAGGGCCATAAGACTGTCAGCACCGATTTGACAGAGCCCCATCCCGCTTGGGATTTGCCACTCGCCACCCCCGAGGGACCCACCTCTCCATGCCCATGACCGCTCCTCCAACCGTGCGCCCCAAGCCGAGACAGGGCCGATGATCCCGGTCCTCCTTGTTGCCTTGGGGGGTGGCACCGTTGTTGCCCTTGTGGCAAGCCAGCGGCGACGCCTCACGCTTCTCGACAGGCTCACGCCACCGCACCAGGCTCCCAAGACCCAAGCTGTTTCGCCGAAGCGGGCCCCTGACGCCACGGCAAAAAGCACGTCGACACATCCTCCCGGCTCCATCCCCGCGTCCTTGGCTCGCTTGGACGAGGAGTACCAAACCCTCGTTCAGACCCATCTCGACCCCTTGATTGCCGGTCGGTTGCGGGATCAACAGATGCTGGCGCTCACCGAGGGGGCGCGACGGGAGTTGAATCCAAGGGAGAAACGCACCAATCGCAGCTTGGCGCTGGGAGCGAGCGGACTGATGTTGATCGGGCTCATGCGACTGACCGCCTGGCCCCTCACCCCTGCCGTGGTGGCTCTTGGCGTTTACAACGCTTGGCCTGGAGTCCAGGAAGGCTGGCGCATCGCTGTAGAGGAACGTCGCTTCAGCCTGATGCACCTGATGCTGATCTATCTCGGCTCGTTGTGGTTTGGGGGCAACTATTTCATCGGCACACTCGGAGTCATCTTCTCAAGCCTTTGTCAGAAGGTCGAACTGCTGACCCAGACAGTCACGCGTCACAACTTGACACACCTTCTTGGCGAGCAACCGTCCCAGGTGTGGGTTGACAAAGACGGTGTCGAGATCGAAATCCCGTTTGAAGACCTCCAGCTTGGAGACATTTTGATGCTCTCCGCTGGGCAGCCCATTCCTGTCGATGGGGTGGTCGTACAGGGAACTGCCACGGTGGATCAACATCGGCTGACCGGCGAATCGCAGCCCGTGGAAAAAGCGGCGGGGGATCCGGTGTTGGCCGCCACCTTGGTGCTGGGCGGAAAAATTCGGGTGCGCGTGGAGAAGACAGGAGCTGAAACAGCTGCCGCCCACATCGGGGAGGTGCTCAACCGCACGGTGGAAAGCCAGGAGATCAGCCTCGGGGATCAGTTTAAAGATGTCGAAAAGTATCGCTGGCCCATGCTGGCCGGTGGCGCCCTCGGCTGGCTCATCCGCGGGCCATCGGCAGGCCTGGCAATGCTGGGGTGCAATTTCATGTTGAGTCAGGTTCCTCTGCGACTGCTCACGCTGCTGAAGGGACTGGGAACTGGAGCGGAACGGGGCATTTTGATCAAGGACGGGCGGGCACTGGATCGGCTCACGACGATTGACACCGTGGTCTTTGATAAAACCGGTACGCTCACCCTGGAGCGCCAGCGGCTGGTGCGGATCCACTGCTGCGCAGACAACGCGGAAGCGGAGGTCCTGGCATTTGCCGCCGCCGCGGAGCAGCGCCAGAGCCATCCCATTGCCCAGGCGATCCACGCGGCGGCGGCTGAGCGGCAATTGACCCTGCCGCGCCTGGATGAGGCCCATGTTGAGCTGGGATTTGGTCTCAAGGCCCAAATTCAGGGGCAACAAGTGTGGGTGGGTAGTGAACGCTTTCTGGCCATGGAACACCTCATCCCGCCACCAGAACTTCTGGAGGCGCAAGCCGCCGCCCACGCGGAAGGGCATGCGCTGGTCTTCGTGGCCGTGGCAGACGCGGTGGCAGGAGCCATCGAACTAGAGGCAGTTCTGAGGCCAGAAGCCAAGGACACCATCGCTTGGTTCCGCCACCAGGGTGTGGCGCTCTATATCCTCTCCGGCGACCAGGATGCTCCGACCGCCCGATTGGCGGCTGAACTTGGCATGGACGGCCACTTCGCCAACACATTGCCCGAACAAAAGGCCGAGCGTGTGCAGGCGCTGCAAGCACAAGGGAGGCAGGTGTGTTTCATCGGCGATGGCATCAATGACGCCATCGCCTTGCGCCAAGCGGAGGTCTCGATCTCTCTTAGAGGTGCCACCACCGTGGCCACCGATGCTGCCCAAGTGGTGCTGATGGATGATGATCTCTCCCAACTGAGATTGTTATGGGAATTGGCCGAGGGCTTTGAGCGCAGCCTGGCTACCAATGCCAGCCGATCGCAGCAGTTCAGCCTGCTGGCGGCCGCTGGGGTGCTGGCGTTGCCATTTGGGTTTTGGACGACAGAACTGCTGTGGAGCGTTCAAATCATCTCGGGAGTCAGGATTGCGCAGCAGCCCTTATTGATCGCTGAGGTGGAAGATGAACCGAGCGATTAAAACCAAAAATTGACGTCTGGCCTTCAGAAAGCGGGATCCCGCTTTCTGAAGGCCAGACGTCACACCCATGAGCTCTCCGCCTCACTCTTCAGAGGGGCGTCATTCCTCTGGAGACGGGGGAGTGGGTATGGCTCGTACCGCTCAGCCTGCTGCGTTGTCTTGGCACCAAGAGGCGGTCTCAACTGAAGCGATAGCCGATGCGGCCGGAGGCTGAGGCCTCGTTTCAGGCTTCGGCCAGCGCCAGGCTCCCTCTGAGCCGTGCGGCCAGGACAGCCACATGCGGCGGCGCCATCATCGTGATGTGCGTGCCCGGCACCT
>JBKDSV010000023.1:0-2223 GCA_046340795.1 Cyanobacteriota bacterium | reverse complement strand
TTTGAGGAGCAGGCCGAACGAACGCCGGATGCTGTCGCCTTGGTGTTTGAGGAGAAATCCCTCAGTTACGCCGAGTTGAACGCAAGCGCCAACCGTTTAGCTCACCATTTGATCACGCAAGGAATCCGCCCTGACGACCGTGTAGCGATCGGTGTGGAGCGCAGCCTGGAGATGGTGGTGGGCTTGCTGGCAATCCTCAAAGCTGGTGGTGCCTACGTCCCCCTGGATCCGGCCTATCCCGAGGAACGGCTGGCCTTCATGCTGGAAGACAGCGCACCTGTGGCGCTGCTGGTGCATGCAGCGACGCGGGAACGCTTTACCGGCTTGGCCCAAGGGGCGACGCTGGTGGATCTGGATGCTGACGCTGGGGCTTGGTCGGAGCGGAGCGCCACCAACCCGAATCCAGTCGCCTTTGGCCTGACGAGTAATCATCTGGCCTATGTGATTTATACCTCCGGCTCCACAGGCAAGCCAAAAGGGGTTGCCATGGCGCATCAAGCAGCGACGAACCTCATCATGTGGCTATGCGCTGAGAACGGGTTCAACCATCCAGCGCGCGCGCTGCAGTTTTCACCGCTTGGTTTTGATGTGTCCTTCCAAGAAATTTTCAGCACCCTCTGCTGTGGCGGTGCCTTGATCCTGATTGGGAATGAGGTCCGTCGTGACAGCCAAAGGCTCCTGAAGGTATTGGCTGATGAAAAAGTTGAGCGGCTGTTTTTGCCATTCATCGCTTTGAATGCTCTGGCAGTCGCGGCCCGGGGCCAGTGGCCAACCAGCTTGCGGGAGGTCGTGACTGCTGGCGAGCAACTGAGGATCACAGAGGCCTTGACGGCATGTTTTGCCAACGGACGTTGCCGTCTGCACAATCACTACGGCCCCACCGAAACCCATGTGGCCACAGCATTTGAGCTGCCTGCTGAAGTCAACAGCTGGCTTGTGCTGCCACCCATCGGCCGTCCGATCGCCAACACCCGCATCTACGTGCTGGATGGCGACGGCCAGCCCGTGCCCATCGGCGTAGCCGGGGAGTTGCACATCGGTGGCGCCGGAGTAGCGCGCGGATATCTGAACCGCTCGGAACTGACAGCCGAACGCTTCCTGCCTGATCCATTTGTGGCTGAACCAGAGGCGCGGATGTATCGAACGGGTGATCTGGCGCGCTGGCTGCCGGATGGCAATCTGGACTACATCGGTAGGATCGACTTCCAGGTGAAGATTCGGGGGTTCCGGATCGAGCTTGGAGAGATCGAGGCCGCGCTGCGCGACTGCACTGGCATCCGGGAGGCTGTGGTGCTGGCCCGGGAGGATTCGCCCGGCGAGAAGCGCTTGGTGGCCTATGTGACGACGGATGTAGCTGCCAAGAGCGCTGATATGGCTACCAACAGCGCTGACGGGCTTGCGGGCGGTGCTGAAACCATTGCGGGCGGAACGGAGGCGGCGCTGCTCCCGGCGGTGCTCAAGGCTCAGCTGCGGAGCCGCCTGCCAGATCACATGCTGCCGGCCGCCTTTGTCGTCCTCGAGAGCTTCCCCCTCACGCCGAACGGGAAGCTGGACCGCAAGGCACTGCCAGCGCCTGAGGCGGAGGCCTACGCCCTGCGGGCCTATGCCCCACCAGAGGGACCTGTGGAAGAGGCCCTGGCGGCCTTGTGGCGTGAGCTGTTAGGAATCAAGCAGGTGGGTCGTCATGACGACTTCTTTGCCCTGGGGGGTCATTCCCTGCTCGCGGTGAGTCTGGTGGAGCGGATGCGTCGCCTGGACATGCCGCTCGACGTGCGCGCCCTGTTCACCACGCCGACCCTGGCGGAGCTGGCGGCGGTGGTGGGCGATGGGGTCGAGGTGGCAGTGCCGCCGAACCGCATTCCGCCCGATTGCACGCGCTTGACGCCCGATCTCCTGCCCCTGGTGACCCTGGAGCAGAAGGCGATCGATCAGATCGTCGCCACCGTGCCGGGCGGTGCCTGCAACGTTCAGGACATCTATCCCCTGGGTCCCCTGCAGGAAGGCCTTCTGTTCCATCACCTGCTCCAGGAGGAGGGCGATGCCTATGTGCTGGCCACCGTGCTGCGCTTTGACAGCCGTGCTGGGCTGGAGAGCTTTTTGAGCGCATGCCAGGCGGTGATCAACCGCCATGACATTTTCCGCACCGCCTTTGCCTGGGAAGGGTTGCCGGAGCCCGTGCAGGTGGTGTGGCGCAACGCGCCCCTGCCAATCGAGGAGGTCACC
>JBKDSV010000022.1:0-2147 GCA_046340795.1 Cyanobacteriota bacterium | reverse complement strand
AACAGGCTCCTAGTGTGCAGTCCCGCAAATGCACCGTCGATCCTTTGATGGGTGTCTCGCCCGGAGCCCTTGCTGAGTAGGGCATCTGGAGGCACGGACCAAGCCGAAGGTGACGCATGAACTTGTGGGACTGCATACTAGGGAGCACGGTCTTTTCCGATGACCTCACATGTTTCTGTTCAGTAGCCGATGCTGAATGCGCACATGTGGTGGCGGTCGCTGAAGGGCACCTCGAAAAATCACTGTTGGCCTGCCGTCACTGGCCAGCGAGGTCAGTGACGGCAAGGGATTTCACTCCGGGAAGCGGGGGGAGGCGGGATTTTTCGAGGTGCCCTGAAGGAAGAAAGCAAAAAGATATCTCAGTTTTTTAATAGCTGAATATAATTATTGAAACTATCAAGACTGGTATCAGCAACACCTATCACGCATTTAATTTCGAAAAGCATGGAAATCAATGTCTGTCTGAAATCGTATATCGTTTTAATCATCGATTTGACTTAAAGAGACTGCCATAGTGTCTTTTGATTTCTCGCGTTACTTGTCATCTGTTCCCGGAGCACTTTCTACAAGCTGCAGAGCTTCATCGCTGAGCAGTTATTATATTATTGAAGAGAACAAATCTGTCGTAATTTTAATTGTTTGGGGTGCCCTCGATGAATTAAGGAAATCTGATTTTTAGGGTTAATTCATGCTAGATAATGGAACAGAATATTTATGACGTTGAAAGATTTTTTTCACACCAAGGAGAACTTGATCCGCAGAGATCTCATGCATACAGATTAAGTCATATGGGCAGACATCTCCATGTGAGTCATGCAACCAACAAGGGCTACACGGTAGTTGAGTATATAAGTTCTCATTTTCCAGGTAACCAGAGTTGGACGGAGTCTCCCGGCCACCATAAATAATTACTGACGGAACTCCTACTCCATTTGCAGTATGCATTAAGAAGCTCACACAACCAATATGAATCTTTGCCAGAGATTGAATTGCGACAGATTCACGCATACTCATTGAGCCTGCAAGACGGATGACATCATCAAAATAAGGTTCATCATCGGCACCGAGCTGAACAATAGCTAGATCGGGAAACTCAACCCGGATTAGCCCTAGAAGTACGCTCCATCTAGAAATCAGCCAAGTCTTTACTTGTTCCCTGCTTTGCACATTAATTGTTATAAATGGCTTAGAGATGTTATCATGATAGTAGTCTTTAGCCCAATTTATTTCTTTTTCAGAAAGGAAGAATGTTGCTTTTTTGTCATATTTTTTAAGTCCAACTTTGGTCATTGTTGGAGAAAGCAAGTGTGTTGATCCATTCTTTTCGAGTATCAGATGATAATACCAGAACTTAAGAGTGGGAAGACCTTGTGGTCCATTAAGCTGAGTTATATTTTTATCATAAATAAGTAGTTCAGGGTTTGGGGTCACACAATTAATTTTAAGCTGCGGAAACTTATTTTTAAGATTGCGGCATACAATTGCAACCTGAATTGTGTCTCCAGGAGTGCCAAAAGCATCAACAATGGTATATTTAAACCCAAGGATAGACACCAGGCTAGGCCGAGCTACAAGAAATTCATTTAAGAAAAAAAAGAGCCTATCCTTTAATTTAAGAAAGAAACATAGTAATTGACTTGACAACTGCAACAGATGAATCACAACAGCACCTACTAGGATAGTTGTCTGCTCGTGGTGCTGCTCTCAGCACATTCGAATCACGCACCAACTGGATGGTGACGGGCTGCGTGACCGGCGGTCAAAAGTATTATCCTCTGATATGTAGCAAGGGTTGAAGAAAAGGTTTTAGTGATCGCCCCCCGAGCGCATTAACTTTATCCCCTGAGGCATATATTACTGAATCTGATTGATCATAAGATTTTATGATTCTACTGAATTTATTGTTTTACTGCCCAGTTTCTAGTGTGCTGCCCCAGAAATACGCAGGCATAGTCTCTGAATCTTTTCAAAAATGGAGTCAGCAGTTGCAGTCCATGCGAATGGACTTGTATTCTTATTGTAGTTGGCAACAAACATTTCTATTTTTGCAACCAGCTCTTTAACGCTTCTGAAGCTTCCACGACGTATCGCACGTTCAGTAATAATGCCAAACCAACGTTCAACCTGGTTGATCCAAGATGCATAAG
>JBKDSV010000021.1:0-1244 GCA_046340795.1 Cyanobacteriota bacterium | reverse complement strand
CTGGTGACCCTGGAGCAGAAGGCGATCGATCAGATCGTCGCCACCGTGCCGGGCGGTGCCTGCAACGTTCAGGACATCTATCCCCTGGGTCCCCTGCAGGAAGGCCTTCTGTTCCATCACCTGCTCCAGGGGGAGGGCGATGCCTATCTGTCGGCAACCCTTTACAGCTTTGACAGCCGTGCTCGGCTGGAGAGCTTTTTGAGCGCATGCCAGGCGGTGATCAACCGCCATGACATTTTCCGCACCGCCTTTGCCTGGGAAGGGTTGCCGGAGCCCGTGCAGGTGGTGTGGCGCAACGCGCCCCTGCCAATCGAGGAGGTCACCTTCAGTCCGGAGCTGGTGGATGTGTCCGCAGCTCTGTTGGAGCGGTTTGATCCCCGGCGGCAGCGGCTGGACCTGCGCAGGGCTCCCTTGTTCCACGTTGCCATTGCGGCGGAGCCGGGCCAAGACCGCTGGCTGCTGCTGCTCCGCCAGCACCACCTGGTGGCGGACCACACCACCTTGGAGGTCCTGATCGAGGAAATCGCGGCTTATCAAAGCGATCGGTTTGACGCGTTGCCGCCGCCCTTGCCCTACCGGAACTACATCGCTCAGGCCCGCCTGGGCCAGACGAAGGAGGCCCACACCGCCTTTTTCCGGGAGCTACTGGGCGAGGTGGATGAGCCCACCGCGCCGTTTGGCCACCTGGAGGTCCGAGGCGATGGGACTGGGATCGAGGAGGCTGAGCGCCGCCTTGAGCCGGGCCTGGCCAGTCGTCTACGCCACCAGGCCCGGCGTCTGGGAGTCACTCCGGCCAGCCTGTTTCACCTGGCGTTCGCCCGGGTGCTGGCGGCCAGCTGCGGCCGGAGCGAGGTGGTGTTCGGCACGGTGCTGTTCGGGCGGCTGATGGGAGGTGAGGGAGCTGACCGGGTGCCGGGGCTGTTCATCAACACCCTGCCGGTAAGGATCGATGCCGGAGAGGAGGCTGTGGAGGCAGCCGTGCGGCGCACCCACCGCGTGCTGGCTGGGCTGCTGCGCCATGAGCATGCGCCACTGGCTTTAGCGCAACGCTGCAGCGGCGTGGTGGCGCCTACACCCTTGTTCAGTGCGCTGTTCAACTATCGCCACAGCCAGGAGGAAAACGAGGGAGCTGTGGCGGCGATGGGGGAAGGCATCGCCTTAGTGCAGTCAGAAGAGCGCACCAACTACCCCTTGGCCGTCAGCGTGGATGATCTAGGGGAAGGCTTTGCTTTGACGGCCCAGAG
>JBKDSV010000020.1:0-5919 GCA_046340795.1 Cyanobacteriota bacterium | reverse complement strand
TCTCTCGTCTCCTTTGACGGAATTCCCAGGGGCGCTCTGTCCCATAGCGCCAGACACCTTGGCCATACTGCTGAGCCCAAGCCTCTGCCCCTAGGTAGGAGGCCTGATCGCACTGGCTCAGGTATTTCCGATAGGCGAAAGCATGGCCACCCCGAACAAGCGCAAGATTGACATTCTTTCCCCCAACAAATACTTCCGCCACCGTGCGGCCGTATTTGTCGGTGGTTTGCGTCTTGATCTCCAGTGGCCCTGATTTGACCATCTCCGCGAGAGCCGCCCTTGCATCTTGTCCGGCCAATCCTTGGGCCATCTCGGGAGCGTCAATACATGCCAAGCGGATGGTCAGGCGTTGGCCGCTACGGGTGCTCACCCTGATGGTGTCGCCATCACCAACGGAAGCCAAGGTGGCTGGCTGGCGGGGGACTGGCACCTTCGCCACAGGGGACGGGCGAGGGGGTGAGGAGAGCCTTTGCTGCGGTTGAACGGATGACCGTTTCGTTGGTTTGCCCTTTGAACCACCCCCGCCGCCACTGCAGAGGCTTTCGCACGGGATGCCATCACGGTCCCGGTCAAGTTTGGTATTGCCATTCCGAAACGACTCCATTGCCTCTTCGCACGTGCGAAAGTCTGAGCAACGCTGAGCATTGGCACCCAGGGGCAAGGCCAAGAAAAGAGAGAGAAGAGCTGCGGTTCTCATGGTTCTCATTGTGCTGCTCAAGTCGAGGCGACTGATCATCTCAAGGACAACACAACCACCCCGTGACAGGGGAGGGGATCTGTATGTGAAACGGACGGGGTGTCGCTTTTTTTGAACGTCCTTTTCAAGAGGAAAATCGGGGCACGGTCGGCGCCGCACCCCCGTGTCGCCTGAGAAGGACCCGATAGGCCTCAGAGGGCCATCACGGAGCACCTGCTACGGGGGCAAACCCTCGGGCTCGGGACTTTGGGGGATCTGATGGCCAGGGGAGGGCCACCGCAGGAGCCAAGGGCCAGCGCTTGAGAAGGGGCGGCGAAGGGTGCCGTGGAAGGTTGGCGCTTTTTTCGACCCTATACAAAATCCCTATAGGGTGATTTCTGGTGCCACCTCCCCGAAGCTCACCTAACCATTTCGCGGCGAGGGCCTCAGGATCCACCCCTTCGGGCAGAGAAAGTGGCGCGGCGCTGTAGAGGTAGGCGCCCCTCTCATCCGTGCGGGCCATGATCCGTCCCACCCGCGTCAGCTCCCACCCCACCGCCCGCAGGAGGTTGCGCAGGGTGCCGCTCGGGAGCTTCCCAGGGCTCACCCCCAGGTGGGCCACCACTGCGGCGCTGTGGGCGGTGGCGGTGGCATGGAGGGCCAGCACGGCGGGATCGGTGGCGGAGATCACCTTCCCCCCCGCGAAGCGCTCCAGCAAAGCAGGGATCCCCAGGGCCTGAAGGGCGGCCACCTTCGGCGCCAGAGTCACCCTGAGGCGATCCGGGGCGAACGGTCGGCGGTGCTCGGGATCCAGCCGCTCAACCGCCAGCCAATCATGCGCAGGGATCGCAGCCAGGGCCTCAGTGCTGGACAGGAGCCAGCTCAACCGCCGGCGATCGGTGGGGCGGTCTTCATCGGCCATCAGAAGCTCCATCGTCATGGGGGCATCTGGAGCCAGGCTCCATCGATCAGCCACCCGGTAGCGTTCCAAAGCGGCGGCTTCCTTGGGCTCCAGCGTGCGGCGGCGCTCCAGCCGGGCCGCATCCATGGGGGAGAGCGGTTCGGCCGAGAGAATGGATTCCAGCGTGGCTTGCTTCCGTTCGTCTCGAATGGCCTTCAGATCGGCGCCAAGGGCGGCCCCGGCCATGGGGCAGGGTTCCGGGCCTGGCTCCTGCAGAGACCACCCCTCCCGCTCCAGCAGAGCGGCAATCGTGGCGCGATAGGCGAAACGCTGGCGGTTGCGGATGGCGCCAAGATCCGCCCACGCTTTCCGCCAAGCTAGATCCGGGCCGGTTTCTCCCAGTTCTCCCAGCAAGCGATCAGCGCTGGCAAGGTCTTTGAGCAAATCATCTGGATTTGTAGCGCCACTTCCCACCCTCATGCCATTGCCAGTGCTCTTTTCTGGGGCGAAGATCCAACAGGGAACTTGAGGCGAACGGACGCGAGCCAGGGCTTGAGCGACGTGCTCAGGGGCGATCCTGCCGCCGCTGTAAGCGATCACAGCGGCGGGCTCCCACTGGTCCCAACTCAAACCGGATGAGATGGCAGGAGAGCAGTACAAAACCCACGCGCCACCCTTGGCGGTGGCTTCCGCGATGCGACGGGAGGCGAACCCGTCGGGATCGGCCGCGAGCTCTGCCGCCAGTTCTTTGGTGGTGGAGTCGATCACATCCACCAGGTCATCCGGGCGATGGCGGCGGTGCCTTTCCGCCAGGTTCTCGGGTGCGTTTTGGGATTGTTCTCCTTTCTGGGCTGAGCACCAAACCAGCAGGGAGCCACCCGGTGCCAGGGTGGCAAGCGTTTCCGCCAGCTTTCCCCGGAAGGCCTTAGCGGTGCGCTTTGGTGTCGTCAGGCCTTCTCCGCAGTAGAGGGGGCGTCCGGCCATGGGTTGGTGCTCGGAGCGGATCAACAGGGCTCGGCGGCCGGTGAGGGCCTCTAGCAGGGTCACCGCCCACTCAGCCATCTGCCCATCGGCGGCGATCACTAGGCGAGCGGTGAGCAATTGCTCTGCCAGGGTGCGCAAGACGGCGGCGCGGCGCGGCGCGGTGCGATCGGCGAGGGCGGTTCCTGTCCCGATCAACAGATGCTCAACCTGTTGCATCCATTCGTCCAACACCAACACCCCCCCCCGTCCCGGGTCCCCCGTGATGTGAAGCCGCGAGTTGGGGCACCAAGAATCGAGGCATGCGGCCACGCCCTGCAAGCGCTCATCGGTGCCAGGGAGGGGCTCCCATGGTGTGCCGATCCGCTCTGCCGTTGATCCTCCCAGGAATCGCCGGTGGGAGGGGTGGAGGATGGGCACCCCCTCCTGTTGCAGGGGCCTGAGGGCATCTTCTATGGCGCGGGTTTTGCCGCAACCCATCGGTGCCTGCAAGACCACCAGGGGCGCTTCCTCAGGCGATGGGATGGGACAGGCCACCCCCAGCCACTGCCCAGCCGAGGCGATGAGATCGGCGGTGCGAAGGTAAGGGAGAACCGGGCGCGGGCCTGTGTTGGCCAAGGCGCGATCAAGGGCCTCAGGGCCACCCGCCACCCACAGGTCATCCAAGCCGGTCTTGCTGGCGCAAGGGAGGAGAGGCAACCGGGCGATCTCAGGCTTCCCCCCGGCGGCGCGAAGACAACGGGCCAGGGCTCCAGCGGCGCCGGCCACTTTGTTGGCAGTGGCTTGCTTGGCTTCCGCGTCAAAGACCACCACCCATGGGCGGGTGGGGGTGTTGAGGGCCTCAAGGGCAGGGATCAGCCGCTCTGATCCGTCATCGTCGCGGCGGCGCCCCATCTGGACACCAGGCAGAGCCACGGCGGCATGGCCAGCGGAGACGGCCGCAAGGGCTTTCTTCCACCCCTCGCAGATCAGTAGGGGCACCGACGGGGTGGCCAGAACCCAAGCCCAGAAACCAGCCTCACGGGCCTCGGGGAAGGGCAGCCCATGGCGGCGGGCGATGGCCTCCCAGCAGCTCTCGGGAACACGGGGAAGGAGCAGGCCACCCCCATCCGGGAAGCCGGGGGGGGACTCATATTTGATGGCCTTCCCTTCCTTGTCGTTCTCCTTGGTTTTGGGCCTATCGGGCTTCCACTGGTCAAAGACCGGGACCGGGACACCGGGCAGGGAGTCGCTCAGGGTGCACCAGCCGCCGTTCTGAAGGTGGCCGTAGCGCTTGTCGAGCTTGATCCTCCGGGCGAACGTGTTCCCCGGTTGGCCTTCCTCCTCTAGCTCAAGCCGCTTGTGGCGCGTCAGCTTTGCCCGTTCCGTCTCCCAGTTGCGCTCCGTGCCAGGCCCGAAGGAGGCAACGTTGAGGCCAGCCACGTCCGGTGCAATGCCTGAGGCCTCCAGCTCTGCCCAGTGGGCAGGGAGAATCCCGTCAGGGGATGTTGAACTGTCTGCAGGGATTGCCCCCTGCGTAACGGCAACTGCTACATTCGCCATAGAATTGCTTGAGGAGCGATTCGTTACCAGCCCTTCGACAGGCTTTGTTGTTTCCCTTTCCCTCTATCTGGGTGGCACCAGATAGAGGAATTTTTTTTGACAGGGTTGCATGGAGCTTATATCACCAGAAACCACTTGCGGGTGCTGCGTTCCTCCCTCTCAGATCTGCCTGATTTGACAGTCGCACAAGATAATTCCCGTGTGCGCTTTCGCTGAGAATCCTTGTACAGACAAGATTCTCGGCGAAAACGCCCGCTACCACACCCCTCTTTCCCTTGCCTAAAACCGTCACTTTCTGTAGTGTTTTATGCCGCTTCCTGCTGGGCCAAGCCTGGAAAGACAAAGATCACCATCTCTTATGGAAATAGAGAGCACAAAATAACAAAACCTTATAGGTATAAATACTATTGAACGGCGCTCGGGTTGTCTGTGTCAGTGCTTGCAGCAGACCCGCCCACCTCCCAACACGCGCCAACCACCTTGGGGCCGGCTGTCCGCACCGCCTCCCCCGGCTCCGTGACCTTCAGAGACGCCAAGGATGCGGACCTAGTCGAGCTTGACGCCGTTCACGTTCAAAGCGCAGCCCACCCCCAAGCGGGGCCACCCTGATTTCTTGTAACAAATAAACTGTGGCAATCGGTGCAATAATTCAACGGCATTCCTGTTTTTTTATTATTTTTGGGTCCTTTCCCATGTATAGCGGTTGGGGGGTGATTCGTACGCCACGGCATCCTTACCGTAAAAAATTAAAAATTGGTTATGGGCCCCCCATGGAAAGGAGGAGGTTATGGGGCTGTGAGGTTATGAGGAACCCTGGCCAATCCAGCCAGAGTGGGGTGGGGCTGGCCAGGCTGAAAACGGTTGCAGCTACTGGCTTGACCAAGAATTGCTCACCTGTTGTATAGACAGATAAGCAACGCGGGTACCCACTGGAGATCGCTCAAGCCATTGCCAGGACATGAGCAGGACGCGGGCAGGTACCCGAAACACACCCAATAGGTACCCACTAGCAGCAATTGGTACCCGATCAGCTACCCGCGTCCGGTACCCACAGAGCCCGAAGCGGACCTCCCATGCGCGGCGGACGAAATCCCACGCATCGCCACCCACTCACGACAAGACCCGGACGTGCGCCTCCTGCCCTCCTGACGCGGGCGTTCCATGCGTTCCTCGGGATGTCCAGTGCTTCGGCCACCGTGGACCCCTCCACCCCCTCGGTAGGGGCAGGCGAAGGGGCAGGTTCTCGCACGCGGCGGGCATGGCTGGAGGCGGGGGCGACAGGGCGTGTCAGGAGCTCTGCGACCTGTCGCTCCAACCTTTCCACCCTCTCGGCGAGTCCTGGGTCAGGAGGGCTGGGAGGAGGTACTCCTGGCGTCGTCTGTTGGATCAGCCAGTCTCGAATGGACAGGCCAGCTCCATGGGCTTCCCGTTGCCAGTGAGCACGGACCGCTTCCGGGACCTTGAGGTTCAGCTGTACTAGCGCCATGGGTACCGGTTGGGTACGGGGGAAGGTACCCATAGAGAGACGCCATGGCCAGCGCCTCCCCCAGCCATTCAGCGGCACGGGCGAAAGCGGCCGTGTCATCTGGAGAACAGCCGGGCGGGAGGAGCAGGAACACGGGGGGGGGGATGCGACAGCCCCACAAGGATTCCCACGGTCGGACAAGCGCTTCCTACTTCTCTCGTCTCCTTTGACGGAATTCCCAGGGGCGCTCTGTCCCATAGCGCCAGACACCTTGGCCATACTGCTGAGCCCAAGCCTCTGCCCCTAGGTAGGAGGCCTGATCGCACTGGCTCAGGTATTTCCGATAGGCGAAAG
>JBKDSV010000019.1:0-15709 GCA_046340795.1 Cyanobacteriota bacterium | reverse complement strand
GGTTCTCAAACCAGGGAAACGGACCTGCCCACCCCTTGCAAGGCCAGCCGTGGGACCAGCCGACTGAGGTGTGCGGCCCACCCCGGCGACGCCGGGGTGGGGGTGCCGGGGGATTTACACCACTCGCCGGGACGCCAGCCTGCAGCTCCTCAAGGGTGGGGGCAGCGATGCGGAGGGGGAGGCTTTCGGCCCTGGCTTCCAGATGGCCGGACCGTTCCGCGACAACGCGAAACACAACCTCTCGCATGGGGGATCTCTTGCTGTTCAACCCTCATCCTTGTGCGCTTGATGCCTCGCTGCGTGTGCCGCCGCTTACGGGGATCCGCCCGTGGCGACACCCCTGCCGGTGCACGGGTGCCCGAGAGCGCCGCCAGGAGAGTCTGTCAGGGCAGCGAGCTCCTGCGGAGCGATGAATCGCAAGATCTGGGAAGACAAGCCTTGCTGAACGGCAGTGATGTTGCCAGCGGTGACAGCGTGATCAAAGTCCTCAGCTGTGGATTTTGCTGACTTCTGACAGCCGAAAAGCGCAAGAAAAATTCTAATGAATTCAGTATTGACAGCCGATACGCCCGCCCGCCGACAGTGCTGGCAGGGATGGTAAAGCCAGAGGAGGGGTTGGATCGAAAGGGGGAATGGCAATCGCACCCAGGGATGGTGGGTGCGGGGATTGTTGCTCGGCGGGTCGAAGGTCAGTCGTCCACCTGTGAAGATTGCTTGTTGATCAAGGTCGGTGTCCCGCAACCGCTCAGAGCCTGTAGGGTCATCTTTGCCAGGGGAGCCCAGCCGATGTGCAGCCCGCCCTCCTCCGCCAGCGGACAACCCGGGCCAGCCTCCCCAGGATCGAAGCTGGAGCCAGTCTCCAGGGCCAACAGAGCCTGGTTCAGGGTTGCTCGAAGCGACTCGGGCTGCCCGTCCAAGGCCGTCACCAGTCGCTGCGGAGACGGAGACGGGGCGCAACAAGCACGACCCACGGCGATGCGGATTGCCCAATGCATGCGGTCGCACCTGTTGCTCACGCATCAGGTTCTGCGGAACGAGCTCCACCAGGCCAGTGGCCGTCCAGACGGGGCGCAACAAGCACGACCCACAGCGATGCGAATTGCCCAATGCATGCGGTCGCGCCTGTTGCTCAAGCATCAGGTTCTGCGGAACGAGCTCCACCAGGCCAGTGGCCGTCCAGAGCGCTGCTGAACACCCATGGATTCGCTGCTTCGCCCCGGGGCCATCCTGCACTGCGACACCGTCTCCGGCCCGATCGAAGTGCTCCGCTTACTGGGGCGTGGCGGACAGGGGGAGGTGTATGAGGTGGCCTTTGCTGGAGAGGCCCTGGCAGTCAAGTGGTACTCCCCTCAATTCGTGCGGCGCGATCCGGAGCTCGTGGCCCGTTTGCGCGACAGCATTGGTGCCACCCCTCCGAGCGCAGCCTTCCTCTGGCCGTTGACCCTGCTCCGGCTAGACGCGTCAAGTGCCGGGAAGGAGGGACTCGCGGCTGAGAGCTTCGGCTACTTGATGCCGCTTCGTCCTCCCGCCTATCGGGCAGCTGTGGACCATGAGGCTGGACGGCTGAGCATCAGCCTGCGCAATGTGGTGCGAGCCTGCTATTTCCTGGCTGAAGCCTTCGATCGTCTTCACAATCAGGGGCTTTGCTACAAGGACATCTCCATCGGCAACCTCTTCCTGAATCCAGAGGACGGACGGATTCTGATCTGCGACAATGACAATGTCGCTGTCACTGGCGCGGGCCGAGGCGCCACGCTGGGAACAGCTGGGTACATGGCCCCGGAGGTGTTGCTGGGTCAAGCTCGGCCAAGCACCACGAGCGATCTTTTCTCCCTGGCTGTCTTGATCTTCCGCCTGCTCACCCGCAGCGACCCCTTCAAGGGGCGACTGGAACTGCAGATTCGCTGCCTGGATGCGCCGGCACAACGGCAGCGTTATGGCATCGATCCTGTGTTTGTGTTTGATCCCCACGACGAACGCAATCGACCCGATCCGGAGGTGCATCGGGCAGCCTGTCTCACCTGGACGATCTATCCCGAGAGCCTGAAGCGACTCTTTCGGCAGACCTTCGGAGCGGGCCTGCGGCACCCAGATCGCCGGGTGCTCACCGGACAATGGTGTGAAACGTTGGCCGCCGTGCTCGATCACGGGCTCCTCTGCCCTGAATGCGGCCAGGAGGTCTTCAGCCAAGGCAAGGACCCTGAGCGCTGCTGGGCCTGCGGCGCCTCCATTCCGTCCGTGCGGCGGCTCCAGCTGCCGCGGGGTGTCGTCCTCGCCCAGCCGGACAATGAACTCCATCCGCATCATTTTGATCCGCGCTGTCTGGAGAGCCTGGAGACCCCCCTGGCCCGTGTGGAGAGCCATCCCCGGGATGGGCGTCTTCTTGGTCTACACAATCTCAGCGAGCAGGATTGGCACGTCGAGCTGGTGGAGGGCGGCACGGTGGTCGTGGCGCCAGGTCGTCGCTGTAATCTCGCAAGAGTTGCGCGGATCCACACCCATCTGGGATCCATTGAGGTGGCCGCGTGAATCTGCTCACGGCGTTGCTTGTTAACCCCTGCCTGGCCCACCATGCCATTTCCAGATGTGAAGCTCGCCCGACGTCCGCTGCATTTTCTCTACATCTGCGACTGTTCCGGTTCGATGGCGGCCCAAGGCAAGATGGAATCGCTGAATCAGGCGATTCGCCAGTCGCTGCCCGCCATGACGGAGGCGGCTCACGGCAACCCTGAAGCGGATGTGCTCGTGCGAGCGGTGAGTTTCGCCAGCCAGGCCCGCTGGCACATGGGCACTCCCACTCCTGTCAGCGACATGCGGCAAGGCTGGCAGGATCTCACCGTGCAGCCCCGGGGCCTGACGGCCATGGGGGAGGCGATGCAACTGGTGGCCAAGGCACTGCGCTCGCCCCCCATGGAGCAACGGGCCCTGCCGCCTGTACTGGTTCTGATCTCCGACGGGGCTCCCACCGACGACTACGAGGCGGGCCTGGCCACCCTTTTGCACGAACCCTGGGCACGCAAAGCCGTGCGGTTGGCCATTGCCATCGGTCACGATGCCAATCACGAGGAACTGCAGAAATTCATCGGCCCTGAACCCGCTGGTGGTGGGGGTGGCTTCATCGAGCGAATGCCAGGGGTGAGCGCTCCGAGCCCCCTGCGTCCCCTGCCTGCCAACAACGCCCGCACCCTGGCGCGCTACATGCGCTGGGCCTCCACCGCAGTGATTCATGCCGTGTCGCGACCTGTGACGGAGACGGGGGCGGCAGGCCCCTTACGGAATGTGCCCATGCCCGACCTGCCGGCCACGGTGATCGATCCGGGCGACACCGAAGCCGACATCACGCAGGTCTCCTGGTGAGGATGCGATGAAGGGCTGGAGCGCACCACGCATCGCCACCCGCACGGGTGCCAGCCATCTGCGTCGCCGGTTGTCCTGCCAAGACGCGAGCGGCTGGATCGGGCTGCCTGGCACAGGCACCGAGCCGCTCTGGGCCATGGTGGTCGCAGATGGCCATGGCGGAGCCCGCTATCGCCACAGCCGAACGGGCAGCGCCCTGGCCTGCCGAGTGGCCCTGGATCTGATCGCCGTTCATCTCGCCACGTGGGAGTCGGGCCCCGGCGTCGACCTGGATCCCGTATGGCACGCCCTTCACCACACCCTCCCAGACCAGATCGTCAGCCTCTGGCGGCGGGAGACAGGCCATCACTGGCACAAGCAACCTTGCGCCAGCGGCGAGTCGTTCACCCCCGTCCTCTATGGGAGCACCCTGGGGGTGGTGCTGCTCACGCCCCATTGGTGGGCCAGCACCGGCTTGGGAGACTGGGACCTGGTGCGGATCGATGCGGATGGACAGGCACGGCTGCTCTCTGAGGAGGGGGAGGTGGGCGGTCCGAGCGAGGCCACCTGCAGCCTCTGCCTCACCAATGCGCCCGCATGTTTCCGCGCCCGCACGCAGGTCCATCGTCTGCGGTCTGGGGAGCCAAGCTTCTCGCTGCTGCTGAGCACTGATGGCATTCGCAAATCCTGCAGCACCGACCGCGATTTCTTCACCCTGGCCCGCTATCTGGCTGAGAGTGAGGCCAGCGCCGCCGAGCAGCTGGCGGCTGATCTGGATCGCATCAGCGGCCAGGGCAGTGGCGACGATGTGAGTGTGGCGATCGCCCGTTGGCACGATCGGCCCGAGGGTCATGGGGCCCTGCCCCCTCCGCTCTGGCCGGCCTGCCGGATCGAGCAGCCTGCTCCTCTGCAGCGATGACACTCTGCAACCGCGGGAATCTCGATCACCGTTCCCTTAGGGAAGCTCTGGACAACCGGTCACCAGTGGAAGCTGTCCCTTGCGGCAACTGGGAGCTCCGCGCTCTCACAGGTGCCGCTGAGGGGTTGTCCAGAGCCTCCTTGGCGCCAGAGCATCTGCCGAGGAGGCATCCCCAACAGGAAGAGCAGTGGCGCCGAGCTGGAGGAGGTGTCTTGGCCCATTGCTGGAGGTCCAGGCCTGAGGCAGGGCTGCCTCAACATCAAGTGTGCAGTCCCGCAAGTTCATGCGTCATCTTCGGCTTGGTCCGTGCCTCCAGATGCCGTACTCAGCAAGGGCTCCGGACGAGACACCCATCAAAGGATTCATGGCGCGTTTACGGGACTGCACACAAGTTGAGGTCCCGCAAATGGAGCTGAAGAACGCGAACCGTCCTGGCTGGGCACAAATGACCAGACGGGTCTGCTGATGGACAGGCCCCCTGATCCCCAGCTTCCACAGGACTTTTGGTCAGCCCTGAGGCCTGAGGGACGATGCGCCGGTCAATTCACTCCTCAGAAGAGAAGCTTCTCAAACCCTCTCAGTGAAGCGACGGCAGCGCATCAGCTCGATCGCACACAGCATGATGATAGCGACTCTAGAGACATTAGTGCACCTCGAAAAATCATTTTTGGCCTACCGCGACTGGCCAGCGAGGTCAGTGACAGCAAGGGACTTTACTCCGGGACGCCAGGAGGAAGCGGAATTTTTCGAGGTGCCCATTACTTTGATGTGTCGAGACATTGATTCAACAGGTCCAGCACAGACTGTTTCAGCTGGCGCTCACTGAGCAGGAGAATGGTTTGCCCACCTGTTTTCTCCGCGAGGCGATTATAAGCGAGAGACTGGGCATAGTTGCCAGACATTTTATAAACATGACTGGCAAAACCATAATAGATCGCCGGGGTATTTCGAGAATCAGGAGTCTGCGATAACGCATTCCTGGCACGAGCGAGATCAGGCAATGAACTATAGAATGTGTAGTAATAAGCTTTTGCCAGTTCAGTGCAATACTTCGGCAGATGACCTTCTTCAGCCCGGCTTAACTCAACCAGAACCTGATCGCTCATGGAGGCATTGCCAAGAATTTCCACCGCACGACGGAGTGAAACGATGGCTGCCTCTTGCCGCAAGCCAGCGAGGTCGATCTTCTGCGGTTGGGCTGAGCTCGAAGCGGACAGGCGACTTAGGAGGACACTGATGGGGATGCCCAGGGCCCGCCCTGTTCGGTGTTGAATACCAGCCCCATCCACATAACCATCCGCCCGACCATGAACACCGGTAACCAGACCTTCGCCATCGAGAATTGGTCCTCCCGAAAAGCCAACTTGCGTCTTAGATGAGTAAAGAAGTTCATAGCCGTCTTTCGGAGCTGAAGGGCTTCCCAGGTATTGCCCGGGTCGGGACTGAAGGGCTGAAGCGGTGGAACTGGAACTGACGGGGTAACCCCAAACTGTGAGGGCATCCCCCGGGGCTGGAGGACGGTCGGCTGGCATCGCCATGGCTTCGCCTGCCTCATCACTGGAGACAGGGATGACGGCCAGATCAACGTCCTTGAGGAGCAATTGACGCGATGGAGGGATGGTCAGCGCTTTGCCATCTTGAAATTTGATCTGGATCGGTTCCGCAGAATCACCAAGAACATGCCTGGCAGTGACAAAGAACAAACCAGGCCCAACCCGCAAGAAAAAACCTGTTCCAGGCTCAGCCTGGTTGATCACCTGATGAACGAATCCGGGAGCCGCCAGAACAGTTTGGGGATTGACCAGCAGAAGTGCCGCACTCAGTGCAAGATGGCGAAGCCAGGCTGTGAAGCTCATTTCACGCACAAACTGAGGAGCTGAGGCCAGCAATCACCACTTCCCCAAGGCGTCACCGGTACTCCGGGCCGGCATGCTGGTAGAAGGACCAAGGCCTAAAACCTCATTGAGATCAATAAACAAACGCCCGCCGGTTTCATCCAGTGGTCTGACAGCATAGGTGCGAACAACCAACAAATTTCTCAAGGTTTGCGTGGGATTTTGCTCAGGTTTCAGTGTATAGAGAAGAGTATTGCTCGTACAGCCATCTCCCTTATTAAGGGCTGCACAGATCACACTCATTCCATTTAATGAGCCGGTAGTCAGATAATTGAGCAAACCTTGATTGCTCAGGCTGGTGAAGCGCTCAGAAACCTCTTGACAGCGCCGCTGTGGCGACCAGCCGGAGCCCGTGAAAGCATCGGACACCCAACGGATCACCGGAACTTGCTTGCCCGACTCCATGGTGGCCATGGTTATCGGAACTCCACGCTCCGTAACACAGCTGAAGTAACGTGCTCCCGCTTTGGCATCGGTTGAGCCAGCGACATCAGCCAATCCCCAAAGGCTGCCAAGCAGCAGAATCGGTAGAAGGTGCTTCATAGAGTGAAAAAGAAAAACTGCGCGTAAATTTAGGAAAGCTGGAATGAAATCATTTCAGGATACCTCGAAAAATCACTTTTGGCACACCGTGTCTGACCCAGGGCTGATTCAAACTTTCCACTCTGCGCTCATGTGCCCAGCAGCTCTGAGGAACTGAGCCCCGATCTCATAGGGGTCTCAGCGTGGGACCTGAATCACAATCGTGGCCTGGCGCCTCTATCCAACCACTTTAAAGCAGCCCTGGTGTCTGACCAGCGAAATCAGTAACAGGAAGGAATTTTACTCCGGCAGGCGAGGAGGAAGAGGACTTTTTCGAGCTGCTCTTCAGACTAGAACTTCTCGATCTCAAGAGAGGCTGGACCCCGCCGGTTGTTAATAATAAGGTAGGTTTTGTCCGAGGCCAGCTGGAACGAGAGCGGGGTGGAGTTCCGGGATAAATTAGCCTGGCCCTCTTTTTTAAACTTTGTCGGCGACTCTTTGTCCACAAGATCGCGATAGGCCTGAATGCGACCTGGAATCTGGGGATTGTTCGGATCGGGTTCCGATCCTGGCACCCTGCTGATGGTGTCGAGGTAACGAATGCAACCCTTGGGATCCCGGCCAGCACGGGTGAGATAGAGAAAAGCATCCTCGTCGGCCTGCTTGTCGATCCGTGCCGAGGTCTCCGCAATGCGCTGCGCCAGCTCAGCCTCCATATCTTGAATCATCTTCGCGGTCGCGGTATCGGTGTTGCTGGAAATGGCATTGCTCAAGCTATCCATCTGAATGCCGGTGACCCCCGAAGCAATCCCAAGGAGAGCTCCCCATCCGGCTTTGCTTCGCTGATTGCGTTGCACCTTCTGTTTTGCCTCCTCCTGGATGGCGGTTTTCAAAGCCTGCTGCTCTTGGGGGCCAATGGCTTTGTGCTTGCGAATGTGGTGCGCCATCTCACGGGCAACCATGCAGGCCATCGCATCCACATCACCGGTGAGCTTCTGAAGTTCCGATCTGGGAATTGCAATCAGATTGGCACCTTCAGCGAAGGTGTTCATGGCGTAGGCGTCTGTCAGACGAACATTCCAGGCATTGTCTGTTAAGTTGTTGGCCCGACTGAGTTTCTCAACGACCCTGTAGAGAAAATAATATTCAACGCCCAGGTCTTTCTTGGCGGCTTGATACTGTTTTGGCAGCGCCTCTGCCGACCAAGCCTCGGCAGTGCTCGTCAGAGGCAGCAGCAACGGGAGCACCAGCAGAAAGGCACGCCTGCGACAGTGGCGCAAGCTTGGGAGCGGCCGCCGGCAGGGTTGTGGCCAGCGACTTTGCAGGGGCGCCAAGCAAGAAAGTGGCCAGAGGCGATTGCGGCGATTCAGGGACATCAGCAGGCCGGTGTCTCTATGGAATGATAAGCGGGATTCTAAATGAGCGGTGGCACGCGCATGGCCCGGGCGAGGTGGCCCACACCAACTGTGAACTACCTCGCCCCAGATCAGAGAGGTTGATCCCGCTAGAAGCATAAGGAGGGTTTATCGGTATCTAAAGCTACGGGGTCTGCGAGCGACAACAGGCCCATCTCCTGTCCCTAGCGGAGCAAGGCGCCGGGGACAGCGGATGGCGAACCGTAGGGTATTGACGCCTGTCGCCCAGCCAGCGGGCGCCAGCTCTGCCATCTGGGGAGTCCCGCGTTGAAACCTGCGACAATCGCTGTTGGGCTGCTGACGCTGGTCGCGTCTCACCTGCCTGGCCGGGCGCTGGCGGCAGCAAGCATGGCCGTCCCGCCACCACTTCCCGATCGCCAGACCCTCGCGGCAGAGAAGGCCCAGCGCCACGCGACCAGCGTGCGCCTGCGTGTACCCGAGGGAGAAGATCTGGGCTCGGGAGTGCTTTTCGCCGAAACAGAGGAGGGCTACTGGGTTGTGACCAATCGACACGTGGTTCGGAGCAAGCCCGTGCTCTGTGTGATCGGCTCCGATCGCCGGGCCGAGCCGGCTCTGGTCATGCCCCCCGCACGGGACCAGCCGCAGGCCGACTTGGATCTTGCCTTTCTTTGGTTGCCACGTGGAACCTCCGCTCCTCGCATGGTGGCTGTGAGGGCTGACGCGACAGGACTGGCGGCGGAACTGCCGATCGTGGTCTCCACGGGCTATCCCATCGAGATGGAGACAGGTCGTGATGGACCGTTCTACCGGGAGCAGGAGGGTCTGCTGCTGCCTTTGCTCGACAGTCCTCTGGAGGGGGGATACGACCTCGCCTTTGGCATGACCATTGGCAAAGGGATGAGCGGCGGCGGCCTGTTCCTCGGGACACGGCTGATCGGCATCAACGGGGTGCATGCCGATCCGCTTTGGCGCTCCCCCTGGCGGAAAGCCAATGGGGGCCTGGTCAGTCCAGAGCTCAATCGCAAGCTGGAACTCGTGTCGATGGGGATTTCCCTGGGCACCATCGAAGCTCTGTTGCGCCAGACCTCCCGACCCAGCGCGGAGCAGGTCCGATCGCTGGCCCAGCAGTCTTGCGGGCCCGCCGAACCGCCCCTGCCAAACCGCATGCCGGCGCCGCCCGCCAAGGCTCCGAACCAGCCACCGCAAGGCACGAATGGAAACCCCTCAGGGTTGCAGCAGGCGTTGCAAGACCGGTAGCCAGCGCCGTCCCCGCTCAACAAGGTTGGCATAGTTGAAGCGCTGACTCGACAGACAGCGGGCGGGGTCGCCCTGGTTGAGACCGCGGCTGACCGCCTTCCGTCGCAGGCCGGGTGTGCCGTGCCAACCACGCGCGAAGTAGGAATAGTCACCGAGTGTCTCAGCGAAGGCGAGGATGCCTGCCGTATCCGCTGAGTCCGGGGTAAGACCGTAGGTGCGCCGCAGGTAGGTTCCGGCGATGCAGTCGGCCTGAAGCTCGTCGAGCACTTCCGACCACACCAGTGCGCTACTGAATCCAGTGACCGCGTGCTGACGACCGTGGGCCAGCTCGTGGGCCGCCAGAAAGCGCACCGCCCCGGGGCCGAAACGATCCGTCAGGGCCTTCAGGGTGCCTGGGTTGCTATAGAGGGTGCGGTCCTTCAAGCAGTACAGGCCCAACAGAGAGGGATCCGGCACCGGACCGCAACTGGTGTGGGTCTCGGCGTCGGAAAGGATGCGGAGGTTCACGGCCTCTAGATTGGCGTCCTGGCTGCGGATGGCCTCGTAAGCCTCTGTGAACAACAGCTGTGGACTCGCCATAGCCCGGTTGCCGCAGATCAGGAGCAGAACAGGAAGGGACCGCAGAAGCAGGCTCAACCATCCATACTGACGGCACATCGGCGGAGGCCCGATAGGGTGGGTACGAGCGGTCAGGCTGGCATGACGGAGGCTAAGTTGTGCCGAAATGGCTGTACCGTCACGCGCCACATCGTGCAATGTCACACATTGACGATCGGTCGGGACGAACACTGCGATCTGCTGGTGCCGAAGGAGTGGCCGGAGTGCTCGCGCCAGCAGGCGAGGATTTGGTGGGAAGAAGGGCGCTGGTGGTTGCAGGATGGGACGCAGACGCGACCCAGCATCAACGGCACGTTTTTGATCGATGGCACCCCCGCTGGTGAGGGGGTCGTTCTGGGGCCCGGACCGGACCTGTCCTTCGTGATCAGCCGCGGCCGGTTGTCCATCACGGTGGAGATCTGCGGCCTGGTGGCCCATGGGCCCCTGTTGCGCCTGGGCCGCAGTCCCGATTGCGACATCGTGCTCGATGACCCCACCGTCTCGCGCCTGCACGCGCTGGTGCGCAGCAACGCCGATGGCAGCGCCTCGCTGGAGGACCGGAGCCGCAATGGCCTCTACGTCAACGGTCGCCGCGCCGGCCGCCTCACCCGCATCGACGCTGGAACCAGTCTGCAGATTGGCCGGGCTCGCTTCGTCTGGCAGGCGGGTGGACTACGGCCCGCGGCGGATCCCCAGCACTATGACCTTCAGGTGCGGCAGCTGCGGCTGCCGGGGCGCCTGCGCGACATCTCCCTCTCGATCGGCGGTGGCGAGCTGGTGGCACTGGTGGGTGGCAGCGGGGCCGGCAAATCGAGCCTGCTGACCACCATGGCTGGCCACAACCGGACCTACCATGGCTTGATTGCCGTGGCTGGTGAGGACCTGCGGCGCTCCATCGCCGCCCTGCGTCCGCAGATGGGCTTCGTGCCGCAGGACGACATCCTGCACGACGAGCTCACCGTGCAGGAAGTGCTTGACTTTGCAGCCCGCCTGCGCCTGCCCGACCGGGAGGCCCAGCAGCGGTCGGTGGAGCGGGTGCTCGACGTGCTCGAAATCGCTCACCGTCGTCAAGCCCGGGTACGGCAACTCAGCGGAGGCCAGCGCAAGCGGGTGAGCATCGGCATGGAGCTGGTCGCTGATCCGCGCCTTTTGTTTCTCGATGAACCCACCTCTGGCTTGGATCCGGGTCTGGATCGACGGATGATGCGGTTGCTCCGGCAGCTGGCGGATCGTGGACAAACCGTGGTTCTCGTGACCCACGCAACCGCCAATGTGGCCCTCTGCGACCAGGTGGTCTTCCTGGCCCGGGGAGGCCATCTCTGCTATGCGGGTCCGCCGCGGCAATGCCTGCGCCACTTCGGCGTGGATGACGACTTCGCGGCGGTCTACGAGCAACTGGATGGCGATGACGCGGGCATCCAAGCGTGGGCCGACCAGTTCCGTCGCATGCCAGAAGCCCAGCTGCCGCCGGTGTCCCTCAGTGGCGCCGCCACGGGGGCGAGCAGTGGCCGCCAGAGGCTGGGATCCCCCCTGCGCGCCGTGCGCCGTTGTGGATCCCAGGTGGGCACCCTGCTGCGGCGCGAGCTTTTGATCAGCATCCGCGACCGGCTCTCGCTTGGATTGAATCTCTTCACAGGGCCCCTTGCGATCCTGCTGCTGGCTTTGGCCATCCAAGATCGAGAGGTCTTCACTGTCCCGGCGGCCAAGGTGACCGCAGAAAGCCTGCCCTTGGCGCTCAAGGTGGTGTTCTTGCTCACCTGCGCCTCGTTGTGGAGCGGCATCAGCAGCCAGATCACCGCGGTGGCGCGGGAAAGGCCGATCTACGAGCGCGAGCGGGGCTTCGATCTGATGCCGGCCGCCTACGTGATTGCCAAACTGTTGCAGATGTTGCTTCTGGCATTGGCTCAGGCCACGCTCATCGCGCTCACGGCGGCAACCCTGTTCGACCTGCCAGGTGACTTGACGATCGGTGAGGCGAGACTCGGGTATGGCCTGGCGGCCTTCCTCACGATCCTGGCCAGCGGTTCGCTGGCGCTCCTGGTCTCGACACTGGTGCGCGATCAGCGACAGGCAAGCAGTTCCTCGCCATTGCTGCTCATGCCCCAGCTGATCCTCTCCGGCGTGCTCTTCAAGATCGATCAGCTGGCCTTCCTCTTCCCGGTGGTGGCAAGCCGGTGGTCGGTGAAGCTTTTCGGCGCCTACTCGGCCCTGAGTGATCTGAAGCTGTCCGCGGCGATTCCCGGTCTTCCAGCTGTGGACAGCACTCCCTATCTCTCAACCAGCGCAAACGTGCGTGACTCGGCCGTGATGCTGCTTCTGCAATGGCTGGGATTTGCGCTGCTGGCACTTCTGAGCCTGTCAAGGCGGCGGGGGCTGTGATAGAGACGCGCTATCGCGATAAGGTCTGTTTTCGCCTTTAGCCTGATGAACGAGCGGCAACTGGGCCAGCAACTGGCCGAGGCACTCCCGGCCCAGACGCAAGCCGGGCCATCACGGGCGAGTGCCGTTCTGCATGATCTGCTTGGTGCCGATGTCAGCTTGCTGGCCCCCCTCAAAGACCTGGTCAGCCGGCCGGGCTTCCAAGCTCTGGCGGCGATGCGCGGGGACAACGGCAGCACGCGAGCCCAACGGGACGCCCTGTTGCAGGCCCTCGCCGAGACCTATCAGCCGCAGGTGGTTCACCGCCTGGCTGACTTCCTCGATGGTTTTCTGCGACAGCCGAGGTCCGCGGAGACCTCTGCCCCCGCAGAGGCCGCCGCCCCTGCCCAGCCCCCGCGCTCGATGCCGCTTCGCTCCCTAACGGTTGCGGAGACCGTGATCCTGGAGGAGGAGGCCATGGCTTTTGATTTGCAACCCAGTCAGGCCACGGCTTCAACCCCGATCGCCTGGGTGCCGCCACAAGCCGCCGTGGCGCAGGCCAAGCCCGGATGGGCCAGCGGCAGGGGGATTCTGCTGCTGGGCCTCGGCGTGGCCCTGGCGGGGCTGGGAGGGGCGGCGGCGCTACGAGGCAACCTGCTCTGCGCCCCCCTGGGGATCTGCTCAGCAGCCGCGATCCAATCCGCCACCATGGCCCTGGAACGAGCGCAGATGGCCGCAACGGATCTGGACAAGGCCCCCGATCTGCCGGCCTATGAACGCAGCTTGGGGGAGCTCGAGCGTCAGCTCGACAAGATAGGGAGCGACGCGGGCCTCAGTGACAAGCAGCGCAACCTCCGGGCACGGTTGCAGACCCAACTCGGCCAGGCGCGCATTCGACTCCAACAGGAGAACAACCATCGGCTGACGGTGCAGCGCGTCAGCACAGAAAGCGCGACAGTCGGCAAGCTCGCCCCGCAGGCCGCCGAGGAGCGGCGCGCGGCGCTGCGTCGCCGCCTCGGGACGGTTCCTGCGGCAAGCTTCGCCGCGCCAAAAGCCAAAGAGCTGCGGCAACGGCTGGAACCGCCACCGCCACCGCCGCCAGCGCCTGTCAGTGCGCCCCCGGCTTCGGCAGCCTCAACGTGGCAGGCACCGCCACGCGGCTGGACCCCACCGCCGCGCGAGCGCTTCAACCCACCCCCTGCCAGCTCGGCCCATGATGGGGCCATCGGCGCTCCCTACCGAGACGAGCCCATCTGGTAGCCCACGGTCCGCATGGGGCGTGGGAGACTAGAATGGCTGCGCCATCATGTTAGCGGCGTGAACACGGAGATCAACCCTGGCCGCCAGGGCCTCGGTCAATCTTGGCTTCATAGCCTGTTGCCTTCGTCATATCCGAAAAGATTGATGACCAGCAAATTTGCTGAGGTCGACACGATTGCAGCTGACCAGTTTGAGAGAGATCATCTGCGTGCCGGCCAACCCTTGATCGTGCGTGGAGTGGCCGCCTCCTGGCCATCAGCCAAGTGGACCATGGCAGGCCTGCGTCACGATTTTGGCGACCGGGAGTTGGAAGTGCAGATCTTTGATGACCCCGCCACGCGTCACGCAGACTGGCGCCGTGAAACGCGAACGTTGGCCAACTACCTCGACTTGATGCCGTCAGCATCGGGTCTGTCCCAGTATCTGATGTTCGTGACCCTGGGAAAATATTTTCCCGAACTCGTCAAGGATGTCGAATTGCCTGCGTTTTTCTCGCCCTTTACACGGGGCGTCACGGCGGAAGCGTATGGCATTTTCCTTGGCCCCCCTGGGCAAGGCTCTGAGCTTCACTATCACCCGATTCTCTGGCAGGGAGCTTCGCAGTCCTTTGCCGTTGCAATCATTGGCAAGAAAAGATTCCAATTCTTTCCACCAGACGAGACAGACAATCTCTATCCCTTCCCGATCTGGGAAGGCTTTCCAAGAAAAGGCCATTGGTCACAAGTGAGCGAAGCGTCTGAGAAGTTCCCTCGCTTTTCAAATGCACAGCCCATCGATGTTGTTTTGGAACCCGGTGACGGGATCTACATCCCACCGCACTGGTGGCACTCGACCTGCTGCCTGGAGGACTCCCTCTCCCTCACTCTGTTCTTTCGGGGCCATTGGCGCTACCGCTGCTCCCCGAGGCTGATTCCCAGGGATCTGACGATCCATGGGGTGAAGAGCCTGCTGCGCTGGGAAAAGAATTTCGCGAGGCGGCGCCAGCGCCAAAGCCAATAACTAGCCAGGACTCGACGCTGGATCCGCGCTCAACACTCAGCTATCGCCGGGCTTGTGGCACCGCCAAACAATATACTTCAAGGTGCCCTGGCGATAGGTCTCGGGGATGGATTCGGTGAGCGCATTGCAAAGACGTCGGGCGAATGGTTCGTCCACCGTGCTTGCTGCAACCATCAAATCATAAAGGGCCTGGCGATCTGCACTGGATCGTTCCAAGGCCTCGATTACCCCAGCTGTGATGTCTTCTACGGTCTCTACAAACAGGCCCGCGGACTTTAGATCAGCGAGCTGTTGATCCAATGTATCCGGCGGAACGCCATCCGTGTAATTGAAGCAACCGCCCGGGCGTAATAATCGATGCACTTCCTTAAAAAAGCCCAGGCGGTTGGGGTAGCCATGGGCCGATTCGATATTGAGCACGCGATGGAAGCGACCATCCGCAAACGGAGGGGACTGTGCGTCGCCGACTACAAAGGTCACGCGGTCGTTACAGACATTGGCGCGGCAGGTCTCGATGCCCTCGGCACAACGATCCATGCCGATGATGACTTCGGCTTCAGAGTCCCGGGCCAGCAGGGCGCAGGCGCCGCCGCGGCCGCAGCCTACATCCAGCACGTGATCCCCAGCGCGGGGTAGATCTCCCAACACTTTGCGCACCAACGCCTCGGATAACTGATGGGCATAGCTGCCGGGCTCCCCAGACTGAGCCTCTAGATCCGGCTGCCAATAGCCATGATTCATAAACAAAAAGCGTGGATCCCGAATCTTCGTTGCCGCCTCGGTGTACCAGTTTGCACTCATGTCATTGAGAAGTTCAAAACCTACTGATTTTACTCTCCTTGCTGGAGGGCAAAGGAGTAGATCCCTGGCGGTCCTGGCGTTTTCCGTTAAGGGCTAAGGAAGCTCTCGACAACCAGTCACCAGTGGAAGCTGTCCCTTGCACCAACTGGGAGCTCCGCGCTCTCACGGGTGCCGCTGCGGGGTTTGCCAGAGCCTCCCTAACGCCAAGATCAGCGGCGGGCAGAAATTCTTAATACTCACAAGCAACATCTGCCGCCGTCCGCTGCATCTTTGTGTTCGAAGGGCCAAGCCTATCGCTCAACATTAAAGAAAAGGCTATGTGACTACTCAGGTGAGAAGTGTGCCCAAGGTGACATCAAAGCACAAAGGCCAATCTGCTCTTAGCGGTA
>JBKDSV010000018.1:0-12405 GCA_046340795.1 Cyanobacteriota bacterium | reverse complement strand
ATCAAGGGGCACCCGTGGCACTGCGGCGACGGGCGGCGGAAGGGCTGGGGCTGGTGGCGCATCGGTGCGGGGATGTCGATCAACGGCTGCGGCTGCGGGAGGAACTGGAGGGTTGGTTGCGGGGAGAGGCGCTGGACCTGTTGGTGAGGGATGCGGCGGACTGGGCGGAGCACGACCGGCTTCTGCCGCCTCTTCAGGGGGCTTCCAGGGGTCTGCAACTGGCGGCGTCAGCGGATCTTCCGCTGCTCGGCAGCGGCCCGGGCCGAGTGGTGCCGATGCTCACGCTGGAGGCCCTGGAGGAGGAGGGGAGCCTGCGGATCCGCACGGCGGGGTTGGAGGTGCCGGTGTGGCGGCTGCCCTTGCCGGAATGCCCGGGGGCTGGGCCACAACAGCTGGAACTTGTGCTGGTGCCAGCGGGCAAGTACGGAATCGGCTCCCCCCCAGAGGAAGCCGGCCGGGATGTCTATACCCAATTCCGGCAACAGTGCGAGGGTGTGGATGTGGAAGTGCGGCGAACAGTGCGGCTGGAGGGGTTTGCGCTGCTGCGCCATCCGATCAGTCAAGCCCAGTGGCGCGCCGTGGTGGAGGCTGCGGCGCCAGAGCTGCGAGGTGCCTTGAGGGCGGATCCAAGCACGTTTCGACCAGAGGGGGCCTGGGAGCGGCATGGCCAGCCCGGTGGCCTGCCGGTGAGCAGCGTCAGCTGGAATGCCTGCCGGCAATGGTTGCGAGCGCTCATCAGCTGGCTCGAGAAGCAATGGCCCGCCTGGCTGGAGAAACACCCGGCCTTGGGGGCGGAAGCGTTACGACTGGCGTTGCCGAGCGAAAGCCAGTGGGAGGCCGCCTGCCGGGCTGGTACGGCGTCCCCTTTTCATTTCGGGGCCACTCTCGACGCGAGCTGGGCCCGCTACGACGCCAGCACTACCTATGGCAAGGGCCGCCGTGGGGAGGGTGAACAGCGGCCCGTATCGAATGGAGCTTTTGGCTTGGTGAATCGTTGGGGCTTGGCGGAGATGCACGGCCAGCTGCAGGAGTGGTGTGCCGACCAATGGCACCGCAGCCCAGCTCCGCCCAGCCAGGAGGGCCGTCACAGCTGGTTTGCAGGGAAAAGCTCTCAACCGGGGGTGTTGGCTGGCGACACCCTGGAAGGCCCCGATCCGGGATTGACGGAGGTGCCATTGGAACGGGAGATGAGGCTGCTGCGCGGCGGCTCCTGGTTCGACGAACCCCTCATCTGCCGCTCGGCCCACCGGTACGGCCTCCAACCGGCCGGCCTCTACGACGGCGTTGGGTTCCGCGTTTGCTGCCTCCCCCCAGGATTGCCTACTTCACTTGCAAAGCCAGCTACTATTTCTAATCCTGTCACTAGTCATAGCACTCTTCGCCTTGGTGATCGTAAGGTGCGTCCGCTTCAAGGTACTCCCCAAAGCCCACTGATCTTACTTGATCCAAATCTGGCAACTTTTCTTGGGCTGCCTCCTCAAGAAGTAGTCCTCTATAAGAGCGCAACTCTCGCATCTGTCAACTACGATAAGGTGCGGCTTGAAAGACAATATGGACACAAGATTAATGTCCTCACTCCGGATGACCTGTTTCTTCCTGAACTCTATCTCTTGCCAGGGGAGAATGCGTTGGTCAACACTTGGCTAGACAGGGCAATGCAGAAAAAACTGGTGATTGCTGGGGAAGCGGTTACTATATTGCTGCCAATGAAGGACATCATACGTGAAATTTATAGCAGTGATGAACTCTCAAGATCTTGTAGATTTAACCTGACAACATCAGAAGAAGGATCAGAACTGCGGATTACGATAAACCTACCGCTTGAGCCGAATGGAGAGCCTTATCCACTCTCCCGTGCCTTCCCGATAAAAAAGGAGAATGTGATAGATGGAGACATCCCTGTAATTGCTCTCTGGCCATACATTAGAAGCCAAAGTTGGAAGCATTATGTCATTTTTTCGGAGGTCCGTGCGGCTGGGCTATCGGTCGACGGCTTTGCTGACTACAAACTGCACATGGGTCATGAAGGACAAGAGAGTGTCAAATACTTCTCTTGTGAGCAGTTTCCAGATATGATCAAGGTCTGCGAAAGATTGCAGGATCGAGGCCTTATCCCAGTTAACACCCCGAATCTCTCAAACGACATCCGCAGCATTGCTTGGCGCGTAGGGATGACCTTTGGCACTTCAGTTACCAACTACTTCATTGATGACGGATCAGGGCCTGCACGCAGACCGCTAAAAACATTTGTAATTCCGTTGACTTTGGCTAGTCGTGAATATCAGACAAATCTTCTAAATAAGTTTTTTATTCCTGAAACGATTTACCCTAAAGATAGAAATCCACCAGTGGTTACATCATTGAACACATATGGTTGGCGAGAACTTCGTGGTGAGGTGCCTGAAATTTTTCATCAGGCCCGGGTGCAGTGGCCCAGTGCCAATGCAAAGGCCTTGCGGGGATCCAGCATTCGCACGGGCTTCAAATGGCGGGCACTTCAATATCAACGCCCCTTCCTTAAGGAATTAGCTCTATTAATCAGCTGTAACGCCGCATCTTCTGGAGCAACGGAGCTGGAATGGACTGTCTCCTACCCAAGCGCCTTCTCACGAAACGACATAAGAAACTATCTTCATCTCTGGACGCTTCTTTGCCAAGAACTTACCCTCATTACTGGACTTCGTCATCAAATCCCTATCGTAGGTGGCGAGGGAGGAGTGCAGACAGAAGCTGTTGCATTCGCAAGCTATTTTGCAAACCATCTCAATTGTCAAATGGTACGCGCAGCATGTATAGAGGTTGGTGAAGCTACAACAGACATAAGTATATGGCAAGACAACTCACTTCTGCATCAGGTTTCTGTTCCCTTTGCAGGCAGGGATATTTTCGCTGATGTTTTGCAAAGGAAGCCATCATTCATCCACTTTCTTTTCTCTGCACAGACGATGCAAGAGATGACGACCGATGAGGCCAAACTAAGACAAGATCCTAATTTTAAAAGTTGGCTTGATAGCTGCCTGCGTTATGAATCTGACGAACTTCTTTTGGAGAGAATGCCTATTTATCGTGCTGAACAAAATAAACAAGTTTTGGAATTTGTAAGTTTACTTGCCATTAGTTTTGGCGGTCTTTACCATTATATTGGTTTGATCCTCAGGGCTTTGGCCAAAGAGGGCCGTTTGCGCAAACAGGTTGCAATGCCGGTTTACATGGGAGGCTACGGGGCCCAGTTTCTCAATTGGCTTGATGAGAGCAGCACCTTCAGAGAAGGTTGTGACGCTGATTTACTCATGAAAGCTCTGCAGCACATGAGTTCAGGATTCAATCATTCTCCGCATGTTTATGGATCCACAATTCTTTCTAACGCATTCATGGACGAAATACCATGTGGCTTGATCAGCACAGGCATCAAACTCAACGGAGATTTTGATCCCGTAGATGAGGCTATGTTTGCCGGTGAGCAATTGATCATCAACGGTTTTAATTTTAACACTCTTGATCGAGTGATACTTCCTCAAGAAATGACTACTATAGAGTCATTTGAGATTGCTAGTCTTACCGAATTGCAGAATTTTGTTAAGAACTATGACGAAATCTTGGAGGGTCACGAATTAACAACACTTCTACCGATCCATAAATTGACACCCCTGGATAGCCTTTGGGATGAGGTAGAAACTCAAGTCCGCGCCATCTGCTTGGAGCAGATTAACAAAAAGATCAATGATCTTGAGACCGAGCCTGGTTTCATTATTGGCTTACGTGCACTGTGCAATGTACTAGCCAGGCAGTGGTCAGACAAATGGTAACAGTAAGCTTGATGCACTTGGACTCCAATGGCCAGGATTCATTCAATCCCGAAAGCGTTTTTTGATTTATACCATAAGCAGGAAGCTAAACATATAAATATTTTACCCTGGCTTTTATTTAATTCGCATTGCTAGGATACTCGCATTGCGGGTATTTGGTCATCTTTGTTTGCCTTCAAAGAAGCTTGTGATTCTAGTTTTGTTTTGGATTTTATGGTGTATTGTAGGCTCTCAAGCTTGCCTGCCCTCCCTAAATCTTACACTGCTTGATTCTCCATAGATTGCAAACACTGGCCTACAAAATACTCAAAGTTCTCGTCTTCATGGTAGTGGCTGGGGCGACCGTCATGCCTTATTCACACATTTGTGCGTCACTGAGAAATAGGGTCACATCAGGCCATGGCTGCCTCGCCCCCATGAGCGCCATCTTCACAGCTACGGCGGCTCAAGACGTTCTTGTGATCGGTGTCTGGCGTCAATGGAGTTGACCTCCAGCCATGGGATTGACGCGGAACAGTCGGGGCAGGGCATCCTCCACAGACCGAGGCGATGGCTGATCCATGGCCATCGACCGTAAACCTGCGCCATCGACACGTTGCACCGATTTGGTCCGTCCAAACGACTGCCGCTCCACTCGAGAACGACTGCTGCCCCTCGAGAGGGGGGCCCAGAATTGTCCCACCCAGCGGCTCCCTTCCCCGCACCAGCCCCATGGCAATGGCTCCCAGCCTCTGGAGCCCCCATGCCCACCCCCATGACCCCCGAGCGGTTGGAAGATCGCTTCCGCTTCTACCGCGCCAAACCGCACCAGCAACGGGGCATCCGCCTGCTCCACCCGGCCATCCGAGACGGACTGCCCCCGGAGCAGGTGCTGGTGGAAGAGGCGCCCTGGGCCCTCGCCTACAGCCAGGCACCCCTGGCGCTGCCCCCATCGGGCGGGTTGGATCCGCGGGGGGCGGAGGAGGAGGGCCTGGCCGGTCCGTCGATCGCGGCGCCGGTGGTGGCGGGCGATTCCTACCTGCTGGTGAACGACCGCGATCAGGACATGGAGGCCTATGACAACAGCGGCCGGCTCCTCTGGCGGGTTCCCTGCCTGGCCCGCGGGCAGGGCCGCGACAACCAGTGGCGCCAGCGCAACAGCGACACCCCACCGGGCCTCTACATGCTCGGCGCCATCTACCGCGACCACGAGGCCAACCCCAATCCCCCCTGCTCCGACACCGCCATGGCCTACGGCTGGTATTCCTTCGACATGGAGGAGCTGGAGGGTCAGGAGGCCGCCAACGGCCGCGCCGGGATCATGCTCCACGGCGGCGGTTCAGCCTGCGGCTGGCCCGGCGCCTGGCAGCCGCGCCAACCCCTGCACCCCACCCTCGGCTGCATGCGGCTCCACAACATCGACCTGCGCGATCGCGTGCTTCCCCTGGCTGAGCGGGGCACTGTTTACGTCGGGGTGTTTCAGGAGCGGTAGGGGCGCAACGCCCGTCGTCGGCAGCGAGGCGCTGCAATCAGCACCGCTTACCCGGTAGGAGCACCTCCATCCCCACCGCGGCACCACTAAGCCTTGCAGCAGCACCGTTTCCAGCTTCCCGGGCGGGGTAGGCCCAGACGTACGGTCGATCCTGTCAGGCGACATCGAAAACTGAGCCAGCGGGGTGAGACCGCCATCCCCTTCCGCAAGGGCACCCTCACCGCTGCCCCAGCCCGCCCCAGGGGGCAAGGATCAGGCCGGGCGCCCCCTCGGGGCGTCCTTGCCCCCCATGGCGGACCGGGGCGAATCGGGGGTGTCCCTCGCTTCCTTTGAGATGGCGTCCTCCTTTCCCCGCTGCGAGATTCGCCAGTTGCTGGTGCACACCTATCCCGCCGGCCACAAAGGCCCAGGTGCTGAGCGCGTCACGGTGTTCTATGGCCGCCGCGGCAGGCCGGTGAAAAAGCCCCGCTTCATCCCGGCCGAGCGCGCCCACCACTGGGCCCGCAAGCTCCAGGCCCGCCGCCTGGGCACGGTGTCGGTGGTGTGAGCCACCTGCCGGCCGCGGCCCCCAGCCGTGGTCGGCTTTTCGCTTACAGCGGCTCGATCGGCCCCAGGGGCACCACCCCCACGCTGCAGGCCTGCTCAATCTCTTCCCAGCGCCCCAGTCCGACCCCCAGCCGCTCAGCAACCGCCTCGCGAGGCACCCCGCCGCTCTGCAGCTTCCGCCCCCTGGCGTGCAGCTCCCGCCAGCTGGGCGGCACCTTGATCAGAAAGCCCCGATCCCGCAGGAAGTGATGCACCTCGCCGTTGGCGTATCGGCGGGCAAAGGGCCGGAAGCTGCCCCGCTCCGGCACGTAGCGGCGGGCCGCCAGGATGATGCCCACCATCGCGATCTGCTCCAGGTCTTCCCGCGGATGGCCGGTGCGACGCGACAGGTTGGCCGCCACCGCCTTGGCGATGTCCTGATGCATCAAGGCCAGGGCATTGGCGGCGGCATGGGGATGTGCGGAGCGATGGGGCAGGCGACTGGGCTGGGGGCTGTGTTTGGGTCTGCTAGGGGAGGGCGGATGGCCAGTGGGATGGTGGTGTTCGGCAGTGGGCCGATGGCAGGGGGGTTTGGTGGCTTTGGCGAGGGTGTTTGGCATCTCTCAGCTCGGTCTTTCGGGAGTGTGCCCTAGAGGCACGGGAGTTGGGATGGCAGGGGGAGTGAAAAGCTAGCGTGAGGTTGTCTCATTTATTTGAGTACCTTCTCGGCGGTGGCCAAAATTGAAGGAAAGGTATCGTCAAATGCGAACAACTTCGAGTGACACTGAGACAAGCTAGTATAGATGGTATCCGCGCTTTTGGAGGCACCTTATGAGCGAGTTTCTTGGCATTAAAAGCTTGCTCGGAGTCTATGGATATAAATTCAGACAAGTATTGCCCACTTTGCTTGCATTTGACTCAGAGGAGCTTCTCGGGCTTTGTCGTGATAAACACAAGTCAACCAGTTTTGACTCACAAGCACATATTTTTGAAGCTTTATTCGAGCCAATAGATAAAGACAGAGCATTTCTCGCCCGAAAAGGTCTGCTAAACGAGCTAAAAAAAGAGCTGCTTTACTTTGATAAGATATATGTGTGCCCTGAGGAATACCATTCAGTTTTAAATCGTGGGGTAAGTGAACTTGAAGAAGTCTATGAACGTGGCTACTTCAAATTCTCAGAGTCAACCGCAGTCTCGCATTCTGGTCCCCTGGCCGATGCAACGTGCAATACAAATAGGTTGCTAATGCATTACTGGCCTTCATTGTTCAGAGTGAAGAATAATGAAGAAGATTTCATAAGTACTATTGAAACCGATAGGGAAGAAGTGGAAGCCTTGTTCTTTCGGCTTAAAAAGATTGGATTCAAGAAAGCTTTGCAGGAGTTTTCTGAATTTGGCCAGTTTTGTCATGATATTCAGGCAAGGCGTGACGCGCTTCATCTCAACACAAAGTATAATTTAAAGGTAGTTCCGATCATTAGCCCAGTTTCGTCTTTTGATGTGACTCGATTTCTATCAGTTGCCCCAAGAAGCCTAGGTGCCGCCATAGACGCTAATCACGAAAACAATGTGGCACATATTATCCTTGACAAATTGCCACTGCCTGCGGATGAGGTCTCAATTAGTCGAGTCATGGATTTCAAAGAGGAGCCAGAAACACGAAGGCTGTTTCTTGGAATGAAAAGGTGGCTACGTAAAGCACTTGATTCAGGTGCGAGTTTTCAAGATTTAAACGAAGAGATTGAGTACTTGACTTTAGAATACAAGCGCTTTATGAAATTGCACGATATGAAGACAACGACTGGAACCCTTGAAACGCTTGTTGTATCTACTGCTGAGACTATTGAAAACCTGGCTAAGCTAAAAATGTCCAAGGTTGCCAAAAGCTTCTTCGCTATTCATCACAAGCGTGTCGCTTTAGCTGAAGCAGAGATGACAGCTCCTGGGAGGGAAATATCTTACTTAATACATGCAGATAATCGTTTTGGCTAATATCACAACTAAGACTAATGCCAGGCCGCGATTACAATAGAAACAGAGAGATTCTGATGACGGGAAGCCGATAATCCAAAATACTCTGGGTACTTGCCACTCATTTATTCCACCCCCAGCGCCTGCAAGTTCGTTGGGCTTCGATCTCTACGTCGTTGGAGGGAGTCTCAAGGCTCTGGTGATGACGCAAAAAGCTACATGCAAGTCGTATTGGGTCTGTAAGTCCAGGATCCCAGATTCGTATAGTTCCATCCTGGCCACTACTCACAATTCGAGCTCCATCTGGTGTAAATGTGACTGATCTCACCCAACCTTCGTGGCCCCGGAGAGGTTGCCCGATCTGTTTCCCGGTCTTTGAATTCCAAACCCGTACTGTTCCATCCTCGCCGCCGCTCGTAATGAGACTCCCATTCGGGCTGAATGCCACTGACCAAACCCCTTTATGGTGTCCTCTAAGTGGTTCACCTAGCTGCATTCCCGAACCTCCTGAATCAACGTCTTCCACATCCCAAACCCGCACAGTTTCGTCATCCCCACCTGCGCTGGCGATTCGTCTCCCATTAGGACTAAACGCTACCGATAGAACTCGACCATAATGGTGCCCCAGGAAAAAAATCTCTGCACCAAACTCTTTCCCGCTTCTTGCTTTCCATAATTTCAATCCATCCTCTCCGGCGGTTGCAATTAAACTTCCGTCTGGACTAAACACTGCTGATTTCACCCATGCAACATACATTGGCAATAAGAAATCATCCTGTTGCTTGCCAATTATACCGATCACCTTTCCGCTCTTTGCGTCCCACACTCGCACTTCTCCATCATTCCCAGAGCTCACAATTCGATCCCCATTACTACTGAACGCAACCGATCCCAAGCCTCTCTTATGGCCACGTAGAGGCTCACTGATTCTTCTCCCGCTCTTGGCATCCCAAAGCTGCACTGTTAAATCATCCCCTCCACTAACGATTCGTTTCCCATCCGTGCTGATGGCAACTGACCACAAGGGCCTCCTGTTGCCCCGCAGCGGCAACCCGATAGGTTTACCACTCTTCGCATCCCACAAGCGCACTGTTCCATCCTCACCAGCGCTGACGATTCGGCTGCCATCAGTGCTGACCGCTACTGAATTCACTTGACCCAAGTGCCCTCCCAACGGTTCGCTAATTGTATAGTTGATATTCACATCCCAAATCCGCACTGTTTTGTCCTCGCCAGCGCTTACAATTTTTCTACCGTCTTTGCTGAACGACGCTGAGTAGACATCAGCTTGGTGGCCTCGTAGCGGCGATCCGATCATCTCTTTGTTCATTGCGTTCCAGAGTCGCACCGTTCCATCCCCACCGGCACTCATGATCAATTCTCCGTCGGGGCTGAAGGCAACTGAATTCACCCAACCATCGTGGCCCCGCAGCGGCTCCCCGATTCCTTTGCCGCTGCTCACGTCCCAGATCCGCACGGAGCCATCATTGCCGCCGCTAACGATTCGCCCCCCATCGGGACTGAAAGCTACCGAGCGCACTACATCTTGGTGACCTCGGAAAGGGTCGATGAGGGCTTTTCCGGTCTTCGCATCCCACACCCGAACCGTTAAATCGTCCCCAGCGCTCACAATCCTGCTCCCGTCTGAACTGAAAGCAGCTGACAACACATCCCCTTGGTGACCTCGCAGCGGCTTGCCAATTGATTTTCCGCTTTTCGCATCCCACACTCGTATCGTTCCATCTCCCGCAGAACTCAAGATTCGCTGCCCATCGGGGCTGAAAGACACTGATTTCACAAAGCCTTTATGCCCTTGTAAAATCTTGATTTGCTTTCCACTTCTTACGTCCCACAAACACACAAAACCATATCTCCCTGAAGCCACAATTCTGCTTCCATCGCGACTGAATGCAACCGAGCGCAATTCAATGGGTTCGTCTTGATAATCACTTGGTAATTCTAAAGGCTTACCAATTGGTTTTCCGCTTTTTGCATCCCATACTCGTAGCGTTCCATCCTCACCGGTACTAACAATTCTGCTTCCTTCCGTACTAAATGCTGCTGAATACACACGCGCTGTGTGCCCAAGAAGGCGGTTTGTTTCGCGATTGTATCCCCAGCCTTCAGTTAGGGCCTCGGAAACACGAGCAGGGAGAGAGAGAGTAGCGGCCTGGATGTGGCCGAAGCGGGTTAACCCAGCAGCAGCAAGCGCTTCAAACAACGCATCCGCCGGTCTTTTTGGCGCATTGAGTTTTGCGCTTGCAGCCAACGCCTCCCCCCGCTGACGCTGGGCCCGCACCAGTTGACCCCAGGCCAGCATCAGGGCCACCGTTACCAACACCAGGCCACCAGCCAGGCCACTGAATAGCAAGCGCTGTCGTCGACGCTCCCGTCGCCGCGCCTCATCTTCAGCCGCCGCGCTCGCTGCGATGAAGTCCTGCTCGATGTTTCCGAGATCCTCCTGGCGCTCCTGCAGCTGGGCTCGAGCTACGGCCAGGGCCGCCCCCCGCAGCAACCCTCCCTCTTCATGATCGTTGGCCTGCCACTGGGCGAGAGAGCCCCGCAGCCTTTCTTGCCAGGACCGGAAGTCCCGATCGGAGGCCAGCCAACCCCGCATCTTGCCCCAGTGGCGGATCAGGGCTTCGTGCACAACCTCCACCGTGTCGTCGCCGACTGCGTTGCGGCTGGTCACCACGAGGCGATCGTCCGCCAGGAGGCAGACCAAGGGCCAGCGATCCTCCCCCAGCTCCTGACGGGTGGCCAGGCGACGGGTGTCCTCTGTACCCTCCCCTGGCCGTACGAGCTGGAGAAACACACGCCGAGCCTCCACCTGCTGCGAAGGCTCTAGGTCGGCGAGGCAGCCATCGGCGTGTTGGGCCAACGCCCCCTTCACCCCACCAATCTCGGTGTAAGCCTCATGGGTGATCAGGGCGCCCTTCCGCCGGCTCCACAGTTTGGTCAAGGCAAACTCCAGAAGAGGGAGATGGCCCGGTTCGGTAGCCAGCTCAATGAGAATCCGCTCCACGAGACCGGATTCAAAGGCCACGCCCTGAGCTGCGGCAGGCTTTTCGATCGCCTCCCGAAGCTCCACCTCGGACATTGGGCCGAGCTTCACGTCGTCTTTTCCCTCCCCTTCCTGTTGGAAGAGGGCAGCGAAAGAACGGTGAGCCAGGGCATTGCCGAGGAAATCCGCCCGCATCGTGAGCAGTAGCCGCACGGAGCCAGCGGAAGCGTTGGCCCCCTTCCTGCCACCAAGCCCATCGTGAGCGAAAGCCTGGAACAAAACATCCAGAAACGCCTGGCGTTCTTCCTGCATTAGAGTTGGGTAATAAAGCTCCTCGAACTGATCTCCGATCAGCAGGAGCTGATCGTGGGGTGCCTTGTGACGGATTTCAGCCAAAACGTTCGAAAGTAGGATTTCCTTTTTTCTCAACTTCGCAGCCAATTGCTCCGTCTGCCCAAGCCGCTCGGTCTCGTTCAGGGAAGGCGCATAGAGCGGCAGCAGGGCACGAGCCAGCTCCATGAAGGGGCTCTCTCGCGGCCGGAAGTAGCTGTAGCACCAATGGCCCTCCTTGTGGAGCAAGGGCACAAGTCCCGCGAACACCAGTGAAGACTTGCCACTGCCCGAGGCCCCCAGCAGGGGCAACACGTTCCTGCGCCGCAACGCCTGCCGCAATCGCTCCGTCGCGGCCTCCCGGCCGAAGAACAGAGCCGCGTCGTTCTGATCAAAGGGATAAAGCTCTCGATAAGGGCAGGGGCATTCGTCGTCGCTGACCAAGCCTGTCCTGCCAAGACTTGGAGTGGATTCTGTAGGAAGTTGCCCGCCATAATAGTTGGTGATCGTGATGATGGAGTCGCCCGTAGCGGAGATCGCCGCATATCGGGGCTCCGTAACTTCTTGCTGGATCCGACCCTGGGGATGGGCCTCAGGCTCCGTCATTTGATCAAACTTCCCGATTCTTGACTGTCATGCTGACGTCGCCAGTGGCGGAGATAGCGGTGTATCTGGGGTGATTGATATTTTGGTTGATCACCGGGCCTGAAGTCGCCAGAGCATCAGCATCAGCATCAGCCAAAAGCTTCTGGGCAGCCTTCAGGATTGCGGCATCTTGGTCAACTGCAGCCTCTGCAAGCGTTTTTTTTAGAGAGAGGCTGTAGGTGCGGGGGTCGGACTCATGTGCTTCCAGCACAACCGGAGCCTCGGGATGGCCAGTCAATTTTCGCTGGATCAGGTTCTTGAACCCCTTGTAGCTGTCCTGGATGGCGGTGGTGGATGTGTCCTTGGCGGCAGCGGCGGCACCGGCTACCAGGGCGTCGACAATTAGTGCAATGGAATCCATGCTGGCGCTGGGACTGAGGCGGATCCAGTTCTCAATCCTGCCACATCAGGGCTGATCTGGAGGTGGGCTGCCATGGCGAGACTGATTTAATCCTCATTTCATCCTCTGTGGTTACCGGTTGGCGATAAAGGGGGCACCCCAGAGGGCCACCCCCAGGGCTGATTCAAACTTGCCACTCTGCGTTCATGTGCCCAGCAGCTCTGAGGAACTGAGTCCCGAGCTCATAGGGGTCTCAGCGTGGGACCTGAATCACAATCGTGGCCTGGCGCCTCTATCCAACCACTTTAAAGCA
>JBKDSV010000017.1:0-14067 GCA_046340795.1 Cyanobacteriota bacterium | reverse complement strand
TCAGCGGCCTTGGCGCCATCCTGCGCCGCTTTGATGTGGGCGTGGAGGAGGCGACGCAACCGGCGCAGGGGTCCTCCTTTGAAGTGCTGATTGATGGCTGATCTGCCTCTGGCCACCATGGGCGGCCGTCTCGCCGTGGATGTCGGCACCTCCAACACCGGTCTGGCCCTGTGGGATCCGAGCCTGCGGCAAGCCCGTTGCTATGCCCCGGCGGCCTATCGCGGCCTCTACCCGCAGGCGGAAGGCTCCACGCCCGTGGTGCCCTCGTTGATCCACTACGGCGACGACCGACGCCAGTGGTTGGGACAACAGGTGCTGCAGCGCAACCTGCTCAAGCATCCCCACACTCTGCGCTGGCTCAAGCGCACCATCGGCCAGGGCAGCGCCAGCCGGGCACGCCGCATCGGTGAGCGTCTGGTGAGCGTGCGACAGGCGGGCCACGACTTCCTCTCCACCCTCTTGGCCCTGGCCCGGGAGGATCTGGCCCTGGGGGACGAGGAAATCGCCCTCACGGTGCCGGTGGAAGGGTATGAGCACTACGCCGCTTGGCTGGGAGAGGTGGCCACCGCCTCCGGCTGGCCCCGTTATCGCCTGATTGACGAGGCCTCCGCCGCCGCCCTCGGCTACGGCGCCCACATCCTGCCTGGCGATGGCTACCTGGTGTTCGATTTCGGGGGGGGAACCCTGGACATCGCGGTGGTGTTGATCGAGCCGGAGGAGACCTCCTTTGGAGGACGCCACTGCCGGATCCTCGCCAAGGCCGGTGCCGAGATCGGGGGCATCAACCTCGATCAATTGCTCTTCCAGGATTTGCTGGCACAAAGCGGACGGCAGGACACCGATCCCTTGATTCAGACCCTCAGCGGCGCCATCCTTGCCGAGTGCGAGCAGGCCAAAATCCAGCTCACCAGCCAAGCCAACGCGGCCATCACCCTGCTGGATCCCGATTCCGGCCAGGTGCTGGAGGCCTCCTGGAGTCGCCACCGCTTCGAGGAGCTGATGGAGGAGGCCGATGTGCTGGGTCGCCTGGATCGTCTGATCCGCCAGGCCCTCAACCGCGCTCGGGATCGCGGCTACGGGGAGGACCAGATCAAGTCGGTGTTGCTGGTGGGTGGCAGCAGTCAGATCCCGGTGGTGCGCACCAGCTTGGGGCGCATCTTCGGCAAAGAGCGGCTGTTTGCGGATCGCCCCATTGATGCGGTGGCGCGGGGGGCGGCCGCCTTTGTGGGCGGGGTGGATTTCTACGACCATATCCAACACAGCTACGCCATCCGCCACCGCGATGCCAACAGCGGCGACTGGATCTACCGTCCCCTGGTGGAGGCCGGCACCCCCTACCCCAGCAGCCAACCCGTTGCCGTGCTCACCGTGAAGGCCTCTTACGACGGGCAGGAGCAACTGGGTCTGGCGATTTTTGAGCTGGGCGCGGTCCATCAGCCCAGCGGCGCCACCGAGCTGGTGTTCAACCCCGCCGGTGGCGCCCGCCTGCTGTCGGTGCCCGTGGCCGAGCTGGAACGCCGCAGCCAGTTCTGGATGAACGAACACGCCCCCACCTTCCTCACACCCGGCCAACCGGCACGAGCCGGGGAGGCCTGCTTTCGCATCAGCTTCGGGATCGATGGCAACAAGCGATTGCTGTTGACGGCCCGTGAACTTGCCACGGACCAACTCCACTACAAAGACTATCCGGTGATTCAGCTGCGTTGATCTGGACACACCCGCCCGTCCACCCCGTCCCCTTTCTTGCGATTCCTCTGCATCTCCATGTCTCACTTCACCACGATTCGCACCCGTATTGTCGACTGCCGCTATCTCAAACAATCCCTGGCCGATCTGGGCCATGCTGTGCAACAGGGTCCCGTGACGGTGAACGGCTACCAGCACAACACCACCGAGGCGGATTTCAAGATCGCCACCGGCAACCCCAGCTACGACATCGGTTTTCGTCGCCAGGGAGAGTGCTATGAGCTGGTGGCGGATTGGTGGGGGATCCGCGGCATCAACCGAGACGACTTTGTACGCCAGTTGCACCAGCGCTATGCCTACCACGCCGCCCGGGAGACCCTCAGCGCCGAGGGTTTCAGCCTTGTAGAAGAGGAGCGGCAGCCAGATGGCACCCTCCATCTGGTGTTGCGCCGAGCTGTTTGAACCTCTCCTCCCCCGTTCTATCTCCATCCCTTCCACAGCCAACCATGGACATTCAGGAAATCGATGTCTTTGTCGCCCCCAATGGCACCGTGCGATTGCAGGTGCGCGGCGTTGAGGGGAGAGCCTGTCTACAGCTCACCGAGGGCTTGGAGCAGTTGCTCGGTGGCGAGATCAGCAGCCGGGAGATGCGGCCAGAAGCCGAGGCCGATGAGCAGGGCGTCAGCTGGGGGTTGGCCGACACCCAGGCGATCGGCGAAGGGAATTAGCCATGGCCTTTCAGCAGGAGCTGGATCTCTATCTGCGGGCCCGCTTCACCTTGATCGTCGTGGTGACCCCTGAGGAGGAGCGGGCCCTGGAGCATGTGCGTCAGGTCTGCGAGGCCAGCCGCCGGCCCTGCCTGGGCTGGGATGCGGCCGATGGCTTTGAAGCGATCAGCCAGTGGACCGGCGCGGTGCCAACGGGAGCTGACGCGAAAACAGCTCTGGAAAAGATTGATCAACATCAGGGTGAAGCCCTATTTGTGCTGCGCGATTTCCATGACATCTGGACAAATGTGCTGGTGAAACGCAAATTGCGCAACCTCGCCCAGCGGTTCCGCTACACCCGCAAATCCATCCTGATCACCACACCGCTCCACTCCCTGCCCCCCGAGCTCAAGGACACGGCTGTTGTGGTGGTGTTCTCTCCTCCCGATGCGCTCGAACTGGACACCGTGCTCCATAGCCTTGCCGACACGCCGGGGGTGAAGGTGCAACTGACGGCGCTGGGGCGCGAAAAGATGGTGCAGGCCGCCCTGGGCCTCACCAGCGCCCAGGCGCAACGGGTGTTGGCCAAGGCGATCGTGCGCGATGGCTTCCTCAACGAGCAGGACATCGACCTGGTGATGCGGGAGAAAAAGGAGATCATTCGCGAGAGCCAGGCGCTGGAGTTCTATGACGCCAATGAAAGCCCGGCGGATCTGGGCGGTTGCGAGGTGCTTAAAGACTGGTTGCGGCTACGCGAGCGGGCCTTCAGTCAGGACGCTCGCGATTACGGCCTGCCCGCGCCGCGGGGCATGGCCTTGATCGGAATCCCCGGCACCGGCAAAAGCCTCACCGCCAAGATGATCGGTGCCCTCTGGCACCTGCCCTTGCTGCGGCTCGATGTGGGCTCCCTCTATGGCGCGTTGGTGGGGGAATCGGAGCAACGCACCCGCCAGGCCCTGCAGTTGGCGGAAACGGTGGCTCCCTGCGTTCTCTGGATCGATGAGCTGGAGAAGGCCTTCGCCAGTGGCGGCCTCGATGGCGGCACCAGCACCCGGGTGTTGGGCACCATCCTGACCTGGATGCAGGAGAAAAGCGCCCCCTGCTTCGTGGTGGCCACCGCCAATGACATCAGCAGCCTGCCGCCGGAACTGCTCCGTCGAGGCCGCTTTGATGAGATCTTCTTCCTGGATCTCCCCACCCTGGCCGAGCGGCGCGACATCCTTTCCGTGCATCTGCGCAAACGGCAGCGTGTCGTTCACGACTACGACATCGAAAGTCTGGCCCACCTTTGCGAGGGCTATGTGGGCGCGGAAATCGAGCAGGCGATCGTGGAGGCGATGGTTGTCGGCTTTAACCAGGGTCGGGAGTTCACCTCTGACGACATTGCCCGCTCCCTGGATCGCCAAGTGCCCCTGTCGGTGTCGCAGCGGGAACGCATCACCGCGCTACGGGCCTGGTTGCGGGAAGGTCGCGCCCAATCAGCCTCCTTCCGCCAGAGCAGCGATGCGCTGCGGCAGTTCGTGCCCCTCGACATCCCCCAGCAGTCGTGAGCGCCCCTGGCCGGCGACCTCAGCCCTCCGTCACATCCCCTGCCATGACCATGGTGCATCGCCTCCGCCGTTGGCTCTCCTCTCTCCCTGATGACCAGACCCGCCAGGCCCTTGAGCAGGAACGTGCCCTGCGCCTGGCGGCCGAAAGCGAGCTGCGGCGTTTGCGGCTCGATCTGAAGGAGCTGGAAGAGCGACTGGCCCAGGCCCGGGTCGAGCTCCAACGACAAAGCCAGGAGGCCGCCCGCGCTCTCAACGACCACCTGGAGGCTCAGCTGGAGACGGTGCTCACCCCCCTGGCCACCCCCCTGGCCCAACTGCTCACCCAACACGACCTGATCACGCGGGGGGGCAAGGAGCTGGGTGCCAAGGATCTGCTGGCCACCAGCCGTCGGCTCTGGCAGGGGCTGACCCCGATTGGCGTGGAGGCTCTCGAAACCATCGGCGAGCTGGTGCCCTTTGATCCAGATCGCCACCAACCGCTCAGCCAGGCGTCCCTGCCGGGGAGAGGTGAACCGGTGCGGGTGAGGATGCCAGGGATCCAGCTCAAGGGCCGCGTGCTCAAACCCGCCGCTGTAGAGCCACTGGATCCGCTCCACAACGTCGAGGGGCCGTTTTGATGCCTGAACAGCCGAAGGCGGCGGGCAAGGAAACGGCGCGGTGGCAGCCCCTGGGCCGGGCTCGGACTGAAGCCAGTCGCTGGCCAGCCTCCAGACAGAACCACTCCGATTGAACGCGTGGCCTCAAGGCGTCACAACTCCCTCAATCCGATCCTCGATCTGTTGATAGATCTCCTGGAGCTGGGCGATGTTTTCCTCGCTGGTTTCCCAATAGCCACGACCATGCACCTCCAGCAAGGTGCCAACAATGCGGCGGAAGCTGTGGGGATTGAGTTCCAACAGACGCTTGCGCATCTCTTCATCATTGATGAAAGTGTCGTTAGCTTCCTCATAGACAAAGTTGTCGACTTGGCCGCTCGTTGCACTCCAGCCCAGAGTGAAGTTAAGGCGCTTGGCTACCTCTCGCACGCCCTCGTAGCCTGAATTCAACATGCCCTCGTACCACTTGGGATTGAGTAGCTTGGTGCGAGAATCCAAACGGATCGTTTCGCTGAGCGTTCGCACCTGGGCGTTGGCGGTGGTGGTGTCGGCGATATAGCTTGCAGGGGCTTTGCCATCGTCGCGCAGATTGGCGATCAACTTGGTGGGATCACTGTCAAAGTAATGGCTCACATCCGTGAGAGAAATCTCGGCAGAATCCAGATTTTGGAAGGTGACATCTGCGGTTTTCATCGCAGCCTCAAATACTTCGCGCTTCTGATTCATCTCGCCAGGATTATCGGCATTGAAGGCAAAAGTTTTGCGTTTCAGATACATCTCCTGTAGCTCGCCTTCCTCTTCCCAGCTGCTGTTCTCCACGGCCAGATTCACATTAGAGCTGTAGCTGCCGCTGGCATTGGAGAACACGCGAGTGGCTGCCTCCCGCAAACTGGTGCCCTGCTCGTGTGCCTGCTCCTTGGCGTGCTTGCGCACGAAATTCATCTCTTCAGGCTCCTCCGCTTCGGCAGCCATCTTCACACCCTGATCAATCAGGGCCATCTGGTTGATGAACAGATCCCGGAACACCCCAGAGCAATTCACCACCACATCCACCCGGGGCCGTCCTAGCTCCTCCAAGGAGATCAGCTCCAGTTTGTTGACGCGGCCCAGGGAATCGGCCACGGGCCGCACACCGATAAACCACAGGATTTGGGCCAGGGATTCGCCGTAGGTTTTGATGTTGTCGGTGCCCCAGAGCACGCAGGCGATCGTTTCCGGCCAGGCGCCCTGCTCGGCTTTCTGGCGCTCCAGCAGCCGATCCACAACCACCTTCGCCGCAGCGATCGCCGCCCGGGTGGGGATGGACTGGGGATCGAGGGCGTGGATGTTTTTGCCGCTGGGCAAAACGCCAGGATTGCGGATTGGATCGCCGCCTGGCCCGGGCAACACATATTCCCCATCCAACGCCCGCAGCAGGCTGCCCATTTCCATGTCGGCGCATACCTGCTCCAGACAGAAGCGCAAGTAAGCAAATTGCTTGTCGAGCTCCTCCTGATTCACCGCCGCAAAGCCCGCCGCCCGGCAAGCCGCCAGCCAAGGGCTGGGGAAGCGGATGCCGAAGCGCTCCAACAGGGCAAACAACCAGCCGAAGTTGCGCCGCAGCGTCACCCGTCCATCGGCGCCCGTCACCTCTTTGACCATTGCGCCCACGGCGGCTCGGCAGGTTTCGGTGATTGTCCGGTTGAGCTCCACGTCAGCCAACACCCCGGCATCATTGCCCCGATAGACCTCCTCAATCGAGCGGCCCAACGCCTCCGCCAGCAGGCCTGGCAGGGAGCGAAGACCCTCTTCCGTGCGCTCGATCGCGGCGATGTTCACCAGGGTGGCGATCGCCTCTTCCGCCGTGGGGGGCTTGCCAATGGTGTGCAGACCACAGGGCAAAAGGCGGCTCTCGATCTCCATCAACTGGCGATAGACGGCGCCCACCACAGCATCGCGGCCCTCCAGATCGAGCTCGGCCGCCTGCGCTTCCGGCAGGCTGACATCTTTATCGAGATTGCACTGGCGGGCAGTTTCCACCAGAGCGTTCACAATCTGCACGCCCCGACTGCTTTCGCGGAGCTGCTGGTAGCTGCCCACCAGTTCGCCCAGCTCCTTGAGTCCCTTGTAGAGGCCGGCATTTTCTGCGGGTGGGGTGAGATAGCTGATGGTTTCCGCGTAGCCGCGCCGCTTGGCGATTGTGGCCTCGCTGGGGTTGTTGGCAGCGTAGTAATAGAGATTCGGCAGAGTGCCAATCAGGGAGTCCGGATAGCAGGTGTCGCTCATGCCCATTTGTTTGCCAGGCATGAACTCCAGGGAGCCGTGGGTGCCGAAGTGCAACACCGCATCGGCGCACCACACCTTTTCGATATAGGTGTAGTAAGCGGCAAAGCCATGGTGGGGGCTGGCGCTGCGGGAATAGAGCAGGCGCATCGGATCCCCCTCGTAGCCAAAGGTGGGCTGCACGCCAACAAAAACGTTGCCGAAATGGCGGCCGTAGATCAGCAGATGGCTGCCATCACTGTTGAGATTGCCCGGGGGCTTGCCCCAGTTCTCCTCCAGCCGCTTGGAGTAAGGCGTCAGCCGTTCATACTCCGCCACGCTCATGCGGTGCGCGATGGCCAATTCGGGGGAGCCCTCCAGAGCTTCGGGATCCTTGAGCACCGCCTCCATCAGGGCCTTGGGCGTGCGGGGCAGATCGTCAACCCGGTAGCCCTTGGCCTTCATCTCCTGCAGCACCCGGTGGATGGAGCCGAAAACATCGAGATAGGCTGCCGTGCCCACATTGCCCTTGTCGGGAGGGAAGCTGAACACGGTGATCGCCAGCTTCTTCTCCGTGCGGGGCTTGATTCGCAGCGATGCCCAGCGGATGGAGCGCTCCGCGATGGCTTCCACCCGATCCTGCAGGGTGTGGGCCTTGCCGGTGGCGTCGTCCCGGCCGCTGAGCACGATCGGCTCGATGGCCCCGTCCAATTCCGGAATCGCGATCTGCAGCGCCACCTGCACCGGGTGCAGCCCCAGATCACTCTCCTCCCACTCCTGCGTGGTCTGAAACACCAGGGGCAGGGCCACCATGTAAGGGCGGTTGAGGCGCTGCAAGGATTCGATCGCCTTGGGGTGGTCCTGCCGGGCGGGGCCACCCACCAGGGCAAAGCCGGTGAGACTCACCACCCCATCCACCAACGGCCGATCCGGGTTGAGGGGATCGTAGAAGAATTGATTCACCGGCTTGCTGAAATCCAGTCCGCCGCAGAACACAGGAATCACGGTGGCGCCTCGGTATTCCATCTCCTGAATCACGGCCACATAGTGGGCCTCATCTCCCGTGACGATGTGGCTGCGCTGCAACACCAGGCCCAACACCGGGCCGTTCCGGGCCTTCTCGCTGAGATCCGGGCGGCTGGCGGTCCAGTTGAGGTATTCCTTGAGGTCTTCAAACATCCCTGGCGCCAGGGGGTGCCAGATGCCCAGGTCGGGGAAGACCACTGGATCGGCCACCTGGAGGGCCGGCCGCTCAGCCGCGCCGCCGGCAAACACATATTTATCGGCCAGCATCAACAGGAAGTTGCGCAGGTTGTCGGGCGTGCCCCCCAGCCAGTATTGAAAACTGAGCATGAAGGAGCGGGCATCCTGCGCCTTCTCCACCGGCAGATATTTGAGAACCGTGGGCAAGGTGTTGAGCAGTTTGAGCATGGCGTCTTGAAAGCCCGCCGAGCCGCCCTTTTCCTTGCGCTTCTTCATGAACTGGGCGATAGCGCTCTTGCTCTGGCCCAGCTGGGCCATGGAGAAGCTGCCCAGCTTGTTGAGGCGCATCACCTCCGGCATGGAGGGGAACACCACCGCCGCCTTCAACCGGTCGCGGTGGGGCGCCACCGCCTCCACCACCTTCTGGGCCAGGTCTTCAATAAAGATCAAGGAGGCGATGAAGACATCGGCAGCGGCCACGTCGGCGCAGAAATCGGCGTAGTTGCGGGGGTCGCGCAGCTCTTCGATCAGATAACCCGAGAGCTCGATCGCCAGGGCCGGATTGGCTTCGTTGATGCTCTGGGCGGCGGTGGTGAGGGCGTTTTGATACTGGGGCTCCAGCACCACATACACGGCCCGCATCAGGGCGCGCTGACCCACGGTCTCCGGGCTGACCCGTCGGCTGGCGGAGCGGACCTGCGTGAACATGCGTGCGGGGAGATTGAGCAATGTGAAGGAGCCTACGCAGAGCGGGCCTCCCTGGGGCCATCCAGACAGGAGGCGTTACAGGCGGCCGGGACAGCTGGCCGGGGTGAGGCCCATCGAAACCCTCCCTCACCCACCCCCGGCCCTGACGGGACGGGACGGCCGGGGGTGAGATGGGATGGGTGGGTATTGACGCCCGCCGCCGAGACGCCATGGCCCTGGCTCCGGGCCAACTCCCGCCCAGGACGTTTCACAGCCGTCCGGCCACGGGGGCGCGAGCATACCCCAGCCGATCCAGCATCGGCCCCGCCATCGCGGTGGTGAGGAGGGCCATCAGCACCCCCATGGTGAACAGCTCCTCGCTGATCACCCCCAGGGAGAGTCCCACGTTGAGCACCACCAGCTCGGTGAGGCCGCGGGTGTTCATCAACCAGCCCAGAGCCTCCGCCTCCCGAGCCGGCAGGCCACTGGCGCGGGCCACGGCCCAGATCCCGAGAAACTTGCCCGCCACCGCCGTTGCCACCACCCAGGCCGTCGCCAGCCAGAGCGCCGGAGTGCGCAGACTGCCGATCTGCGTGTTGAGGCCGCTGATGGCGAAGAACAGGGGCAACAGCAGACGCAACACCACCGTCTCCAGTCGCAACTCCAGCCACTGGCGCATCGCCGCATCGCGGGGCATCGCCAGCCCCCAAAGAAAGGCGCCGAAGATCATATGCACGCCGATCAGCTCGGTGACCAGCCCACTGAGCAGGGCGCCCAGGAGCAGCAGGGTCTGCGGGAGCTCCGGCGGGGGCCGGCCCGCCTCCAGGCGCCCGGAGAGCCAGCGGCGCAGGGGCGCTGTGGCGAGCAGCAGGACGACCGCGTAGAGGGCTGTCTCCAGCAACACCGGCACCCCCCTTGCAAAGGAACCGGTGCGGCTGTAAGCCGCCACGACCGCCAGGAGCGACCACCCCACCACATCATCCATCGAGGCGGCGCTGATGGCCACGCTGCCCAGGGGTCGGGCGAGCAGTTGGCGTTCCGTCAGGATCCGCGCCAACACCGGGAAGGCCGTGATCGCCATGGCCACCCCCAGGAACAGGGCTCCCTGGGGGGTGTGATTGCCGGGAATCAGGCTGGGTTGCCAGCGCTCCAGAAGCGCCGCCAGTCCCACGCCCAGCAGCAGTGGCAGGAGCACCCCCACCAGGGAGAGGCGGCTCGCCAGGCCCAGGCGTTGCCGGATCAGCCGCGGGTTGATCTCCAGCCCCACCAGAAACATGAACAACACCAGGCCAAGCTGGGCCAGCAGATTGATCTGCCCGAGCACCTGCGGTTCGAACAGCCAGCCATGGAGCTGGGGCACCAGGGCTCCCAGAAGGCTGGGTCCGAGCAGAATGCCCCCCAGGATGTCGCCCATCACCCGGGGCTGGCCGTTCCGCTCTGCCAGGGCCCCCAGCAACTGGGCCACAGCGATGATCACCACCACAGCCAAGAGCGCCGTGGCCAGACTGGGAGCGTGCATCCGCCGAGTCGTGACGCCCCATTGTGCCCAGGCCAGCGCCCTGCCCCCATAGGCTCTGCAGCGACGCTTCACACTTCAGGCGTCCGCTTCAGGTCCCCGTCCGCATGGCTTCCACCCCCACTTCCCCCGCCCACGAGTCCCCCCAACCCGCGCCGCCGATTCCGGTCGTGGTGGCCGGGGCCCTGGGCCGCATGGGCGCTGAGGTTGTCAAGGCCGTGGTGCACGCGCCGGATTGCACCTTGGTGGGGGCGATCGACACCACCCCCGGCAGCGAAGGTCGGGATCTGGGGGAGGCCTTGGGCTTGGGAGGGCTGGAGGTGGCGATCAGCGCCGATTTCGAGGGCACCCTCTGCCAGGCGAGCCAGGCCGTGCGTCAGAGCGGGCCGGGGGGTGGAGCGGTGTTGGTCGATTTCACCCACCCCTCCGTGGTGTACGAGCACACGCGAGGGGCGATCGCCTATGGCGTGCATCCGGTGATCGGCACCACAGGCCTGACGCCCGCCCAACTGGCGGAGTTGAGCACCTTCGCCGACAAGGCCTCCACGGGGGGGGCTGTGATTCCCAACTTCTCCGTGGGCATGGTGTTGCTGCAGCAGGCCGCCGCCGCCGCCGCCCGCTACTACGACTGCGCCGAACTGACGGAGCTGCATCACAACCGCAAGGCCGATGCTCCCAGCGGCACCTGTCTGAAAACCGCTGAACTGATGGAGGAACTGGGCAAGCGCTTCAACCCCCAGGAGGTGGAGGAGCAGGAAACCCTGGCGGGCTGCCGCGGTGGCCTGCGCGACAGCGGCCTGCGGCTCCACTCCGTGCGTTTGCCCGGTCTGGTGGCCCACCAGGAGGTGCTGTTTGGCGGCCTCGGGGAGACCTACACCCTGCGCCACGACACGATCGATCGGGTGGCGTACATGGCGGGTGTGCTGCTGACGGTGCGCAAGGTGCGACAGCTGTCGGGGCTGGTGTATGGCCTGGAGCGGTTGCTGTGAGGAGGGCCCTCCCTTCCCCCGTCGGCGGGCCATGCTGATCCCGCTGAAGCCTGGCGAGCTCTACCGCTTGATTCCCGCCGTCGCCACGGGTCCCCAATTCCAGGCCTGCAGCGGCGACCCGCGCAAGCTGCTGCAGCGGGTGTTGATTTCTGTGATCGGGGGCGTGATCACCCTGTTGATCAGCCAGACCCTGGCCTTCAACAGCCGCTTCTCCTCCCTTTGGCTGGTGGCGGGAATGATCCTGCTGCTCTATCTGCTCTGGGGACCGATCGTGGAGGCGGGGCGGCGCAACGCGGTGTTGCGCCGCTATCCAGCGGCTGCGATCTTTGAGGGGCGGGTGGCCAACGTCTTCAACCGCGAGGTGGTGGAGAACAAGCGCGAGCAGGCCGACCGCAGTGGCCGATTGGAGCTCGTGGAAAACCGGCGCACCTGGCTGTGCCTGGAGTTGGAGGATGAGGACGGCTATCTCGGACAGCTGCGCTTTCCGATGGAGAAGAAGCACCAGGCGATCCGAGCGGGGATGGTGGTGCGTTGCCTGGTGCTGAGCGAACGGCCTGATTTCAGCCGCATCGGCGCGATCAGCGATGGCTGGTTGCCCCAGCTGAAGCTGTGGGTCGGCGAGTATCCCTACCTGTTGCGACCGGCTTTCGAAGACCTGTGTCTGATGCGCCTGCGGGGGCGGTGAACCGCCCGGCCATCACCCACCACCTCGCAACAATGCGTTACAATTCTTGCAACACTCTGAAACGAGGTCTTCATGGCTCAGTCCACTCTCAATACGTCCGTCATCCGCGGCGCCCAAGTCACCACAGAAGACGGAGGTCGGCTCAATGCCTTCGCCACCGAACCCCGCATGGAAGTGGTGAGCGCTGAAAACGGTTGGGGATTCCACGAGCGCGCTGAAAAACTCAATGGCCGCATGGCCATGCTGGGCTTCATCGCCCTGCTTGCCACCGAATTTGCCCTGGGCGGCGAAGCCTTCACCCATGGCCTGCTTGGCATCGGTTGAGTCTTGACCGTCTGCGGCGGGGTTGAACCCTGCCCTTCCTCCACGCCGCAGCACAAGGTGTTGCGGCGTTTTCATTGAATCCTGCCCTTGTTGTCTCCGGTGACGCTTGCCTCCCGTCCCGCCGAAGCGCCCGTCTTGCCGCAAGCCCTGGTTCGCGGTGCCGGTCCTGCGGGTGCCCTGGCCGCCCTGGCCCTGGCCGACGCCGGCTGGCGGGTGACACTGATCGACCCCTCCCCTCTCGGGCGGCTCCTGGCCAGCCCGCGGGCCTACGCCTTCACCCATTCCTCCCGGCAGCTGCTGCGGCGCCTGGGCCTCTGGGAGCGGCTCACTTCGATTTTTCAGCCGTTTGATCGACTGGATTTGGCGGATTTGGGCTGCCAGCGGCAATTCTGCTTCAGCCCCAGCGATCTCTGGGGAGCGCGGCTGAGTCGGCAACCCGTGGGCTGGATCGCTGAGCACAGCCCGCTGATGACGGTCTTGCTGGAGCGGGTGGAGGCCCATGCCGCGATCCAGGCGCTGCTTGGATCCGGCTTCAACCCAGCCGCGGACGCGGATTTGATCGTTGCTGCCGACGGTTCCCTCTCCCCCACCCGGGAGAGCCTGGGCATTGGCAGCTGGCGCCACGCCTACGGCCAACACTGCTTGACAGCCCAGGTGACCCTGCGGGGGGCTCCCGCGCACACGGCATGGGAGCAGCTGCGGCCCGAGGGCCCCCTCGCCTTGCTGCCCCTGAGCCAAGGACGCTTCCAGGTGGTCTGGAGCGCCCCGGGTTGGCACTGCCACCAATTGGAAAGTCTGTCTCCAGCGGCATTTCTGGATGCCCTGGCACCCGTGTTGCCCGCTGGCATCGATGTCTGCTCGATCGAGCAGGCCCCCCGGGTGTTTCCTGTGGGGCTGCAGGTGGCGCGCAGGCTCCACCAGGGGCACACAATCCTGGTGGGCGAAACGGCCCACCGCTGTCACCCGGTCGGTGGCCAGGGCCTCAATCTCAGCTGGCGTGACGTGGCGGTGCTCCATCGGTTGGCGCAGCGAGCGCGAGCCGGGCGCCTGCCCCTCGATCGCCTGGCCGGAAGCTATGCCCGCCGCCGTTGGCCTGATCTTTTCCTCACGCTGTTGATCACCGATGGTCTTGTGCGGATCTTCTCCAACCGCCACCCCTTTTTGCTGGCCTTGCGCGCACCGGCCCTGCTGATCCTGGCCAAAGCTCCTTGGCTGCGGCGCTGTCTGCTGGGTGTGATGACCAACGGACCTTGCCAGCCCTTCCATCCGGCGGCAACCTGATCCCATGGTGATCAGCAACAGCCGCCAACCTGCCCCGTCTGCGGAACTGCTGACTTTCTTGCGCCATCAAGTCGGCCTCAGCGAGGGCGCCCTCGACCTTGGCCTGCGCCAAGCCAGCCTGGAGCAGGCCCCCTTCCCCGCCGTGCTCTGGCGCTACGGACTGATCAGCCTGGAGCAGCTGGAGCGGGTTCTGAGCTGGCAAGACAGCCACGATTGACCTGGCCCAGGAGTCTCCGCACCCCGGCGAAACCCCTCCGCAGCCGGATCACGCCTTCTAATGGGCAGTCCCGCAAATGCGCTGTGGATCTTTTGATGGGCGTCTCTCCTGCAGTCCTTGTTGATGAAGGCAGCTCGTGTGTCGTCCCGCAAATGCGCTTTGGATCCTTCGATGGGTGTCTCGCCCGTAGTCCTTGCTGATGACGGCATCGAGGCGCACGGACCAAGCGGTTGCGTCCCTTTGCGTGGTGTAAAACCCGAGGTCCGAATGCCCTGATTCAGAGAGTGAACAGGGTGGAATGATGGATTTGTCATTCCGGAGATGCTGATGCATCTCTTGTAGTCATGGTGAATCCGGACGATTGACTTGTCAAGTCTTTCGTTCG
>JBKDSV010000016.1:0-2390 GCA_046340795.1 Cyanobacteriota bacterium | reverse complement strand
CCCCGCAAGAAGATCCGCAAGTCTAAGCCGACTTGGCACGGCGGGCCTCAAGACCAGTTCGCCATCCTTCGCGGTGAGGCTGACCTCAGTACCTGCACCTAATCCCATCTCTTCAGCCAAGCCGCGTGGAATCCTCACGCCAAGGCTGTTTCCCCACTTTTGAACCTTCGTCTGCACGCCTGTTCTGCGGCTATACGCAGACTATACCACCATTTGCGGGCATCTCGAAAAATACCGGTTTCGCCTGAAAGCGCCGATTGAGACTCATGTCTTGGTCGGCGTTGGCCTTGTCCATTGGTCGCTGCAAAGCCGATTTTTCGAGGTGCCCTTGCATTGACGGCCTGTGCCCCCATCTCTCTAACCCTCAAGATCAGGGGCCGGCAGTCACCAATACTCGCATACCAAATTTCTGTTGCCGGCCACTGAATCTTGATGTTAGGCGTTTGGATCGTACCTATTCACACGACAATGAGGAGAAACGGCCAAGAGATCGCACTGGCCAAACTGGCCTTTCCGGTATCGGTTTTGTTCAAACTCAATCACTTGGTGCGGCCGGTTCCCCACAATGGTAAATCTTTTGAGATCGGATGCTGTGGCATTATCGCGTCCGTAGGTTTGCAAAATCCAATCTTCTCCGTCATGTGGCCAAAAGAGCCGATAGCCATGACGAGTAAATTCCTCAAACAGAGCTTCAGGACTTGTTTGCTGCAGTTCCAAACAATAGGGGTTTACCTCAAAATAGATAAAATCGATCCGATGTGAGGAAAGCATCCGATCGAGACTTTTGATTGCAAATGGTTCAGATCCCTCAATATCCATTTTCATTAGCGCGATCTTGTCAATGCTGTTCACTTCAAACAAGTCATCTAGAGGCAACGCCGGTACCACAATCTCGACTTCTCCAGAGTTTGCTGCCGCACCAACATGACCGCGACCAGAGGAAGAGAGAGCAAAGGTAAATCTAATGTCGCCAAATTTCATCGCTGCCGCTGCATGAATGATTTTAAACCATGAAGCAGGATGAAGCTTTGCGCTCTCAGTGAGGCAGGCAATGCAGTCGGGATTCGCATCGATCAACACATATTTGATCTGTGAGCTGATCGGTAATCGCAGGAGACCAAATGTATGAAAGCCATAATTTGCTCCGACATCTACATGGAGATCACCCCCATTTAGGAGGCGACTGGCTAACTCAAAATATCCGTGATCCGAAAATGTACGATTGATAAGATAGTTTGCAATGTCACTATCCTGGACGTTGCCGATAAGCTCTCCCTGTTGGAACTTGATCCGGTGATAGGGTGATCCCGTGATAAAAGCTAGAAGCTGCGCTACCTTGATGCGCCGAAGCGGCCTTGGCAACGATCTGACAAGACGTTGAAGTGGGAAATGAGATGGCTTGATGTTCATGATGGAAAATTTCAGAAAGGTCGCGCTCAGATACGCCTAACGAGTATGGATAAGTCGCGCACAGCCACGATCCTATTCACGGCTGGACAAGCCCACAAGGTAGCGCCAAGGACTACTGCAGAAAGATCGGCCCAGTTTAAGGTTGGTTTTAGAATTGTACTGGCCGCGAAGGTCTTGTGCGTCAGCTGTGGCAGCCGCAACCCATAGCTGCCTCAGTGTAGACCCAGTGCGAAGCGAGCAGGCCACTTCATTTCTGCAGAGGCGGCCAGCAATCATGGATTGTGGTAATATTACTTCAAAATACCAGCAAAAACAGCCCAAGCAGTCGCTGGCATGTCTCGCACGTCATGGCATGTTTATTTAGTCGTGTTACTTACTGAAATAATCCTCATCACTCCGCCGCATTCAGGGTGGGTCATCGGCTGTTTCGCCTCTTCGGCCATGGGATGGAATGGGATTAACCTGAGCGAGATCTGTAGTAACGGAACCACAGTTTTGACATTGCCATGAAGCAATTTAAAACCCTGACTCGACGAGAGCGCTTGGACAAGACATGACACAGCAGCATCCAGAGAAACTCAGCACCAGGCAGGGCTTGAATGATCTCCTATACCCGTTCAGAGGCTGGATATGGTGTGTGCGGAATCCAGGGAGGCTACAGATAGTTCCTGTGGTCGGTCTATAAGTCTGAAATAGGGCTTTTTAGGGCCACGGCGATGGCTGTCAAGCTATTGCCAAACGTCAGCCGACAGAGCAGAACCATTGTGGTGCAATGGGTCTCAGATTTATCCTGCCCCCTGAACGGGGACTGTTTCGTTTCGGTCTGTCGATTCTTCGAGGGTAACCGTTCAGGTGGCGGATATAGCGTCTGACCGGCATGGGGACGCTACCGGTAGTGCCCATACGACCTCTGGCAGTCCGAAGTCGTCCAATCCAAGCATCGAGAACTCCTGCTTGATTGAAGTGAAATCACCTTAGAA
>JBKDSV010000015.1:0-8124 GCA_046340795.1 Cyanobacteriota bacterium | reverse complement strand
CACCAACCGCCTGTCGGAGGCGGAGCCGCTGATGGCGAGGGTGGTTGAGATCTTTGAGATCAGCTACGGCAAGGATCACCCCAATGTGGCCACCGCCCTTAACAACCTGGCGCAGCTGCTGCAGGCCACCAACCGCCTGTCGGAGGCGGAGCCGCTGATGCGCCGCAACGTGGCAATCCTGATGGCCTTCCTGCGACAAGGCTATCAACATCCCAACCTGGAGGCTGGCGTTAACAATTACGGCAACCTGCTGCACCAAATGGGCCACTCAGAGGCCGAGATCAAGGCCAAGCTTCAGAGCCTTCTGCCCGAACCCAACGTCCCTCCCGCCCAATAGCCCAGCGTTCCCTGTTCACCCCCAGAAGCCCCCAACCCCCCTCGCTACTGTTACCCCACCCCAGGCCCCACCCTCGCTCGATGCCGGACCCCACCCGCACCCATCGAGAGTTTCAGCCCTCCACAAACCAGGCCCTGGCCGAGCTGGAGGAGGCCACGGGTAAGCCGGTGCTGATCCTGGAGGAGCCTGAGCTGAACGTCGCCGCCACCTTCCGCCGCGCCAGGGCAGGCCAAGCCAGCCATGTGCTCCGCCGCAAGAGCGGTAGCGATCCGATCGCCGATTACCTGATCACCTTCGAGTGCCGCATGGCCCTGCGGGAGCCCAAGTCCGCGGGCACTGGAGAAGGCCGCCAGGCGATGGGCGAGCGGGCAGGCATCAAGGAGCGGGTGGTCCAGGAGGTGGAGGAGCTTTATCCCCAGATGGCACCGGTCAAGGCCATGGAGCTGGGAGTATTCATGTTGCAGGGCCTGATACCTAAAGAGAAGCAGTCTAACTTTCGTGGACAGGGTCCATCGTTAGAATCTAAGGCGGGCAACCATCCTGCCAAGGGCTTCTCAGCCATGAGCAATGGGCCAGACTTCAGTCAGGAGTTCAAGGTCAAGGTCTCAACAGAGCTGATCAGTTGTGGTCAGGCCCATGGACATGGAAGGGATGATAAAATATCATCATTCTGCTCTGGCGTCGTAGCGTTATGAAGTCACTTGTTCCTTTGACGGCAAGCCAATTAATAGGTCTACTTATTCTCACGTCTGCTTTTTCTCCTGCGGATGCTCAGCCCGATCAGAAGGTCGTCATATATTCAGGCTGCACGTCGTGCGACGATCAGATTTATTTTATCAATGGTAGTTGGGCTTATCGTGACGACTCTCAAGCTGGTAGCCCATTTGTGCCGATTACTGAGCCTGTTGATCAGATCAAGCCAGGCGTAGTAAAAGGCAGAAACAAAAATAGCTCATATTATTGCAATTTTAATACTCTGAGAAAATATGACCGGGCAAAGGAGGGATTTATTTGTACGTCTGAAGGCTGGCGGGTTGTGAAATTAAGATGAGTTAGAGAATGAAATGACTTGCCAAGATGCCTCTTGTGGCTTTCCGCCCCAAAAGCCTCATTTGCTGCTCGCGCCAGGTTGCTGAGACGCCTCGGATGAATCTGTTCAACTTACACTCCCATACCAATCCCTAAATGCCCTTGATATCCCCAATCTCTTGAACAAACAAAAGTCCTGTTTTACTCGCGCCCTGGCTCTTGGCCCCCCGCCGGATCTGGCCGAACGCCTCCGCCAAACCCACAATCGCCTCGCCCGCCAGATGCTGCGCGCCAAGGCTGCCGGCCAGCGGCAAGCCACTGCAGCCGCTGGAAAGCCGCCCCGCCTGCCATGACCTCCCCCAGCCATCCCGGCGGCGGCAAGGCAAAACCAATCACGCGAGTGCAAGGGTGCGAGTGCAAGGGTGCGGCATGGCGACCGGGCGCACCCAACACCCGCCACTCCCTCAAGCAACCAAGCGACGCCGCACTTGCGAAGCCCTTGCGCCGCGTGACACGCTGAAGGACTGCCGCTGGGTGCGGGCTGCTCCATTGGTCGGGGCGTCAGGTGTTGGATCGACTCAGCGGATGGGGCGCTGATGCCGAAGTCCCCAGACGTCAACTCCTGAGCCCTGCTTGACTCTACTGCTCCCCCTTCTGGGCTCCGCACCTTGCGATGGCTGAGGTGATACGCGCCGCCCAACAGCTCCACCAAAGCGCTGAGCTGAGGGCCAAAGCCTCCGCTCTCCACTCCCGCGAGCAACGCAGCCCAGGTGGTGGTTTGGCAGTGGGGGCAGATCAGCCGATGGAGCTGATGTTCGATCACGAACGGCTCGATCTTTGGAATGTCGACCACCAGATGGTGATGCGGTTCTGGATCCTCACCACTAAGGTCCTCACCGAAACTGCGGCAAGTGCTGGGGAAATGGGGGATGACATCCGCGCACTGCTCCATTGGAAGGAGGTTGCGGCTCGCGCCAGGATGACCGACATGGCCGCCGCGCTTGCAGCCGGTGCCCTTGCTCTTCTCTTTGGCTGGGGACTTGAACCTGCGCCCATCACTGGATGGCGGCTTGGAAGAGTTCCTGGACCTGCGGCCCTTCTGCTCCTCCAGCTGGGCGACACGAGCGGATAACGTCTCCAGCTGCGAGATCAGTTGTGTCACCAGGGCTCTGACCGTTGGCGGTGTCGCCTCCCAGTCACGATCGGTAATGCCAGCAGGAGGGCGGAGTATCTCGGACTGTCTCGTCCTGAGATCAAAGCGGCAGGCTTGGCGCTGTCAAGGGCGACGAGGGCCAGAGGGGCGCCACCCCCGTGAACGGTTACGAAAAAAGAGATGTGTCGTTTTAAAACGGCACGTGACATCCTCCAAGCAAGCGCAGGTCCTGGCATAGGGTAAAGATCAATCCGTCATCCTGGTAGCCTGAATATGCGCCCGAGAAGAATCACAGAAGGCCAAGGAGTTCAGCCATGACATATGTACTTTTTGGCGGCAATGGAGACAACACAGCGCCAGAATGGGGATTGTTTGAATTCCAGCCCGGCAAATGGCGGCTTGCCTTCTGCCTTGGCGAGGATCTTAAAGGATGGGAGGTATTATTTGAGACCAAAGAGATCGTACAGAATGAAAAGAAAGTGACCTTAAGCGTGCTCAAGTGTCTAGATATCGAGAAAACAGGTGATGATCAAACAGCGAATAAGTGGCCGAAAATCAGCATCGACCAACCCGGCCCGTTCTTCGATCCGAAACCAGGAATACGGATTAATCATGGCAGTCTCTTAATTGAGAATCTAAAATTGAGGCTGGAATTGCTAATTCGACTGGAACTCAGTGAGAGCATTGGATTGTCGTTGGGGACCTTGAAAGCAGAGGCAGAGCCAGGCAAAGGAGCAACATTCATGCTAGGCGAGGAAAAATTAGCGTTTACCAGTGAGGTGCTGGAGATTCCGTTTAAAGAGTTGAGCCTGGGCCCGCTATTACGAATCAGTCCAAAAAATGAAAGAGATAACAAGATTGGGATCAAGCCAAAAGAGAAGACGATCTCCTTTCCTTCCTTGAATGTCGAAGTGAATCTCATTTGCCCGATGGATCAAGGGAAGCAGAATCTTCTCCAAGTCCCAACCAAATCAGGCCTTAAGCTTGTTTCAGACAAGAGGATTTTGCTGCCTCTTGAGGAGGATCAAGAGATCAGTCTTAATGTGGAGAATGGTCCCCTAAAACTGCCGAGTCTGTCTCCAAACTTTGGATCCTTAATAGACAAAGCGGTAGAGCTACAGCTAGTATTGACTGAGCCATGGAAGATTACGAATAGGAGAGCATCCAATCCGACACTCGGGGGAAAAGCAGATTTCATGGTTACGATTGGCAATACAACACAAATAAAATTCTCCACCGAACTCGAGTTTGATCTTCAAAAAGGGTGCTTGAGTAAGAGTGTTGTCCGCGGGGAATTAAAGGAGAAAAGCTACATACTTGATCTGGGAATTTTTGCATTCAAACTCGAGAGTCCTTCATCATCATCCTCCCAACATCCACCAGTGATGCTGGACTTTGATCTGCTGACAGGTGACATGAGGATCCTTCGAACAGGGGCGAAAGTCCAGGTCTATTTGCCTGGGAGCGATGGAGCTGGTACTACTCAACTCAGTGAAAGCGACTACAGCAAGAGCTTCCTCTTTGATCTGGACAGTCCACCCGCACCGCTTGATCCGCTGAACAACAAGGCCATCTTGTTGATAGGGCCTCGATGACTCTCATTTTATGCCAAACAGAATCCTCAGGAAGTCGCACTGAAAAATGACACATTAAAACCTCTTCAACCACTTCAGGAAAGTAACGGGATTCAGTCCATCCTGGAAGTTCGCAGAAATCGAATCATTCAAGCCACCTTCTTCGCCCGAACAGAACTGCCAGGCTTCAGTAGTGAGACGCCAATCAAAGTGCTGGCAGAGCTGGCCCTGCGTCAACAAAAACCGAAAGAAAAACCTGAATTGGTGGCTGCTTTGCAGCTGGAAAAGGCGGACGGCAAGCCCCTGGGGACCCTAGGGATCGGGCCTGTAGAAAGCCAAGTTGACGAAATTCGCATGCAGTTGGAGTGGAAAAAAAACGGCTGGGATCTGAAAGCAAAGATCGACGGAAAGCTCTGGCTCGAGACCAATTTACCTGAACTGGTCTCTGGCTTTAGCAAAGAGAAGCCGGCCTGCTTCCTGGATCTTGATCTAAGTCAACCAACTGAATTTGCCCTCCAGCTCACCGATGCACCTCGGCTCGAGCTCTTGGATGGCATGGTCAGCATCACGCTGATGGATCTAAATCTGAGCAATGTTGATGTTAACAAACTTGAGATCAAATGCACGAAGTCAAACTTCCATTTCCAGTCTTCCGGTCCAGTGGAGATTGATGTTCAACCAGGATCTCTCATCCTCTCCATCCCGATTGGAACTAATGACTCTCCCTCTCTACGTTTGGGCAACGCAGGGCAACCCGTCTCTCTCACCGCCAAACTGGGTCCATCTGTGAAGATGGATGGTCAAGTCCAATGGATCGACAACCAAGACGCAAAGCAACAAGGCATTGGTGTAGGAGGTGCGATCGAAATCACGGGCTTAAGTTCAATTCGGGCAGCTGCTTATTTTGGCTGTGATCGGAAGGAGAGCGGAGAAGCTGCTGTTAGTGCATTCATCTATGCCGAGACAGATACTGATATCCAGCTCTATCCAGGCGTCTATTTAAAGAGTGTGGGGGCTGGCATGGGGCTGAATCGCCAACTTGAGGCCATTGGCGTCAATCCAAGTCCTGAGCGCATCCTCCCCAGGATGAATACACTCAAGCCTAGCAATCTAGATGCATGGAAATTCGTCAAGACCCCGAACATCTATCTAAGTTTAGTCGCCACAATCATGATTGGCTCTGTCGCAGGAGACAGCCAGCAGATTTCACCATTTCTGCTTTGGCTTGTTCTCTCAATTGATAGCCAAGCAAACATTACAGCCGCAGCAAAACTCTGGCTCTCCTCCAGCCCAGGATTCGTAAGGAACGAAGCGAACTTTTCAAGGCCTGCTGCTGAAGCTGCACTGGTGATTCTGCCGCAAAAACGAATGCTAAGTATGAGAGTGCGCACGAAAAAAGGCACAGCGATCGAAAAAGGAGGTGATCTTAACTTAATTCTAGACAGATGTGATGTTCAGTTCTCATACTTCATGTCCCCAACACTGCTCGATTTCTACCTCGAAGAGGCGTCCTACAACGCCCGATGGGTAGGGTTCAATTGGCAGGTATTGGGCACATTTCGGACTGTGATCGTCAGCTTTGGCGCCATGTCCAAGGCGACATTGATGGCGACAGCCAACTTTGATCGTACACTGGGAGGAAGCAGTGTAGGAGCAAAGTTTAGCGCCAACTTACGCCTTGGTCTGGAGATAGCAGGATTAATCTCCAGCGGGGAATTACTCTCTTATGCGTTAGTGACTGCCAGCATTGCGGCGGATGCCGAACTGTGGCTCAAAATCAGTATCAAAGTGTTTGGGAAGGAGTTCAGCAAACGTTTTTCAACGACCAAACGAATCCATGCTGCATTGTCAGGCACGATGGCGTTTCAGAGTTCAGGAAGCGCTGGTATCCGGGCTTCCCTAGCAGTCAAGACGAGCATTTGCGGCCACTCTTTCTCGGCCTCCGGACGATTGGATGAGAAAGACGAACTTGTTGAGAGCATCCGGTCCAGAGTTGCTCTCTTTGAAAAGAGACTAAAGGCCTACAAGGAGAAACAACAGGAAAGGATGGAAGGCGTGATTCCTAGGCTTCAATTAATGTCACTTGAATCTCGTGAACCCACCAAGAAGGATTGGATTGTTTATGCCGTTCAAATTCAGGACAACCTGAGGTTGCTGATCATGCCAACATCTGAGAATGCAGACTGGCTTGGCATTCTAGGGGAGCAGGATTCAGAGAATCCAGAGCTGAAGTTTCTCACACGCTTGGCACAAATCGAGGTCCTTGAGGATGGAAAACCCATTGATTCTTACACCAAAAGAATTACAATACCTAAGATGCAAGACACCAATAATGATCTGGTGATGGCGCTTCTTGGATCTTTTCAAGAACCAGAGAAAGTGGATTCTGCAAAAGAGAATTGGCTCAACGCCACGCTGCTACAGGACCAACGCGTACGCTCAAGCTCTCGTAATTACTGGCTTGATCTGGATCGGGTGCGACTGGCGGAGGGTGTGCTTCCACTCGACTTCAAATCTCTCGATGAAGTGGAAGAAGAAGGCCAGGCCGATAGCATCTTTGAAGATGTCGAACGCTACCTAGCCCTGAATCAGAAAGCCCACCGCAGATATCGACATGGGTTGCACTTGATCACCAATGAAGAAGAAAAGATTCGAAGCTTGAGAGGGTTAGTTTGCCAGGAAGCGGTGCGAATTCTGAATACCACAGAGAAATCCCCTGAGCTGGATTTTTTAAAAAAATATCTGCCATACCTGGAGATTCCTAACAATAGCACAACAAGAGAGCTTCGCCTGAAATTCGAGGGGGTTGAGCTGGAGGAACCTGTGGTTCTACCAATCGATGTATCTTTGCAAGATCCCCTAGAAGAGTCGATCCGTTCCATCACAATCTGCACACCAAGACAGCGGTGCGTGGCCACGAAGGAAATCCCTTATTTAGAGGTAAGAATTCCGATCCATTTCTCTGCGGTGTCAGACAGCAAACTTGCCAAGGATATGATTGGAGACTTCTTGCACAGGGTCGACAGTTTTGAGGTTTACAGACAACTTCCAAATGAAAAAGAACCTACACTACTTGCAGATAATGTGCAACTCAGTTTTCGGGAAGTTCGGGAAGTTCGGGAAGTTTGCGAAAGTTCCGTTGAAGAGTTTCTTATTCTCGATCCATATCTGCTGACCGACCGTCTTGATTTGGAATGGGACTCTGAATTCACTCGACTGAAGTTTAAGGACCCAAGGCTCATGACATCCGCAATGCCTGAAGTTGTCTACGACGTTCGGGTGAAGCCCCTTGCGCAAAGCAAGCCAGGTTCAAAGGGGACGTCGATTTGCTTGGGGATCCATCGGATTCCCCTGCAAGTGTTGCAGCCAGCTCCAAGCTTGACTGATCTTGTGGCCAGCATCCAGGTCTCCTCACTTTGCAGTGATTCCCCCCTCAACGACTTGAAGATCGGACGTTTAAAAGCTGAGAAGTTTGAGTGTTTGAATTCTAATGATCCAATCTTCCAATGTCCCGACAGCCATGACGAGCAACCAAACGAGTTAGAAATATGGCTGGAGGAGTCTCTTATTGAAGCTGTGGGATTCTTTGGCGAACCAATCGTTCTGCGAGATCCCCAAAAACCTGAGTCTCTGGATGAGCTGAAGACACGACCGCCACAGACTCGCCACGGAAAAGTCCTGGTGGGACGGTGGAAAGAAGACTGGATCCCATTGAATGATAAAATGTTCAGACTCAAGCCTGGATACACATACCACATCTTTGTGGGTCACCGATCTAGTGGATCTTGGCATGGTCTGTTAACAGAACTACCCTGTGCGCTGCTAGGAAAGAAGAATCAAGACGAGATGCAGTTTTCATCATCAATTGAAGTCATAAGCAGCGAAAAAGAGCCACGATATCTTTCAGTGAATGAGTTTGAGATTCAAAAAGTGTCCTGGACCCGCAACCTCCTTCAGCTACGGATCCACCCAGTCCAATGTGGGTTGCTTGGGGGTTTCGAAGTTAACATTCGCGATCAGCATGAGCGCCA
>JBKDSV010000014.1:0-34673 GCA_046340795.1 Cyanobacteriota bacterium | reverse complement strand
TGGTGTGGTTCACCTTTTTGCCCTCCTTCGCCTTCATCCTGATTGGAGGCCCGCTGGTGGAAGCCAGCCGTGACAACCGTCGCCTCAGCGCCCCCCTGACGGCCATCACGGCGGCGGTGTCCGGGGTGATCGCCAGCCTGGCGGTGTTCTTTGTCAAGCCCGTGCTCTGGCCCGCCCAAGGCGGAGGGGCTCTCGACGGAGCCGCCCTGGCGATCCTGGTGGCCTCTCTGGTACTGCTGCTGCACCAGAAATGGGGCGTCATCCCGTTGATCGGGGCCGCCGCGTTGGTGGGCCTGCTGCGCTTGTTCGTCCTCGCCTGGCCCTTCTTGAGCACGCTCAGCCCCCCCTTCCCCCTACCGCTCGCGCCCCCCGAGCCCCATGGCTCATGACAGGTGGCCCTGGGTCTCAGACTCACTCCCACTTGTGGAGCACGATCTTGCCCAGGCTGTGCCCTCCCTGCAGGCGGTTGTAGGCCTCCGTGAGGGTGGCCGCGCTGATGGGCTCCAGGAGCGTTTGGATCGTGCTCCGCAGCGTGCCGGTCTCCACGCCGTGGGCGAGGCGATTCAGAATCGCCCCCTGCTCAGCCATGTCCGGGGTCTGGTGATCGGCCCGGGTGAACATGTATTCCCAGCAAAAGCGGGCGCTTTTGCTCTTGAGCAGGTTCAGGTCGAGAGGGCCGCGGCTGCTGACCAGTGCCACGATCGATCCCTGGGGGCGGATGCGCTCCGCCATCAGCGGCCAGTACCGATCGGTGTCGTGGACGTTGGCGATCGCATCCACGCTGTCTAGCCCCAGGGCGTCGAGCTGGGGCCCGATCGGTTGACTGTGATCCACCACCGCTTCGGCGCCGAGCTGCTTGACCCAGGCCTGGCTTTCGGGGCGGGAGGCGCTGGCGATCACGCGCAGACCTGCCCGTCGGGCGAGCTGAATCGCCATGGAGCCGACGCCGCCCGCCGCTCCCAGAATCAGCAGGGTGCGGCCCTCATCACCGCCTTCCGCCTCCAATCCCAGCCGCTCAAACAGGGCTTCCCAGGCGGTCAGCCCCGTCAGGGGAAGCGCGGCCGCTTCTGCGAACGACAGATTGGCCGGTTTGCGCCCCGCCAGGCGGGCATCCACCAACACACTCTGGGCCTGGCAGCCTGGCCGGCGGATGGCTCCGGCGAACATCACCGCGTCACCGACCCGAAAGCGTTCCACCGCCTCCCCCACCGCCTCCACCACACCGGCCGCATCCCAACCGAGCACCCGCGCTGGCCCGTTGGCGGGCAGGGTGCCGCGCACCTTCAGATCCACCGGGTTGACCGCCACCGCCTCCACCCGCACCCGCAGATCTCGGGGGCCGGGAAGGGGCGGAAAGGAGACGGTGGTGTCCAGCAGCACCCCGTCGGGGTGGGCAGGGCTGGGCCCGAGGGCAGCGATTGCTTTCATCGTCGACTCAGGTGAGGGGACCGGTCAGAGCCGTGGCCTGGGGCGGATCGTGGGCACCACACCGCCGTCAGCTTGATGTCAGCAAAGGGTGCGCAGCCAACCAGGCAAGCGGCGTGGCTCTGCGCAAGTTAGCCAGGCGCCCCCCCTCTGACGGCGGCGCTCCCTCTCCGAGCCCCTTGGGGCGCCCCGCGTAGCCTCATGCCACCAGCTGCAGCCCCATGCCCGTGCAACACCGTTGGTCGGAGGCCGCTGCCCGGGAGGCCATCGATCGCTGGGGCAGCCAGGGCATCGCAGAGCCGCTGGCCCTGCGCACCTACAGCGCCCGGCTGCTGGGAGCCGATCCGGATCTGGTGCTCCATGGCGGCGGCAACACCTCGGTCAAAACCACCGTCCGGGGCCTGCTGGGGGAGTCGATCCCCGTGCTTTGCGTCAAGGGCAGCGGCTGGGACCTGGCCACCATCGAACCGGCGGGCCATCCCGCCGTGCGCCTCGAACCGCTCCAGTCCCTCCGCGGCCTCGACGCCCTCAGCGATGAAGCCATGGTGGCTGCCCAGCGCCAAAACCTGATTGATCCGGGGGCTCCCAATCCCTCCGTAGAGGCCTTGTTGCACGCCTTCCTGCCGCACACCTTCGTGGATCACACCCACGCCACGGCCCTGTTGGCCCTGGCGGATCAACCGGATGCCGCAGCGGTGTGCCGGGAGGTCTATGGCGAGCGGGTGGTGCTGGTGCCCTACGTGATGCCCGGCTTCGCCCTGGCCAAGGCCTGCGCGGCCGCCTGGGAAGAGGCCACCAGCCAGCGGAGCGCCGCGGCGATCGACGGACTGGTGCTGCTCCAGCACGGCTTGTTTTCCTTCGGCGCGACGGCGGAGCAGAGCTACACGCGCATGATCGAGCTGGTGCGCCTGGCGGAAGAGCGCCTGAAGCGGGGAGAACGCAGCCTGCATGCCGTGCCACGACCCCAGCCAGCGGCGGCGGCGGCGAGCCTCCTGCCGGTGCTGCGGGGTGCCTTGGCCCGTGCCGCCGGGGCCGTGGGCTGTCCCCGGCGTTGGGGGCTCTGCCTGCGGGCGACGCCCCTGGCCCGGGCGGTCAGCGATGACGCCCGACTCCCGGAGTGGGCCAGCCGCGGTGTGGCCACCCCGGACCATGTGATTCGCACCAAGGCCCAGCCTCTGGTGCTGCCCGCACCCCCCGCCGCCGCCACTGAAGATGGCGCCCCCCAACCTGCCGAGCTGGCGACCTGGCGGGCGGGGGTGGAGACCGCCCTGGCCGCTTACATCGCCGCCTATCAGGCCTATGTGAGCCGGCAGAACGCCCGTGTGGGTGGCGGCAAAACCCCCCTCGATCCCCTCCCCCGGGTGCTGGCCCTGCCGGGGGTGGGCCTGATCGGGGTGGGCAAGGGGGCCGCTGATGCGGCCGTCACCGCCGACATCGCCGAGGCCTGGGCGCGGACTCTGCTGGCGGCAGAGAGCATCGGGCGGTTCCAGCCGGTGGGCGAGGAGGACACCTTTGACATGGAGTATTGGAGTTTGGAGCAGGCCAAGCTGGGAAAGGCGGCGGAGAAGCCTCTGGCCCGGCAGGTGGTGCTCGTCACCGGCGGGGCGGGCGCCATCGGGGCGGCCACAGCCCTCGCTTTCGCCGCCGAGGGAGCTGATGTGGCGGTGCTTGATCGGGACGGGGATGGCGCCCGGGCGGTGGCAGCCCGTTGCGGCAAGGGAGCCCTCGCCCTGGCCTGCGATGTCACTGACGCCACGGCGGTGCGCGCCGCTTTCGCGCGGGTGTGCGCCCATTTCGGCGGCCTAGATGGGGTGGTGAGCAACGCGGGTGCCGCCTGGACCGGAGCCATGGCCAGCCTGAGCGACGCCGATTTGCGCGCCTGTTTTGCGTTGAATTTCTTCTCCCACCAGGTTGTCGCCCAGGCCGCGCTGGCGATCTTCCGCGATCAGGACGGCAGCGACGCGGACGGGCCCGGCCTCTTGGCAAGCGATCGTCTGGGGGGACAGTTGCTGTTCAATGTCAGCAAGCAGGCCCTCAATCCGGGGCCCAATTTCGGTGCCTATGGCATCAGCACGGCGGCTCTGCTGGCCCTGACGCGGCAATACGCGATCGAGGAGGGTGCGGCAGGCGTGCGGGTGAATGCGGTCAACGCGGATCGCATTCGCTCCGGACTGCTGGATGAGGCCATGATCCGCGAGCGGGCCGCGGCGCGCGGCGTCTCCGAAGAGGTCTACATGGCCGGCAACTTGTTGGGGATGGAGGTGCGGGCCCGGGATGTGGCGGAAGCGTTCGTCGCCCTGGCCAAGCTGGAGCGCACCACGGGCGCCGTGCTCACGGTGGATGGGGGGAACGGGGCGGCAATGGTGCGCTGAGCGGCCCCCTTCCCCCGCTGCCGCCGCGCAGTTTCACCGCCAACCCCACCCAGAGCATCACCAGGGCCAGGCAGAGGGCCGTCCAGGCGGGAAGGCCCCAGCGGCTCACCGCCAGCGGGGCCACCACTGTGATCACCCCCCCCGCCACCAGGGGCTGCAGTAGCAGTTGCTTGATGGAACACGGCGTCAGCACATCGTTTTGATCCCGGGGATCGACCATGTTCAGCAACAACAAACCGCTGGCGGCCACGCCGGTGGACTGGCCGAAGTCCACCAGACCCCGTTGAAACCAGGGATCAGGGAGCATCCAGCGGCCCGGGCCGAGCACCACCAGTAGATTCCAGAGCAGCCCTGCCACTCCCAGCACCAACAGAGGTCTCCAGAGGTGGCTCAGGGAGGTGAGATCGAGGCAAGCTGTGGCCGCAGCGATCAGGAGATCAGCGGCCAGGGTGCCGATCCGATTTTGGATGGCGGCGGAGGCGACGGCCGCGTTGCCCGTACGCTCCAGTGCCAGGCGCACAAGCAGCGAGCCCACCAACGCCAGAGGAAACACCGGAAAGGTGGCGATCACCGCCGCCACCCCGGATCCCAGATGGGGCGCCAGGACCCGAATCCCCTCCAGCATTCCCCAGCCCAGGGCCACCGCCATTCCCGCCAGGGCGAGGTTCAGCGCCCAGGCCCGGGCCACCCGCGCAACCGAGAGAAGGGGAAGAGTCGCGGTGGGGGGGGGGGGAGGCGCCGCAGCGTCGCCAATGGGTTCAGGCCCGTTGAGGCCCGCTCCCACGAGCGCTGACGGCTCCGTCACCCATCCCCGCCAGCGGGCCAGCAGCACCAGCAGCCCCCCCACCACCGTGGAGGCCAGCAGGCCCACGGTCGCCAGGGCCAGGCCCAAATCTTCCGCCCCGTCGACGCCCAGGGCGGCATAGGTGGGTGCCATGGCCGCCGCGGAACCATGACCTCCCTCGTAGGCCACCTCGATCAGGCAGGCCATCACCGGGCTCACTCCCAGCCAGGGCTGCAGCACCAGCAGCACCACCAGGCCGCCCACCAGGTATTGGCCAAAGGCGAGGGTGAGGGAAAGCAGCACCTGGGCCCCCAGCGGTTGCCACAGGCCGCTGGGTCGGGGGATGGGTTTCCCCACCAAGAGGCTGCCGAACACCAGGGTGAGCAGGATCAGGGGCAGGGCTTCCCACAGACGCATGACACCCACCGGCAGCAGGGGCCAGGGACCCTGAGGACCGACCAGCAGGCCCAGGACTCCGGCCAGCAGGGCCTCCGGGATGCCCCAGCGATGCACCCCGAGCCCCCGCCCCAGAACGGTGCCCGCCAGCAGGAGCGCGGGCAGTCCCGCCATCGCCAGGCCCCAGACGGCTGGATCCAGTCCACCTCCCAGCGTGACGGCGCTCACCGCGTCAGCCCGAGATGACGACGGAAGAAGGCCTCCGTCGCTTCCAGCACCTCGGCCTGCACGGTCCCGGAACGAAAGCCATGCCCCTCTCCGGGGAAGCAATGGATCTCCACTGGAATGCCCCGTTCGCCCAGGGCGCGAGCCAGCTGTTGGCTGTGGCTGGCCGGCACCACCGTGTCCTCCAGGCCGTGGAACAGGATCACAGGCCGCTGAAGGCGCGACACCTGCCGCAAGGGAGAGCGGGTTTGATACAAGGTCCGGGCTGCGGGCCAGGGGCCGATCAGGCTGTCGAGATAGTGAGCCTCGAAACGATGGCTCTCGTCCGGGAGGGTCTCCAGGTCAACCACGGGATAGCGGCAGGCCCCCGCCCGCAGGCTGTCGCTGGCAGCCAGGGCGGCGAGCACGGTGAAGCCGGAGGCGCTGCTGCCCTCCATGGCCACCCGCTCGGCGTGGGCCCGACCGCTGGCGACCACGGCCGCCGCCGCCGCCAGGCAGTCCGCCACGTCCAGCACCCCCCAGTGGCCATTGAGCCGCTCGCGGTAGGCACGGCCAAAGCCACTGGAGCCGCCGTAGTTGACATCCACCACCCCCCAACCGCGGCTGGTCCAGAACTGCACCATCAGGTTGAGGCCCGTGCGGGCCATGGCAGTGGGGCCGCTGTGGGCGCGGATGAGCAGCGGGCTGTCGGGCCCGGCGCCACCAACGGGGGGATAAAACCAGGCGTGGGTGGGTTCGCCACCACCCCCGGCAAACCACAGCGCCTCCGGTGTGCTGATGGCGTCCGGCCTGAGGGGGCAGGGGGTGGCGGGGCTGTGGATCCAGGTCTCCGTCAACAGGTCCACCTCCAGCAGCCCCGCCATGGTGGTCGGGCCGCTGGCGATCGCCACCAGGCGCCCGTCCTCGGCGCTGAGAGCCCCCAGGTCAGTGAAGGGCAGGGCCAGGGCCCGCCAGCGCCAGCGCCGCTCTCGGTCTGTGGCCTCCTCTTCCAGCCGCCCCAGTTCCCAGCGGCCCTCCCGACAGGCCGCGGCCACCAGTCGCTCCCCATCCCAGGCCGTGGAGCGCAAACCAGCCAGCCAGCGCGGCATTCCGAAATCGGCCTCCAGGACCAGTGGCGTTTCCTCCACCAACGGCTGGCTGCTGAGGCTGTGCTCGGCGTTGACAAAGCGCGTCAGGGTCCACCAGCCGCAGCCGTCGCGGGCCACCAGCAGATCCGACCCGGCCCAGAGGGGTTGAACGACGGATTCCGCCGCGGCTGCGGCCCCATCCGAGCCGGCCAGGCGGCGCACGTCGCTGAGGGTTCCGTCGTCCTCCAATCGCCCGAGCCAAAGTTCACTGCGCTCCCAGGGCATGAAGGGCTGTCGCCACTCCAGCCAGGCCAGATGGCTGCCGCTTGGCGAAAGCACGGGGGAGCCGCAGAAATCGTCGGCCTGGCGCAGGGTCTTTGGCGCTCCCCCTGCCAGGCTCACTGTCACCAGTTGGTCGCGGCCCTTCTCCTCCAGCACGCCCAGCCATCGCTCCCGCTGGCGATCGAGCAGGCCATCGCCGAAGGCCCGCCCATCGCATGGGGCCTCGGGGAGGTCCGGGGGGGCCGTCAGCCGCCGGGGCATCGGCAGGGAGGCCCCGTGGGCGGGCCAATCGAGGCACCAGAGCTGACGATCTCCATCGTGGCTGAAGACCACCGACCTGCCATCCGCGCTGAAGGCGCCGCCGCCATAGCCATGCAGGCGGCTGCGCACAGTCCAGGGGGCGGGGGTGAGCTCCCGGGGCGTTTCCAGGCTTCCGGCGGGCCGCGTCAGAAGCGTGGCGCGTCCCCCCTCCTGCGGACGGGTCTCCAGCCAGAGGAGATGGCCGTTCACCAGGAGCGGTTCGTTCCAGGAGGGCAGGGCACCCACCGCGATCGCCGCGGGGAGGGGCCTGGCGATGGGCTGTGGAGTCACCTCCTCATCCTGCGCGAAGCTCTTAAGATGAAGTTCTCTGTTCTAGGTGATCTCTTGGCGCGCAGCTTCGCGGCGATGGCCCGCAAGGCCGAGGAAACAAGTCGCACGGTGCTTGTGTCCAAGCAGCCTGAGGCCACCCCACCGCTGACCATTGAACAGCTAGGGGCCAGTGCGTTGCGCACTCCGGCGCGGCGCATCAGCAAGGTGGATGAGAGCGTGCGGGATCTGGCGCGTGACATGTTGCGCAGCATGTACAGCGCAAAGGGCATCGGGCTGGCGGCTCCCCAGGTGGGGGTACCCAAGCAGCTGCTGGTGATCGATCTTGATCTGGAGGAGGCCAGCACCCCGCCGCTGGTGTTGATCAACCCGGAGATCACCGCCGCCGGCGCCTCTTGCAACACCTATGAGGAGGGATGCCTCAGCATCCCCGGCGTGTATTTGCAGGTGGTGCGGCCCTCTGTGGTGGAAGTGAGCTTCCGCGACGAGTTCGGCCGCCCCAAGCGCCTGAAGGCTGATGGTCTCCTGGCCCGCTGCATCCAGCATGAGATGGACCATTTGTCGGGGGTGCTGTTCGTGGATCGGGTCACCGATGGGTTGGCCCTCAACGAGGAGCTGCGTCAACACGGCTTCAACGGTGAGCACGTGCAACCCCTCCGCTGATTCCCATGCCCATGAAACCTCTTGCCGGGGTCTGTCTCGCCCTGGCCTGCGTTCTCGGAATCGCCGCCACCGGTTCCGTATTTGAAATCGCCTATGGCGATCCCGATCTGGGTTTGGAAACCACGCGGCTGATCCTGCTGCTGAGTTTGCCTGGATCGGTGATTGCCCTGCTGCTGGCCATCCGCATCAACCGACCGGCCTGAGCTGGGCCAGCTGGTCAGCCATCCCCCCTATGGGGTCCCCTGCGGGACGCGCTCTTTACCATGGAGAGGTTTCTTTGTTGTCTGTCGTGCTGACTTCTGCACTGTCTCGGCACGGTCGTCGTGTCGGCTGCGTTGCCCTTGGTGTGGTCGCCTCCGTGGCGGGAGTGAGTGGTCTGGGGGGGGGGGCGGCCTCAGCGCAGGCGCTGTTTGGCGCGGGCGAGGTGGATGCCAGCCGTTTTCTGCTGGTGGCGGCGCCGATCGGCAGCACCGGTGAGCGCTATCAGCTCAACATCTATGAGCAACTCAAGTCCACACGCCCTTGTTACGCTGTCGGCGAGGGCAAGCCAGCTGCGGTGGATCCGCTCCTGAGCACCTTTGACTTCACCGGCATCTGCGGTCGCTTCATCGATGCCAACGGCTATTCCCTGCGAATCGGCGGTAGCGATCTGGCGACCTCTTATCGCCTCAGCGTTGTGCGCGAGGGGCAGGACATCCTGTTGGTGGCCCGCCCCACCAAAACCACCAGCCAAGGCGAGATGGTGGTGGCCCGGACCGGGGGGGTGGGCTCCGGCTTCATGAAGCTGGAGCTGGAACCGGGCTGGCGCCTGATGCGCCGGCAGTTCGGCGGTCGCCCCCTGGGCCATGTCTACGTCTACGCCGAATCCCTGTCGAGCCCAACCGCGGTCCAGCCCACCGCGACTCCGGTGCCGGCGACGCAGCCGGACCCCGCTCAACCCAGCGCTGCCGCGACCCAGCCGACTGGCGCCCAGCCCACCGCGCCCTAAAGCTGGGCAAGGCCCAGGAGGCTGTTTGCTAGTTTGGTTGGCTGTTTGTGGTTTGCGTCCCGTTCATGACCCAGGTCACTGTCGGCGAAAACGAAGGAATCGAGTCAGCCTTGCGTCGCTTCAAGCGGCAGGTGTCCAAGGCCGGGATTTTTGCCGATCTGAAGCGGCTGCGCCATCACGAGACACCCACCGAGAAATACAAGCGCAAGGCACAGCAGCGTCGTCGTCGTCGCTGAGGTTGCCAGGGAATCAGCGTAAATTCTCATTGGCAGCGGGCCTGGCCTTCTCCAAGCTGGAGGTTTCTCCTCCGTCGTCATGGCCCGATCCCGTTTTACTGTCGCCGCGTTCGGCCGCTGGTTGGCTGAAATGGTGCAGCACGCATTTGGCGACCCCCGTGAAGAAGCGGCCCTGCAGCCGCCCGCGGTCGGTGTTCAGCCCTATCGCGGTTTACTCCAGCGCCGCCGAGGACGCCGGGCGCTGGCCTGAGCCGGCTGAGGAAGCTCTGGACAACCGGTCGCCGGTAGGACGCTGCTCCTTGCACCAACTGGGAGCTCCGCGCTTTCATAGGGGGCGCTGAGGGGTGTCCCGGAGCCTCCCTGACGGAAGGGCATCGCAAAGACGCACTTTTGGCATGCCGCGGCCAGCCAGCCGGATCGGTGGCCGCAAACCATCTCACTCTGAAAGCTGAAGCGAAAAGAGAACACTGGGCCGTGCCCTGAAACCAGCCGCTGTCTCAAACCAGTTGGTCAAAGCTGCGGTAGCTGAAGGCTTCCGCGATGGCGGCGTGCTCCACCCGCGGCTGGTCCGCCAGATCGGCGATGGTGCGCGCCAGCCGCAACACCTTCAGCCCCCCCCGCACCGTCAGCTGGCGCCGCTCCAGGGTGCTTTCCCACAGCTGGCGGGCCTTCTCCTCCATGTCCAAGATGGATGCCAGGTCTTTGGCGGCAAGCAGGCCGTTGCCGCAGCCAGCGGGGTTGCGGGAGCGCATCCGCCGCCGCGCCTGCCGCACTCGGACCGCCACGGTTTGGCTGCTCTCTCCCATCGCTCCCCGCAGAAGCGCTTCCGGGCGGCCATAAACCTTGGCCAGGTCCTCGGCTGGCGTGTGGCGCACCACCACCTGGAGGTCGATGCGATCCAGCAGGGGACCCGACAGGCGGGCCCAGTAGCGCCGCCGTTCCCCTTCCGCGCAGCGGCACTCCCGGCCCGGCTCGCCATACCAGCCGCAGGGGCAGGGATTGGTGGCCGCCACCAGCAGGATGCGGCAGGGAAATCGGGCCTGCTGGCGGTTGCGGCTGATCCACAGCTCTCCGTCTTCCAGGGGTTGGCGCAACTGGTCCAGCACGGACCGACGGAATTCCCCCAGCTCATCTAGAAACAGCACCCCCAGGTGGGCCAGGCTCAGTTCACCAGGGCGCGGGGAGGCGCCTCCCCCCACCAACGCCGCCGCCGAACAGCTGTGATGGGGACTGCGAAAGGGGCGTTGCCAGACCAGGCCTCCCTCGTCCGGCAGCAGGCCCGCCACCGATTGCAGACGGGTGAGCTCCAGGCCTTCCTCCCGGGTCAGGGGGGGAAGCAGGCCCGGCAGTCGGCGGGCGAGCATCGTCTTGCCGCTGCCGGGGGGACCCACCAGCAACAGGTGGTGCCCTCCTGCAGCAGCGATCTCCAGCGCCCTGCGGCCGTGGCTGGCCCCGCGCACATCCGCCAGGTCGGCAACCGTTGCCGCGGCCGGGGTGGAGGGGCGAGCCCGAGGGCACCGGGCGGACTGTGGATCAGCCACAAGCGCCAGGGCGTCCAGCAGGTTGCGGGCCCCGAGAACGGGCAGGCCCTCCACCAGGGCAGCCTCCGCCGCATTACCCCAGGGCAGCAGCAGCGCCTTGGCACCCCCCTCCCGGGCGGCCATGGCCAGCGCCAGGGCACCGCGGATGTTCCGCAGCGCCCCATCCAGCCCCAGTTCCGCAGCGCTCCAGACCCCTTCCATCCGCTCGGGCGGCAGTTGACCACTGGCGATCAGAAGGCCGAGGGCGATGGGCAGATCAAAGGCGGGCCCCTCCTTGCGCAGATCCGCAGGCGCCAGGCTCACCACCACTCGGGTCAGGGGCACCCGCAAACCGCTGTTGCGCAGGGCGGCCCGCACCCGTTCCCGGGATTCCTGCACCGCCGCGTCCGCGAGACCCACCATCTGCAACCCAGGCAGGCCGGGAGCGATGTCCACCTCGATCCGCACCGCCAGGGCCTCCATGCCCCGCATGGCGGCGCTCCTGCATCGTGCCAACATCACAGAGCTCCCAAACCACGGTCTGTGGGTTGAGTGCCACCCCCCGTCACACCTTGCTCGTCCCGTCCCGCGATGGTCAGCCCCTCTTCTCCGGGTGACAGTGCCGCCAGCGACACGATTTTCGGTCGCATCCTGCGGGGAGAGATCCCCTGTGACGCGGTCTATAGCGATGGGCAGTGCCTGGCCTTCCGGGATGTGAATCCCCAGGCGCCGGTGCATGTGCTGGTGATTCCCCGCAAACCCTTGCCTGGCCTGGCCGCTGCCAGCCTGGAGGATCAGGAGTTGTTGGGCCACTTGCTTCTGGTGGCGGGCCAGGTGGCACGGCAGGAGGGATTGGCGAGCTGGCGCACGGTGATCAACAGCGGTGCCGAGGCCGGCCAAACGGTGTTTCATCTTCATCTGCACGTCATCGGCGGTCGCCCCATGGGCTGGCCTCCCGGCTGATTGCCGCGGGCGGCCACAATGCCACCACCTGTTTGTGGTCGTGCCCCGTTCATGAATCCCCTCAAGGCCCTCCGAGAGCAGCTGGGCCAGCTGCAGCGCCTGGCTCAGCCCTATTTCCTGCCTTTGGAGGCCACCAAGGGCTCGGGCTGGTCGTTTTTGTTGCTGTTGATCGCCCTGGTGGCAGTGGTGGTGGGCCTCACCCTGTTGCTTCTCACCGCTGCCCTGGCTCTCAGCGGGGCTGTCATCCCGGAGCTGCAGAGCCGTTTCTTGCCGGGGGTGCCCGAGTGGGTGGCCTGGATCTGGAAGAGCCCGGCCGGGGTCGTGATCATGGTGCTGTTCGTTGCTGGCTTGGCGGCCTTCGGTTCGTTTCGTGGCCGGCTGCGGCAGGGACGCTGGGTGCCCTGGTTGTTGCTGGGCACGATCATCTTGTTGATCCTGGTGATCAATGGGATCAATGTGGGCATCAGCTTCATTGCCCGCAATATTGATGATGCTTTGGTGGCCTATAAGCAGGAAGAGTTTTGGAAAATCGTCACGATCTATGCCTTCTGCTTGGTATTAGCTCTGCCGATTCGCGCAATCCAGAGTTACTTGGTGCCCAAGCTTGGCCTGCTCTGGCGCCAGTGGCTGACTGGTCGACTGATTAATAGTTATCTTTCAGACAGAGCCTATTATATTCTCAACCCCAATGATGAATCTGTCGAGGAAATTGACAATCCTGATCAACGTATCTCTCAGGATACAGATAGCTTCACGGCGCAAAGCCTGGGTTTTACTGTTGGCGTTTTCGAAGCACTGCTGACATTTTTCAGCTTCATTATTGTTCTTTGGAGCATTAGCGATAAGCTGGCAATCGTGCTATTGGCATACTCGGTTATCGGTACGGGCTTGATTGTTATTGCTGGTCGCAGGCTTGTCTACTTGCGCAATCAGCAGCTCAAGCTGGAGGCCAACTTTCGCTATGGGCTAGTGCACATCCGTGACAATGCGGAAGCCATTGCCTTCTATCAAGGTGAACCCGTGGAATTGGATGAGGCGGAAAGCCGTCTGGCGGGCGCCATCCGCAACTTTGATCGCCTGATCATCTGGGAAGCCATGATCAATGTGATCCAGCGCTCTTACGACTACTTCTCCCGCTTCCTTCCCTGGCTGGTGATCGCACCGCTTTATTTCATGAAGGATGTGAAATTCGGGGTGTTTGGTCAGGCTGGCATCGCCTTTTCCCAGGTTTTCTTCTCTGTCAGCTTCATTGTCAACAACATCGAAGGACTAGCGCAATTCTCCGCCTCCATCAGCCGTTTGGAGGCGTTCCAAAGCAAGGTGACCGCTATCAGCACGGAGGCTTCCCAGCACCGGGCAGAGAGCGCGGCGGTCGTTCCTCAGGCTGCCGCCGCCGCAGTGGAAGCCATCGTGGTGCGGGATGTGGATCTGGTGCCTCCCCGCAGTCAGCGCACCCTGATCCGCGATCTCAACTTGACGGTTGACAGCCAGCAGCGCTTGCTGGTGGTGGGTCCTTCCGGCTGTGGCAAAACCTCCTTTCTGCGGTTGCTGAGCGGCCTCTGGCCCGCTGCCACGGGCACCGTGCTGCGTCCGCCCACCTCGGAGCTGATGTTCATCCCGCAGAAGCCCTACATGCTTTTGGGCAGTCTGCGGGAACAGCTCTGCTATCCGCAGCCACCGGAGCGCTTCACGGATTCCCAGTTGCGCCATGCCTTGGAGGAGGTCTGTCTGCCAGAGCTGGTGAGCCGCTATCCCGATTTGGCGGTGAAGGAAGACTGGCCTCGCCTGTTGTCTTTGGGGGAGCAGCAGCGCCTGGCCTTTGCTCGCTTGCTGCTGAATTCGCCCCGGTTTGTCGTGCTGGATGAGGCCACCAGCGCCTTGGATGTGGTCACCGAGAAGAAGCTCTACCAGCTTCTCGTCGCCCGGGAGCTGGCCTTTGTCAGCGTCGGCCATCGTCCCACCCTGACGACCTATCACAACACCGTGCTGGAACTCGACGGCAGTGGTGCCTGGCGGCTGTTGCCCGCCTCGGGCTATACCTTTTCCGGTTCCGGGTCCGCCTGAGCTGGCGGAGTCGCGCTCCTCGCGGTGGTGAGGGGCGTTCCCTCCCTCACCTTTGGCCCCTCCCCCTCTGTCGTCGTCTACCGCGCAACCGCCTTGTCCTCCCCGACACCGCCCGATTCCCCCTCCCCGTCGCCCGCCGCTGAGGCCTCGCCCAGCGGCGCCAGCCCGCCAGCCACCAGCGCCACCACCCGAGAGGTGCCGGCCTTTGGCTGGAGCGCCTATGCCGAGCGGGTGAACGGCCGTTTCGCCATGCTGGGCTTCACGGCTGTGCTCCTGATTGAGTGGCTCAGCCGAGACACCTTCCTTCACTGGGCGGGGCTGGTGCCGTGAAGCCCTGAGCACCGTTCAGGGCAGCGCGATCAGATCCACCTGAACCACTCCGTTGCGGCTGACCTCTACGGCGATCTCCCGACCATCGGCCCGCAGGGCAGCCCGGCGGGGCACGCCGGCCGGCACCATGGGAATCGGCTCGCTGCTCATCAGCGCCCGGCGATGGAGCACCAGTTCCGTGCGCCCCTCCAACTGGCGCACCACCGCCAGCCGATCTCCGTCGGCACTCACGCTCACACTCAAGGGCAGGGCATCGGGGCGGTTGAGACCAGGCAAGGGCACAGGCCGCTGACGGTCGACGTCGACCAGCTCCACCTGGTCGCGCCCCTGGCGGTTGGCGATGAGGGCCAGCCAGCGACCCGAGAGGCTGGGCTCCCGACGGCTTCCCTGCTGGGCGAGCATGCGGTCCAAGGCGCCCATGGGGATCGGCCCCGGACCGAGACAGCCCGCGAGGGTCAGGGTCAGGCCCACCCCCAGCCACCAGAATCGAGTCTGGAGCGGCATCCGCCAGCGGAGCGGGCCCACCCTGGTCATCGATCGTTGGCGCTCTCCGCCGGGCCGCGCACGGCCTGGGCGGGAGGCAGATCGGCTTCCAGCAGGCCGGAGAGATCGAAGAGTCGCACCCCGGGACGTCCCTGACCCACGGCGGCGATCGCCAGGCGACGCCCATCCGCTGCCAGGCTCAGCCGTTCCGGCTCCAGGCCGGCCGGGAGCGGCAGCCGATGGAGCCGGCCGCTGACGCGATCCTCCACCACGGCCAGGCGGCGAGGCCCCTGTTGCACCAAGAGCGCCAGGTAGCGTCCGTTCCAGCTCAGCGCTGGGGAGCGATGGGGCGTGAGTCCCCGCAGGTGGGGCATTGGCACGCGCCGGCCGGAGGGTTGTTCCTGTAGCAGGAGGGTCGGGGTGCCGTTCCGCATCACCAGGCTGGCGAGCCATTGCCCATTGCCACTCAGGGCTGGATCCTGCCGATCAGCCTGCTGGCCCGCTCCGCCGGTGGGGCCGGCGGAGCGGCGCGCGAGCCAGGGCCCACCGCCGCAGCCCGCGCAGACGAGGGGCACCAGGGAGGCAGCAAGAAACAGGGCCCGCCGCAGGGGGAGAACCCAGAGTCCAGAGGCGTTTCGGCAGGGGCGACTCCCTCCCGGCTTTCGTGACAAACCCCGTTCCGCTCCAGGCGTCTTGCGCAGGCCCCAGCCATGCCGGCGGCGTTGGCGACGGGTGCGGTCAAGGCGGCTGAACCGGGAGGAGTCCAGGGCAGGGAGAGGGCAACGCCACGGCGCGGCGCGGCGGGACAGACAGGTGATCAGTCGTCGAAGCGGGATGAGTTGTCACGGGGAGAGGCGCTTCCCTCCTCAGGCCGCTTGGCCGATGGCGAGGGGCCTGTGGTGGCAGGTCTGCGAGGCGGCTCTATCGGACTGAAATCGGCATCGCTCAGGTCTGCCGCCCCACTCCCACCGCGAGCCCCGCGGCGAAGGGGGCTTCCCTGGGGCATGCCCGACGGGCCCAGCCCTCCGGGGGAGGATTGGGCGAGACCAGAGACCCCCTCGCTGACGCTGGAAGGGCGGCGGCCGCTGGGCACGGGCCGACTGCCGCGGCGCGTGCTGCCCGTGTCGTCCTTTGTGCGGCGCCTGGTGCCAAAATCAGCCGCCGCAGGGCGACTGCCGGCTCGGTAGGGACTGGGTGGATCCCGCTCTGGCGGTCCGGGGGCCTCAGCCTGCCAATCCTCTTGAGAGGCCAGGCGGCTGGCCGCCCGCTCCGGGATGGCGGCGCGGCTGGCCCGGCGTGGACGGTAGAAATCTTCCTCCTCCTCCTCTCGGGAGCGGATGCGACGCCGGAGGGGTTCGGGCTCGCCGAAGCGGTCGGGCCCTTCCCAGGGGGCTGGCCCCATCCCGCCCCGGGGCCGCAAGGGCGCCGGTTCCTCGTCCTCGAAATAGGAGGAGCGGCGGGCCTGTTCCGTGGTAATGCCCCGGAGGCGCACGCTCTCATAGGCGAAAAAGACCGTGGTGCCTGCCAGGAGAAACTGACCGAACTGGAGAATCGGATCCAGCCGCCAGCCTTGGAAAAACAAGATGCCGCCGCAGAGCAGGCCCACGGCGGCGAAGAACACGTCGTAATCGCGGGCCAGGGCCGGCTTGAAGCTCCTCATGAAGTAGAGGACGGCGCCACCCACGGCCAGGACGATGCCGACGATGCTGGCCCAATTGAGGCTGGCGTTGACCAAGGGGGTGGGAGTGGACGGGTGCGAGCACTCTAGGAAACGTCAACCCGCTGCCAACAGCCGGCCCCCCAATCCGATCGGGCCTCAGAGGCGACGATCGACCCGGTCGTTCTGGCTGATGAAGATCAAGGCAAGGGTGATCGGGACCACCACGATCGCCGCACCCCAGAAGAGGCTGCTCAGGAAGTTGGACAGGGAGGGAGTCATGGAGAGACGAGCTTCCGGTGTGGGGGATCTTAGGCAGGGCGAGGGAGTTCCTAGGATTTCGCTGCTTCCGCTTTGAGCTTTGTGATGGCGTCTCCGGGCACCCTGTCCCTGGTCCATCTGCTGGTGGGCCTGACCCTGGCCGCCTGGACTCTGTTCTTCCTGGCCCGTCTTGTGCTCAGTTGGTATCCCCAGATTGATCTCCGTCAGGGTCTGCTGCGCTGGTTGGGCGCCCTCACCGAACCTGTGCTGGCTCCCACGCGAGCCCTGATCCAGCCGATCGGTGGCGTTGATGTCACCCCCGTGATCTGGGTGGGTGTGGTGAGTCTGGTGAGGGAACTGCTGGTGGGCCAACAGGGGCTGTTGACGCAACTGATGCAGAAAGCACATCAACTGGCCCTCAGCTGAGGCCCCTTCTGCTGACGCGGCCCCAACTGATGCGGTTGGCGCGCAAGACGCCTCAGCTGAGCGGCAGCATGTTTTCTTCCACAAATTTGGTGTAAACCTCGCCCCGTTGAAATTCAGGCCGTTCCAGCAGGGCCAGGTGAAACTCAATCGTTGTCGGAATTCCCGTCACGGCCCACTCGGAAAGCGCGCGCCGCAAACGCCGCAAGGCCATCTCCCGCGTCGGCGCCCAAACGATCAACTTGCCGATCAACGAATCGTAAAAGGGTGGAATTTCATAGCCCGTATACACATGGCTGTCAACTCGCACCCCCGGTCCCCCCGGCGGCAGCCAGCCGGTGATCTTCCCCGGGGAGGGGCGAAAGTTCTGGCGTGGATCCTCCGCGTTGATGCGGCATTCGATGGCGTGACCTTGCAGGCGCACGTCCTGTTGCGAGACGCTGATTGGCTCGCCACCAGCGATCCTCAGCTGTTCGGCGATCAGATCGAGCCCGGTGACCATCTCGGTGACGGGGTGCTCCACCTGAATGCGGGTGTTCATTTCCATGAAATAGAACGCGCCGGAACGATCCAGCAGAAACTCCACCGTGCCGGCCCCCTCGTAGCCAATCGTGCGGGCGGCGGCGGCGGCGGCCTCCCCCATGCGCTCGCGCACAACGGGATCCAGGCCGGGGCTGGGTGCTTCCTCCAATAGCTTCTGGTGGCGCCGTTGGATGGAGCAATCCCGCTCCCCGAGGTGCACCACATTGCCGAAACGATCGGCCAGCACCTGCACTTCCACGTGGCGGGGCCGGTCGATGAATTTCTCCAGGTAGAGCCCAGGATTGCCGAAGGCTGCCTCGGCCTCCCCCTGCGCTGCCTTGAAGAGCCCCTCCAGCTGATCGGCGGAGGGCACCAGGCGCATGCCACGGCCTCCCCCTCCGGCGGTGGCCTTGATCATCACGGGAAAGCCCATGGCCCGAGCCAGGGCCGCCGCCTCCTCCACCGACTCCAGCAGGCCCTCACTGCCAGGGATGGTCGGCACGCCCACCTGCTGCATCGTGCGTTTGGCCGTCGACTTGTCACCCATCGCCAGAATCGCCTCTGGAGAAGGGCCCACGAACGTGAGGCCATGGTCGCGGCAGATCTCCGCGAAGGCGGCGCTCTCCGCCAGGAACCCGTAACCGGGATGGATGGCATCGGCGCCTCGCGAGGTGGCGGCGGCGAGGATGTTGGGAATGTTCAGATAACTGCGGCTGCTGGGCGCTTCGCCCACGCAGACGGCTTCATCCGCCAGCTGCACATGCAGGGCATTGCGGTCAACCGTGCTGTGAACGGCCACGGTGCTGATGCCAAGCTCTCTGCAGGTGCGCAAGATGCGCAAGGCAATTTCGCCACGGTTGGCGATCAACAGCTTGCCGATGGGCATCCGTGCCTGTTGCGGTTGGAACCCTTGCCCAGCGGAAGCGGAGCGCGGGGGTGGCCGAGCGAGTGATCGGCCGGTGCTTGGTTGAGGACTGTATCAGCGCAGACTGAACTCCCCGTGGCGGCGGCCCGACCCCCCGGGGCCTCCGCTGCCCGGAACCGCTGCCCTCCCGCGCCTCACTTGCCCTCCCGCGCCTCCCGCGCGTTGGACTGGCGACCGGCTGTCCAGAGCTTCCTCAGCAGACCCGTCGTCATTTGTGCCCAGTCCAGGAAGGTCCGCATTCTTCAGCCCCATTGGCGGGGCCTCCAGCCGACGTTGAGACAGCCCTGCGGGGGAGCGCTCCCGGGCCGCTGTTGCCCCAGTGACGCTTCCCCCGGGGCAAGAGTGGCGTTCTCCCCGGGGTGGTTGGGAGGGGACGGGGCTTTGGGTATATTGCAACAGGTTTCCGGCTTCCGCCGGTGGCCCCACCCGGATGAAGCAGGTCTGACTTGCCTTCGCCCGTACCTTGCGGATGTGGTGGAATTGGTAGACACGCACGTTTGAGGGGCGTGTGGCTTCGGCCTTGCGAGTTCAAGTCTCGCCATCCGCACTTTTTTCGCTCCACTCCCGCGCTTGATTCCCCCGTCGCCGGCTGGCTCACCCACGGTTCCGGTCGGAGCTCCCTTGGGGGAGCAGGCGAATGCTCCTCCTCCATCCAGCGCCATTGTGCTGGTGAGCAACGGCCCCGGGGAGCTCTCCACCTGGGTGCGCCCCCTGGCCGAGCGTCTGCACAAGGTGCTGCCCCTCCGACCGCTGCGGCGGGAGGCGGCCTGCTCCCTCCAGCTCGTGCTGGTGCCCTGTCCCAACGCCACCGGTCAGGAACATCTGGTGGCCCGCTCTTGGGGGTTGTTCGAGCGAGTGGTGCCGGCAAAACGATTCTGGTGGCTGCTCCTGCGGCCCCGCCGCCAAGGGCTCTGGCCCCGTCAGGGGGTGGTGGTGTTTTTGGGAGGGGATCAGTTTTGGACCGTGTTGCTCTCCGCCCGCCTGCGCTACCGCCATCTCACCTATGCCGAGTGGGTGGCCCGTTGGCCCCGCTGGAACGATCAGCTGGCCTTGATGGGCTCCGCCGCCGCCAGCCGGCTGCCGCCCCGCTGGCGCGGTCGCGCCAAGGTGGTGGGGGATCTGATGGCCGATCTTCCCGATGTCGCCCGCCAGGCGGATCCCCTCGCACCCGGCGGACCATGGGTGGGGCTCCTGCCAGGCTCGAAGCGCGCCAAGTTGGTGGTGGGCGTTCCCTTCCTGCTGGCCACGGCCGATCGGTTGCTCCAACTCCAGCCCACCTGCCGCTTCCTGCTGCCTGTCGCGCCCACCACCTCGATCCATGAGCTCTGGGCCTACGGCGCAGGTTCCAATCCCCTCGCCCGCCACTACCTCGTCGGCGAGCCCCGCTTGGAGGAGGGACCCTGCGGGGAACCGCTGTTGCGCACCGCCTTGGGCACACCCATCCAGCTGGAGGTTCGCCATCCTGCCCATGGTCCGCTGAGCCAGTGCGCCCTCGCGTTGACCACCGTGGGGGCCAACACGGCGGAACTGGGGGCCTTGGGGGTGCCGATGATCGTGCTCGTGCCCACCCAGCACCTGCACTTGATGCGGGCTTGGGATGGGTGGGTGGGGCTGCTGGCCCGTCTGCCGGGGATGGGCCGCCTACTGGGCGTGGCGCTCACGGCCTGGCGCATGCGTCAGCGGGGTTTTTTGGCCTGGCCCAACATTTCCGCTGGCCGCCTGGTGGTGCCCGAACGGGTGGGGGCGATCGGTCCTGATCAGATCGCGCAGGAGGCGGCTGACTGGCTGGACCGGCCCGAGACGCTGACGGCGATCCGTCAAGAGCTGCGGGAGCTGCGGGGTCAGCCCGGAGCCTTGGCCAGCCTGGCCGAGATGGTGCGCGCGCTGCTGCCTGCCGATCTGGCTGCCTAGGCTGGTCCCGTTGCTCTTGCCGCTCCCCTCCGTGACGAAGGATCCCTCTACGGCACTCGATTCAGCCTGTGGTCTGCCCAGTGGTCTGGCCCGCAGCACGGAGGAGGCCGTCTGGCGCGAACGGCTCACTCCAGAGCAATTCCGCGTCACCCGCCAAGGGGGGACGGAGCGCGCTTTCACAGGCGCCTACTGGAACCACAAGGGAAAGGGCGTCTACCGTTGCGTCTGCTGTGGCGCCGAACTCTTCAGCTCGGCCAGCAAGTTTGATTCGGGCACGGGCTGGCCCAGCTTCTGGGAGGGCGTCAACCCCGGAGCCATCACCACCCTGGTGGACCGTTCCCACGGCATGGTGCGCACCGAGATTCGCTGCGCCAACTGCGAGGCCCATCTGGGGCACGTCTTCAATGACGGACCCCGGCCCACAGGCCAGCGCTATTGCGTCAACTCCGCCTCCCTGGTGTTTCACGCCGCCGCCGACTGACGCCTGAGGCCTCAGCGCAGCAGCACCTCCGCCAGCCGCGGAGCCACAACGTTGAGGGAGAGCTCCTCGATCACTTTGCGCTGGCAGCGCCCGGCGATTGCTTTGGCCTCCTGTCGCTGCCGACAGAGCCTGTGGACGGCAGCGGCAAACGCCGACAGATCCAGGTACGCGACGCTGACGCAACACCCCTCAGCGGCCAGCTCGGGAATGGCTCCCGACCCCTCAAAGCAAACGGTTGGCACCCCGAGCAAGCCCGCTTCCAACGCCACCAGGGGGAAAGGATCTTCCCGGGAGAGCAAGGTCAAGACCTCAAAACGAGCCAACAACCAGCGGAAGCTGGGCAGCGAGACGGAAGGGACGAGGGAGACGCAATCCTCCAGCCCCAGGCGTCTCAGATCCCACTGAATCGCCCCATGGGCCGGGGATCCTTCGCCACAGCCGATCCACACGGCATGGAAAGGCGTGTCGGCGAAGTGCCGCTTGCACTCCCGCACAAGCTGGGGAAACAGATCGAACCCTTTGCGGTTGATGGGATTGCCGCCGACACCGACAAGGTGGGCGCCGTCACGGATCGCCGCGTTCAATTTGGGCATGGCCTCCACTTCGCTGGGGGTCAGGACAGCAGCGGCCTGGCCTGGCTGGCCAACAGCGCTTGACCATTCAGGAATGATGTACTCAGGAATGATCGTGCATTTGTCTGCTGGCAGATCAAACACGTTGCTCAGTGTCTCTGCCACGCAGGGGGCACAGGCGATGACGACATCCGAAAGCGCGAGCTGGCTTTGCACCTGCTGATCGTTGGAGAGTTGGCGCAGGCTCGGCAGGAGCTCGTGCACATGGCTGACGATGCGTTGCCCGGGAAGCTTGTCGACTTGCTGTAGATACTTGCCGAGCACTAAAGTGCTGAGATAAATGATATCAGGTTTTTCTTTCTTCAAGATAGTGTTCAACCAGATTCCGGGATCAGAACGGCTGCGTTGCAACAGAAGTTTTGCTAGTCGTTTATGGATCCGTTCCGGCTGGTTGAGGTCTGTCGGGATCCAGGTAGAGGTTTTGCCAGTGCGCTCAAAGTCGGCCCGCAATGCCCCGTCGCGCATTAAAATATTGACGGTATCCAACTGATGATGGGCCTGCAGCCATTGGATCAGGCCCATCAGAATGGCCGGTGCTCCGGTGCGAGCGGCCTCATTGCTGATGAAACAAATTTTTCTCACAGCGATCGCCGCTTCCTTCAGCTGTGGTCCCGTAGAAATTGAATCGCACTTTGCAGCTCTTCTGCGAAGCGATCGATCTCCTCCGGCGTGGAGGTGAATCCCAAACTAGCCCGGGCCGTGGCGGCCAGGCCGTAATGCCGATGCAGGGGTTGGGTGCAGTGGTGGCCGCTGCGAATGCAGATGCCAGCGGAATCGAGCAGGGCGGCGATGTCATGCGCATGCAGGCCGTCGACGCTGAAGGCCGCCAGGGCGCCGCGATGGGGATGTCGCTCGGGGTCGGGGCCAAGAATGCGCACGCCCTCGATGGTCCGCAACCGCTGGAACAGCCGGCGGGTGAGCTCCTGCTCCCAGGCGTGGATGCGCTCCAGCCCCAGAGCCTGCAGATAATCGATGGCGGCGCCCATGGCGATCGCTTCAGCGATCGCTGGTGTGCCTGCTTCAAATTTGTGGGGCAGATCGGCCCAGGTGCTGTGCTCGAGGAACACCTCTTGAATCATTTCGCCACCCCCGAGGAAGGGGGGCATGGCCTCCAGGATCTCTTCCCGGGCCCAGAGGAAGCCGATGCCTGTCGGCCCGCAGAACTTGTGGGAGGAGCCCACAAGAAAGTCACAGCCCAACTCCGCCACATTCACCGTCTGATGCGGCAGGCTCTGGCAGGCATCCACCAAAAGCAGCGCTCCGGCGTCATGGCTGGCTGCGGCCAGTTGGGCGATCGGATTGCAGCAGCCGAGCGTGTTGCTCACATGCACCAGGCTCACCAGCCGGGTGCGCTCGCTGAGCTGGGCCTGAAAATCCTCCAGATCCAGCTCGCCGCTCGGGTTGAGGCCTACGTGGCGCAGCACGCAGCCCGTGCGCCGCGCCAGTTGCTGCCAGGGCACCAGGTTGCTGTGGTGCTCCATCACCGAGAGCAGCACCTCATCACCCGGGCCTAAGACGCTGTCGCCCCAGCTGCGGGCCACCAGATTGATGGCTTCGCTGGCGTTGCGGGTGTAAACGATCTCCTCGGCCCGGCGCGCGCCGACGAAGCGAGCCACCTTCTCGCGGGCTCCTTCAAAGCCCTCCGTGGCTCTGGCGCTCAACTGGTGGGCGCCCCGATGCACGTTGGCGTTGTCATGGCTGTAGTAGTGCAGGAGCGCGTCCAACACTTGGCGCGGCTTTTGGCTGGTGGCCGCATGATCCATGTAGATCAGAGGCTGTCCCAAGCACGCGGTTTGCCCCAGCAAGGGGAAGTCGGCGCGGGTGAGGCGAGCCAGGTTCTCCACCGCTGGAGCGCTCGCTGCGGCGGGTGGCACAGCTGATGCGGCGCCGACAGCCGGGGTTGCGCTGGAGGGGGCCAGGGAGGGGTTGGGGGCGAGGGTCATGGTCGGCGCACCTCGGGAAGAAGGAAGGAGAGGGGAGACCAGGACCCAGCGGCAGCGGGCAGCTCGGCCCGCACCTCCTCGCAGAACCCCCGCAGCAACAGGCGGGAGGCCTGGTCAGGGTCGATCCCGCGGCTGCGCAGATAGAAGAGTTGCTCCTCCCGCAGACGGCTGATGGTGGCGCCATGGGTGCAGCGCACGTCGTCGGCCACGATCTCCAGCTCGGGTTTGGTGTCGATCCTGGCGCGGTCGGAGAGGAGGAGGCCCCGGCTGAGCTGGGCGGCCTGGGTGCGCTGGGCCTGGCGCGGCACCTGCACGCAGCCGTTGAAGACGCTGCGGCTTTCTCCCTCCGCCACCACCTTGTGGAGCTGATCCAAGGTGCCCTCCGGACCGGCGAAGCGCACCCGGCTGTGGGTGTCGCCGATTTGGCGTCCGCTCAGCCAGTGCAGACCCCGCAGGCGCGTGCTGGCCTGACCATCCCCTTGAAGAATCACGGGTTCCTGGCGGGCCAGTCCCCAGCCGGAACAGAGGCTTGCATGGGAGTAGCGGCTTCCGGGCGCTTGCTGGACAGCTGTCACGGCCAGCAGCGCGCCGCTATCCGCGCCCCGGGCCAGCAATCCGTGCTGAAGGCTGGCGTTACGCCCGAGCTCGACTTCCATCACCACGCTGGTGAGGCTGGGGCCCGCAGCTTCGTGCACCTGCAGCAACGTCAGGGAGGCTCCCTCCTCCAGCAGGAGCAACAGACGCAGGGGCAACACACCCGTGCGCGAGCCAGCCTGGCTCACCAGCTCAAGGCAGGGGCTGACCGCTCCCCGGATCCGCAGGGCAAGGACGTCGGGCACGATGGCGCTGTTGAGGGCCACCGCCCAGTTGCTGTGCACGCCCGTGTCCGCCAGAACGCGGCCGAGGGCGTGTTGCCGCTCAGGGCCTGTCAATGGCTCGATGCCCTCGGGCCAGGCAGCCAGCGGAAGGGCGTCGCGATCCCCAAGATCGAGACGCCAGGCATCGGCTGTGGCAGCGGGCAAGGGGGGACTGGGATGGGTTTCCGGGGCCAGGGGCCCAGGGGCCAGTCGGGTGAGCAAGGACAGGTCGGTGAACCGCCAGGCTTCCTGTCGCCTCCCCGGGAGGCCGCTGATCTCCAGGGTCCTTCGGGCGGCGGGCCGTTCCTCCTGCAGAGGATCCTCGGCGGCGGCGGGCATCGCCGCAGAACAGGCGTCGAGCAGGGAGCGCAACCAGTCGCTGCCCGGAGGGGCTGTGACGGTGTGGGGAAGGGGGGAGAGGGTGGGCATCAGCGCGTCTCCAACGGGACGGAAGCCCGCAGCGCGGCCAAGTCCTCATCCACCCAGTCGTAACCACGCTGCTCCAACTCCAGGGCGAGCTCTTTGCCCCCGGTGCGCAGGATGCGGCCTGCGGCCATCACATGCACGAAATCCGGGGTGATCGCGTCCAGCAGCCGTTGGTAATGCGTAATCAGCAGGGTGGCGTTATTGGGACCGGCCAGCTGACACACGCCCCCCGCCACGATGCGCAGGGCATCAATGTCGAGGCCGGAATCTGTTTCATCAAGAATGGCCACCTGTGGCGTGAGCAGGGCCATCTGCAAAATCTCATTGCGCTTCTTCTCGCCTCCCGAAAAGCCTTCATTCACGCTGCGATCCAAAAAGGCTGGATCCATCTGCACCACCCCCAGTCGCTCGCGCACCAGATCTTCGAAGCTGAAGATGTCGAGCTCCTCCTCCCCCATCTGTTGGCGCCTGGCATTGGTGGCCACTCGCAGAAATTCCAGATTGCTGACGCCGGGAATTTCCACCGGGTACTGGAAGCCCAGAAACACCCCGCGGCGCGCCCGCTCCTCCGGTGGGAGGGCGAGCAGATCCTCGCCCTCAAATCGCACCCGTCCGGCGGTCACCGTGTAGGCCGGATGGCCAGCCAGAATCTTCGACAGGGTGCTCTTGCCGCTGCCGTTGCGGCCCATCAGGGCATGAATCTCCCCGGCGCGAATGGTGAGGTTGACGCCATGGAGGATGGGCTGATCGTCAATCTGCGCATGGAGATCGGTGATCTCCAGCAGGATGGGGGCATCGGGTCGGATCACGGCTGGCTCAGAGGGGCAGGGGGCAAGAACGGCAGGGGGTAAAAGCAACTTCAGCGAGCAAAACCAACCATCGGGTGGCTGGACGCATCAGCCAACGGAACCTTCCAGCTTGAGGGCCAGGAGTTTGTCCGCTTCCGCGGCGAATTCCATGGGCAACTGATTGAACACATCGCGGCAAAATCCGCTCACCATCATCGAAACAGCCTCCTCCAGACCGATGCCGCGGCTTTGCAGATAAAAAAGCTGATCTTCTGAGATGCGGCAGGTGCTCGCCTCGTGCTCCACATCCGCCTCAGGCTGCTGGGAACGGATGTAAGGGTGGGTGTTGGCTCCGGCTTGGTCGCCGATGAGCATGGAGTCGCATTGACTGAAATTGCGAGCCCCAACGGCCTTGGGACCAATCTGCACCAAGCCCCGATAGGTGTTGGTGGAGTGCCCGGCGCTGATGCCCTTGCTGACGATGGTGGAGCGGGTGCGCGGCCCGATGTGAATCATTTTTGTGCCCGTATCCGCCTGCTGATGATTGTTGGTGAGTGCAACAGAATAAAATTCACCGACAGATTCCGCCCCCTGCAGCACGCAACTTGGATACTTCCAGGTGATGGCGGAACCTGTTTCCACCTGGGTCCAACTGATGCGGCTGCGACGACCACGGCATTGGCCACGCTTGGTAACGAAATTATAAATTCCTCCGACTCCATTGGCATCACCTGCATACCAATTTTGAACGGTGGAGTATTTAATTGTCGCGTCGTCGAGAGCCACGAGTTCCACCACCGCCGCATGCAGCTGATTGGTGTCAAACATCGGCGCTGTGCAGCCTTCCAAGTAGCTCACCGAGGCAGCCGACTCCGCAACGATCAACGTGCGCTCAAATTGGCCTGTGTCACCAGAATTGATGCGGAAATAAGTGGATAGCTCCATCGGACACTCCACTCCTTTAGGAATGAAAACAAAGGAACCATCGCTGAAGACAGCGGAATTCAGGCTGGCGAAGAAGTTGTCGTTTGGGGGCACGACAGTGCCGAGGTATTGCTCGATCAAGTCGGGGTGTTCACGCACGGCCTCGCTGATCGAACAGAAGATCACCCCGTGCTCAGACAGCTTCTCTTTGAACGTGGTGGCAATGGAGACGCTATCAAAGACGGCATCAACGGCGACATTGGACAACCTTTTCTGTTCGTTCAGAGGGATGCCCAGTTTTTCAAAAGTGTCCAATAACTTTGGATCCACTTCGTCAAGACTGGCCTTCTTTTCACTTTGCTTGGGCGCAGCGTAATAAATAATATCTTGGAAATGGATCGGCGGGTGGTGGAGAGAAGCCCAGTCGGGCTCCGCCATGGTGAGCCAGTGGCGATAGGCCCGCAAGCGAAAGTCGAGAAGAAAGCTTGGCTCTCCTTTGATGGCGGAGATCTTGCGGATCACCTCCTCGTTGAGCCCCTTGTTGAATTTTTCGGTTTCGATGTCTGTCACGAAGCCGTACTTGTACGGCGTTGCGACCAGACTCTCGAGGCTTGTGCTGCTCATGGAAGGCTGGGCCGATCAGCCCGTGGCGTGAGATTTGATTTCTTCAAGGCTGATGGTCTGCCGATCCCCTTTGAAAGGATTGTCTTCCGTCAGAAACAGCATGCAATGGCATTCCTTGCGCTCCCGCATCGGCACGCATGGGCCGTTCCAAAAGGCCTGGGACACTTCCGCTTCCTTATCTTCGTAATGGCGGCAGGGGCAGAGGGCCGCGCCCAGGTCGTCTTTGTGGCGGGCCAGGCCTTCCAGCACCACGGCTGTCACGCCGAGATCGGAGCAAAAATAGGTGCCCGTGCGCTGGGCGTAGGTTTCGGCGAACTTGCGGATCACCTCCAGGCTGCCGCTGGCCGGGGCCGTTGGCGAGGACGCAGCGGTGGCCGCACTGGCTGGGGAGGACGGGGCATCAGAAGGGGTCACGGCTGCTCTGGAGGGGACAGGCGGAGGAACGGACTCCGGGCGCGGGGGCGGAGAGGTGGATTACGAAAGGTTGGTGTTTCGTAATCCACCGCAGCCTAGGGCATCCCGGGCGGCCTTCGGTGCTGCCCATTGTGTCTTGTCCCTGGCGCACTTGATTCCGCCACTCCCCACTTCCTCTCCACTCGTGGCATCGTGGAGGCTGCGGTTGTGTGCGAAGAGCCGCCAAGTTTGCCCCCCATGAGCGTCCGCCACCCCCCACATCAGCGCAACAGGCCTGGCCTGGCGCCGCATCTTGTGGCCAGCGCCGACGCGCCACCGCTCGATCCCCCCCTGGCCACCCGCGACGCCGTGCTGGCGCTCCTGCTGCGCCGGGGCGAGGCCACCGCGACCGATCTGGCCGGCCTGCTGGGGGTTTCCGTACAGGCCATGCGCCGCCACCTTCGCAGTCTCGAAGAAGACGCTCTGGTGGAGGCCAGCGCCGCTGTGACCGGGCCCGGGCGTCCCACCAACCATTGGCGTCTCACGCACCGGGGGCAGGAGCGATTCGGCGACGGCAGCGAAACCTTCGCCCTCGGCTTGCTCCAGTCCATGGCAGCCACGCTCCCCGCCGACACCGTGTCCAACCTGATGGAGCAGCAGGCCGAGGAGAAGGCCCGACGGTATCGGCAGCAGATCGGATCCGGCTCGCTGGAGGAGCGGCTGGAGCGCCTCACCGAGCTCCGCCGCGCCGAGGGCTATGTCGCGGATCTGAGTCCGGATCCGAACGCTCAGCCGGCCCAGAAAGCCTGGTTGATCCGTGAGCACCACTGCTCCGTGATGCGCATTGCCGAGGAGTTTCCCCAGGTTTGTGATCAGGAACTGCTCCTGCTCCGGCTCACCTTCCCGGATTGTCAAGTGGAGCGGGTCCACTGGCGGCTGCAGGAGGGGCACTCGTGCGGTTTCCGACTCCAGCCCTGCCCCCGCTCTGCCGATGCTCACCCCTGAGGATCAGGAACGCCTGGCGGGCACCCCGCTGCCCGCTCTCGAACGCCACGTTCTGAGCCTCCTGGTTCACGGTCTGCGTACGTTTCAGGCCATCGCCGCCAGCACCGACACGCCCGAGCGGCTTCCCGAGCGGGCCCACATCGAGGCCTGGGTCGCTCGTCAGGCCCCCTTGGCTGACGATCCCGCCTTTCAGGCGGCGTTTGTCGATCAGCTCTGCCGTCTGCAGGATCCCCTGCGGCTGATCGCCGCCCGCGATGGCCAGTCGCCCCTGGATTTGCCGATCGAGGCGCTGGTGGCCTGGGTGAGCGCCCAGGCGGACGCCCGTCTCAAGCGCCCGACGCCATCCAGCGCGCCAACGGTGGGAACACCCCCGCCACCAGGCTGACTCCGGCGCTGGCCGCCAGGGCGGCCAGCAGTCCACCGCGCCCCGGCCGGTCTCCCTCCAAGCGGGCGAAGGGGAGGGCCATCACCGGGGAGGTGGACAGAAGGGCGACCGCAAGACCGCCGGGGAGCCCTGTCAGGGCCATTTGCTGCAGCAGGATTCCCAGGCTGGTGCCCAGCACGGTGGCGACCAGGAGGGTGGGCCAGCGCCTCAGGAGCGAGGGGCACGGGGCTGGCCAGGGGCCCAGCTCCGCCACAACCGGCGTCAGGGCCAGGCTGGCGGCTCCCAGACGCACCGTCGAGGCCAGCAGGACGGGCACCTCGCCGGAGCGCAGGGCCACCCGAGCGAGCAGGGCACCGGCGCTGCCGCAGGCCATCGCCGCCAGGGCCAGGCCGAGGCCCGCCCAGGGCAGGCCGGTGGGTGCGTGAGGCTCCCCCTGCGAATCGGGCGGCCGCTGACGGGCCACCAGCACCACCGACAGGCTGATCAGAGCGATGCCCAACCACTGGTCGGCCCGGGGCTGTTCCCGCAGGGTCACCAGGCCGGCGAGCGCCGTCAGAGCGGGGCCGCCAGCGGTGAGGGTGAGGCTGCGGCGACTGCCCAGCCGCCGCAGGGCGCTGAAGAACAGGCTGTCGCCCCAGGCGATCCCCACCACACCGCTCAGGGCCAGGAGCCACAGAGCCCCGCCCTGGGCCGCCGGCCAACGCACGAGGGTCAGCAGGGGCAGCTGCAGAAGAAAGGCCAGGAGGGTTTTGCAGAGATTCAGCCGGCGGGCCGTCCAGGAGGCGGGCAGGCGACGCCACAGCACGGTGGCCACCGTCCAGCAGAGGGCAGCTGTCAACGCCGCCACCACGCTGGTGGCCGGGGCGGGGGTGGCGGCTGTGAGCAATCCCGTCACCGGTCAGCATTCCTTCAGAGAGGTTGCGCAGGCTCCCGCCGCGCAGCTGGCCTTGCGATCATCACCGCGGAGTTCGTCCGATGAGGGTGTTGGCCATGGAGGACAGGAGGGAGACCGCGCTGAGCTTTTTCCAGCGCAGCTGTGGCCGCTGGCGCTCGCGTCGCAGCAGCCATCACCTGCTGCATCGCCGGGCGGAACCCGGTGGCTCATGGATTGAGGTGGTGGAGCTCAGGGCGGAGGATCCACGCCTGCTGGCCATCGCCAGCCTGCACGGGCAGGCTCCCGAAGGTCTGGTGGGTGGTTGCCAGGTGCGCTGGAGCGGTTCGATGGCCTGGGATCAGAAGGGACAATCCCACGAGGGGGAGAGCGTCTTCGGTCTGATCCCCACGGACGGTTGGGGTCGGCAAGGGTTGCTGCTGCGCGACCGCGGCTATGCCGAAACGTCTCCCGTGGCGGGACATTTCCGCATGGAGGGTCCGGAGGTCCTGGTGCTCAGCACCGACTACGAAACGATGACCAGCGTGGAGCGCTTCAGTTTTGCCGGACCGGATGTGCGCATTCGCATGAGCACGGTGGAGGGGCTCTCCAACACGGCCACGTTCTGCATCGAAACCCGGATCACCGCTCCCGCCAGCGGCGCGGCCCCGGCGCAGCTGACGGGAGCGGCGGCTGCCGCAACGACCCTCTCGCCGCTCGGCTGGTGAGAGCGGTCGAACGTTACGGACTGTGAGCCCTGGCGGGAGGGGCCTGGGGCCTGTGGGGCCATACTTCTACGATCCCCTCCGACGGATGCCTGACCTCGCGTGGCTCTCCCCCTCCTCAACTACGCCCCCATCACTCAAAACTCCAGGGTCAGTCCCTTCCGCATCGGGTCCGACGAAGACCCCAGGGCCGCCTCCATGGAGAAGGCCATGAATCGGGAGGACCAGAACTTTGTCATTGAGTCGGCCTACCGCCAGATCTTTTTTCATGCCTTCAAGGTGGATCGTGATCGCACCCTGGAGAGCCAACTGCGGGATGGCCAGATCACGGTGCGGGATTTCATCCGCTCCCTGTGTCTCTCGGACACCTTCACCCGCAGCTTCTACAACCTGAACAGCAACTACAAAGTGGCCCGCCATCTGGTGGAGAAGTTGCTGGGGCGTCCCACCCATGGCCGGTCGGAGGAAATCGCCTGGTCAGCTGTGCTGATGACCCGCGGCGTGAAGGGCATGGTGGATGACATCCTCAACTCTGCGGAGTATCTGGATGCCTTCGGATACGACACGGTTCCCTACCACCGCAACCGCGTGGTGGGATCGCGGCAGGTGGGCGAGACCCCGTTCAACATCACCTCCCCCCGTTACGACGCCTACTACCGGGGCATCCTGGGCTTCCCTCAAATCGTTTACACCGGCACAGCCCGCTCCTTCCCCGAGCGCGCCCAGCAGCGCCGCGGCGGCTATCCCGAGGACTATCTGTCCTGGGTGCGCACCCTCCCCGCCATGCGCGGAGTGGGTGGGGCGCCTGCGGGCAACACGGCCATGGATTACCTGGCCAAGGTGCCTTACCGCAGCATCGGCCGCTGACAACAGTGGAGCTGGCGCGTCAGCGCCTCCGCAACCGAAACCTCCAGCCGTGCCCGTCAGCAAGCACTGAGGGGCACGGCCATGTCGGATCAAAGACGCGGGTCATCCTGCAGACTGATCCCAAACGAAATCTTGAGCTGTGAGTCAGAACGCCCTGTCTTCCCTGGCCCTCATGACGTTGCGTCAGTTGCGTCACATCGCCAGTGAGCTTGGCATCACGCTTTACAGCCGCAAAACCAAGGAGGAACTGATGGATGCCATCAGTAGCCGGCAAGACAATCCGGACATCTCCCTGTCTAGCCTTGAAGCGGGGTTGGCACCAGCACCCCGACCTGAGGAGGAGACACGGGTGGTGTTTCTGCCCCGGGATCCTCAGTGGGCCTACGTGTTTTGGGAAATCAGCGACGTCGATCGTGATCAGGCCTTGCAGAGCGGCGCTCTGCAGCTCTGTCTGCGGGTGGCGGATGTGACCGGTCTGGCGGGTGGCTCCTCCCACCCTCACACGCTCCAGGAAGTGGTGGTCGACAGCCACGCCACGGAGTGGTACTTGCCGGTGCCCCTCTCCGATCGTGACTATCGGGTGGAGCTGGGCTATCGCAAGGGCGGCGGTGGCTGGATCTCTCTGGCCCTTTCTTCGGTGGCCCGGGTGCCGGCTCTCCATCCGAGCGAGCAGATCCTCGATCAGTTCATTCCCTTCTCTCTCGAATCGGCCCCCACCACCACGCTGCCGACCCCCTCGGAGCCAGGGGATTCGGGCCTGCATGAGCGCCTCTATCAAACCGCCACAGCCCGCTGGCGGCGGTTTGGTCGGGGATCGGAGGCCTTCCACGAGCTGGAGGAGGGCAGTGGTCTGCACACTGGAGCCGGTGGCCAGTTGTCTGCAGCGGGGATCTGGGCCTCCGGGCGGAATGAATCCGGCGCGGGTGGCGTGGGGTCACGGCAGCGGTCGTTCTGGCTGGTGGCTGACGCGGAGCTGATTGTTTACGGCGCCACGGACCCCTCGGCGCGGTTGATGATCGGTGGAGAAGAGGTGCCCCTCTCGGCGGATGGCACGTTCCGCATTCAGGTGCCCTTCCGGGACGGGCAGCAGGTCTATCCGATCGAAGCGGTGGCAGCCGATGGGGAGCAGAAGCGGAGCATCACGCTGGAATTCCGCCGCTCCACACCGGAAGACCACAGCAACCCCGCCCATCAAGCCATCGCCGAATGGTTCTGATGTCATGACCACTGCCCCCTCTCCCCCCTCCCCCGTCCTGAAGGCCATTGTTGCCGCCACTCCCCTGGTGGGCTCCTTGCTGGTTCCCGTGCTCGTGCCGTTGTTGATGGTGCGCGTGAGCATTTCCGCTGGTGTTCTGGCTCTGGTGATTGTCGGTACCGGTTGGTTTGTGGCGATGTTGCGCACATCCGAGATGCCCCCTCACCCCAAGGAGCACTGACTCCTCGAAGGTGCTCCTTGGGTCGCTCAAGCGTTGTGCCAGCTTGCCTAAGGAAGCTCTGGAAAAGCGGCCGCCTGCGGGAGGCGTTGGCCCAACTGAGAGCTCCACGCTCTTACAGGTGCTGCCGAGGGATGTTCCAGTGACTCCCTAACGCTTGTCCTGTTCACTAGGGAAGCTCTGGACAACTGGTCGCCAGTGGAAGCTGTCCCTTGCGCCAACTGGGAGCTCCACGCTCTCACAGGTGCCGCTGAGGGGTTGTCCAGAGTCTCCTTAGGCAGAAAGCTCCGCTGGTGCTCTGGACCATTCCAGGGCTGACCAAGCGTCCTGTGGAAGCTGGGGATCAGGGCGCCTGTCCATCGGCAGACCCGTCGTCATTTATGCCCAGCCAGGACGGTTCGCGTTCTTCAGCTCCATTTGCGGGACCTCAACTTGACCTTGAGGCAGCCCTGGGACCAATTCCAAGCCAAGGCTGGGCTTGCCTGCTGTTCCTACCCGAGTGGCTCGGTTTGGGATTGCCGGAGCTTGCTGCCTAATCAAGTGTCCTAATGGCCTTTACCGGAGGTCTGTTCGGAACAAACTCCTTTCCCAGGACTGGCGGAGGTCTCAATGCATTGTCTGGATCATCAGGTCAGATGTCTCAACGCGTTTTGCCTCTCAGCTCGGATCAGTGGCCTGATTAAAAAGCCTTAACACACTTGCGGGCACCTCGAACAATTCCCCGTCCCTCTCGTGTCCCCGAGTGAGCTCCTTTGCCGCCACGGATCGGGCTGGCCAGCCTTCAACAGGCCAGCACTGATTGTTCGAGCCGCCCTTGCGACGACAACTCAAGGGCACCTCGAAAAATCCCGCTTCCCCCTTGCCCGCCGGAGTGAAGTCCCTTCCTGTCACGGACCTCGCTGGCTAGTGTGCCGCCCCGCACGTTCATGCATCATTCCCGGCTTAGTCCGTGCGCCTCGATGCCTTCATCAGCAAGGACTACAGGCGAGACACCCAGCAAAGGATCCACAGCATATTTACGGGACGGCATACCAGCGTGCAGTCCCGTAAACTCACGTGTCGTCTTCAGCTTGGTCCGCGCGTTCAGATGCCTTTCTCGGAAAGGGCTCCGGGCGAGACACCCAGCAAAAGAGCCACAGCGCATTTGCAGGACGGCACACTAGCTCCTGCTCCAATGAACAAGAATTGTTATAGGAATTTGGTCTTCATACAAACCAGTCTTTGATGGGAATCGACCCCAGAGCGGGCAGGGAGCCAGTGTTGCCGCTGATGTTCACCAGCAGGTCAATGCCGCTCTGGAAGCCCGCCACCCCGTTGTTGATCAGCAGATAGGTTCCAGCGTGTGTTGGAGCGGTGGCCCGCACCAGGGCGGCCGCATTGGCCGCCAGGGGCTGGTTGCCCGCGGCGGCCCCGTTGGCGTCAGTGAAGACGGAGGCCACCACACCGTTCATGGTGACGGCAGCGGTGTTTCCAGCCCGGCTGAAGCTGGTCGGCGGCGGCAATGCCGCGCCTGTGGCGCTGAGCAGATCCAGTCGGTCTACGCCAATGGCGAAATCAGTGATGCGGTCGGTTTGGGTCAGGGTTGACTGGCGGAACTGGAAGAGGAAGGAGTCGGCGCCAGCACCGCCCGTAAGCGTGTCGGCGCCGGCGCCCCCAGCCAGCCGGTCATTCCCGCCGTTGCCACGCAATCTATCCAGGCCAGCCGCACCAAAAATGTAATCTTCTTCCTCTGTTCCGATCAGCGTGTTGTTAGCGTCTGTGCCAATGATGTCGTCGTTGCGGATGGTACCGCTGACGGCAGTTGCTGTGCCGATGGTGTAGCCGCTACCCGGTGCAAGGGAGAGAAGAACGGTTTCGTTGGTCTCACTTGTGGTGTCTGGAGTGGGATTAACGATCACTTGCGCGGTGCCAGCGCCAGCGGCAAAGCGGAGCGTTTTGCTGGCTGGCGTGGCGGCGATGCCGCTGTAATCAATGCCAAGGGAGGCGCTGCCCGCCACGGTGTAGTTCACAGTCAGGGCACTGGAGCTGGAGCCTGTGCGGCTGAAGGTATAAATCAGATTACCACTGCCATCCTCAGCCACTGTGGCGGGCGAGTAACCGTTCAGGGGGTGGATATAGCGTCTGACCAGCATGGGGACGCTACTGGTAGCGCCCATACGACTTCTGGCCGTCCGAAGTCGCCCAATCGAAGCAGCCAGAACTCCTTCTTGGTTGGAGTGAAACCATCAAAAAGG
>JBKDSV010000013.1:0-1451 GCA_046340795.1 Cyanobacteriota bacterium | reverse complement strand
GCTCACCATGGAGCCGGGCACGGGAGTCCAGGAGGGATTGGTTTGGTCTCGCAACCCCAAGCTCTCATGGCTCCCGGCCCACCCAATGCTCTGAGACCCATCCTGTCGCAAGGCTTCTCGGGGTTGTGTCCGTCAGTCAGGTCGGCACCTGCCGGCGGTTGCTGCCCGTGGCCGCTGGCCTCTGGACTTTCTTGAAAATCAAGGGCATCGAACCCACGAACAACGCCGCCGAGTGTGCCCTGCGCCAGTCGGTGATCCAGCGCAAGATCAGCCATGGCGTCCAATCCCGCCAAGGCGCCATCTGCCGCAGCCGACTGCTGACTGTCACCACCACGTTGCGACAACAGGGGCGCGATATTTGGCCATTTCTGGAGCAGGCGTGGGTTGCCCACCACCGCGGCGGGGAGATGCCATCGCTGTTGCCAGATCCCTGAGGACAAGAGGAAATCAGTGCTGCATCTCTGCTCCGTCAGTAGAGTGAATAGGCTTGCATTTTGCCATCGGCGCATTCTGGGCTCTGAACGGGTACAAGCAACCAGCTCACTATGACACTTTACTTCGGATGTCAAGACACGAACCATCAATGACTATCATGACTCTTGTTGTGAGTCTGCAATGTCATGGATTACTCGTTTGTTTCCAATCGGGTGGTGCAGTATTGGGATGATGGGGATCCCCCTTCCTTGCTACGACAAAGGATGGATAACTGGCGAATAGCCAATCCTGATTTTAGCTATCTTTGTTTTAATCGCATCTCAGCCGCTTCTGCCTTTGGACATCTCTACGGTGAGTCATTACGAAAGGCATTCCTCAGCATTAGGCTGCCCGCAATGCAGGCGGACGTATTCAGAGTGGCTTATCTGCATGCCTGCGGTGGTGTGTGGATTGATGCGGCTACGCATTGTCTCGAACCACTGCATCACTGGCTTGATCTCAAGAGCCCGCTGGTTTTATTGCGGAGGCCGAATATGCTTGCGCCACTCGTATCAAATGGTTTTATTTATTCTTGCGTTCCTCGGCATCCATTTTTGGCTGAAGCCATGAAACGTGTTGCTGCTGTAATCGAGAACCGGCAAGGCGATGGAGTTTGGAGACTGGTTGGTGCGGGCATGTTTCGGGACGTTTTGGTTGATCCGGCTTTTTCAATAGGTATAAAAGTTTTTGACTGGGCTTCTGTGTCCGCATTCATTCAATATGGCTCCAGTAACGAGGTGATGAGTCCTGATTCTCACTGGTCTGTCAGGCAAAAAGTGGAACCACTTTACTTCGATTAGATAAGGTTTATCCTTGAAGCGGATGTCGCCGTGGTCCTAGTGTAGAGACCCGCAAATGCGCTTTGGATCCTTCGATGGGTGTCTCGCTTGTAGTCCTTGCTGATGACGGCAGCGAGGCGCACGGACTGAGCCGGGGATGATGCATGAACTTGCGGGGCAGCACATTAGGGCACCTCG